>NZ_JAAPBF010000003.1 GCF_022695985.1 Streptomyces sp. NP-1717 | reverse complement strand
TACGACTCCTTTATGGCGCGCTCCCACGACCGGCTGGCCGCCGCGCAGTCGGGTACGTTCAGGGACCCCCAGGCCAAGCTCTTCGACTACCGCTTCGATGTGAAGACGGGTTTCGAGCCGAAGTTCACGGACGCGGACGTGGTCCGGATCGCTCACTGCAAGGTGCGCGAGGAGCGGGTCGAGCACTTCGCGCTGATGCAGGAGAAGGTGTGGAATCCGGCGATGGCCGGCTCGCCGGGGATGGTGCGCGGACTGTTCGGGGACGCGCCGGGCAACGAGTTCCTGGTGCTGTCGATGTGGCAGTCGGCGGCCGAGCACGGCAAGTACCGGATCGAGCGCGTGGAGCGGCTCACGCTGCGCGCGCAGACCGCTGCGGACGTGGCGGCCCTGGCGGGCGACGTCGTCCAGCTCGAACCCACCTGGACGGTGTGACGACGGGGACGGGTGTGACGCGAGCGGCGGGGGTCGCCGCCCCGTCCCCGGCCGGCCGATCTAGGGTCGACCCATGGTGAGACCGCGACGCATCGTCCTAGTCAGGCACGGCGAGTCGGAGGGCAACGCCGACGACACCGTGTACGAACGTGAGCCCGACCACGCCCTGGGGCTCACCGAGAGCGGATGGCGCCAGGCCGAGGAGACCGGTGCGCGGCTGCGCGAGGTGTTCGGCCGGGAGCGGGTCAGCGTGTACGTGTCGCCGTACCGCCGCACCCACGAGACCTTCCGCGCCTTCGGCCTCGACCCCGGGCTGGTCCGGGTGCGCGAGGAGCCCCGGCTGCGCGAACAGGACTGGGGCAACTGGCAGGACCGCGAGGACGTACGGCTCCAGAAGGCGTACCGCGACGCCTACGGGCACTTCTTCTACCGCTTCGCGCAGGGCGAGTCCGGTGCCGACGTGTACGACCGGGTCGGCGCCTTCCTGGAGAGTCTGCACCGCAGCTTCGAGGCGTCCGACCATCCCGCGAACGTGCTGCTGATCACCCATGGGCTGACCATGCGCCTCTTCTGTATGCGCTGGTTCCACTGGTCCGTCGCCGAGTTCGAGTCACTGTCCAATCCCCGCAACGGGGAGTCGCGGACGCTGCTGCTCGGTGAGGACGGGCGGTACACGCTGGACCGGCCGTTCGAGCGCTGGCGGACCCCGGAGCCGTACGGCATCACCAGTTAGAGTGAACGGGCGATGACCGCTGACACCACACCCTCTCCCGCCGACCCGAACCCGTCCGACCCGAGTCCGTCCGACCCGAGTCCGTCCGATCCGACTCCGCTCGACCCGCGCTTCCGGCGCGCCCTGGCCAGCCTGCGCGGGCTCTCCGTCGGGGACGCCCTCGGCTCACAGTTCTTCGTCCCCGTGAACTATCCGCTGCTGAAGCGGCGCGAACTGCCGCCCGGACCGTGGCAGTGGACGGACGACGCCGAGATGGCCACCTCCGTCGTGGCCGTCCTCGCCGCGCACGGCCGTATCGACCAGGACGCGCTCGCGCACTCCTTCGCCACGCACCACGACTTCGACCGCGGTTACGGCCCCGCCGTGAACCGCATGCTGCGGCTGGTCAGGGAGGGGGGCGACTGGCGGGAACTGGCCTCCGGACTCTTCAACGGACAGGGCTCCTGGGGCAACGGCGCCGCCATGCGCATCGCCCCGCTCGGCGCCTGGTACGCCGACGACCCCGAGCAGGCCACGCACCAGGCGGAGATCTCCGCCTACACGACGCACCAGCACCGCGAGGCCGTGGCCGGCGCCATGGCGGTGGCCGCCGCCGCGGCGCTCACCGCCGGGCCCGCCGGACCGCCCGCCCCGGAGGACCTGCTCGACGGCGTCATCGCGCTCGTGCCCCGCAGCGCCGTGGGAGCCGGGCTGCGCCGGGCGCGGGACATGCTCGACTACGACGACGCGGCGACCGTCGCCGCGGTGCTCGGCAGCGGTCGGCGTACGACGGCGCACGACACCGTTCCGTTCGCCCTCTGGTCGGCGGCGCGTTCGCTCGGCGACTTCGAACGGGCCTTCTGGACCACGGCGCAGGTGGGCGGGGACGTCGACACGAACTGCGCCATCGTCGGGGGAGTGGTCGCCGCCGTGGACGCCGGCGCGCCACCGGCGCGGTGGGTGGAGCAGACGGAAGCGCTGCCCGGCTGGCTGCCCGCGGGACCGCGCTGAAGACGCCGGCCTCCTGAAGAGTCGGCTTCCTGAAGAGGGGAACCGCGGCGGGAGGGCAGGCAGAGCCTTCCGAAGGTGAGCTCTCTGTAGAGGGCGCTCCGCCTCCACTGTCACGGTCCCGCCACAGACTGGCTCCGGAAGTGGTGACTCCGCCGCCTGGCGCTAGCCTCGGCCCATGCCGCCGCGTTGATCACCGACGGGCGTGCGCTTACGTGAGCCCGGGATCCGCGCGCCGCCCAGTCGCCGTGCGCACGGCACCGGGCGGTGAGGGGGGCCAGTGTCAGACACACCGTCGAATTCGAGTGGGACGCCGGAACCGGCATCGGCCGGGGAGCCGGAGCCGGGTCCGGCGCGCGAGCAGGAGACGCGGCGGAAGCAGGGCACGCAGGGCAAGGAACCGCAGTCGCGGCAATCACCGGAGACGTCCCAGCCGCGCGAAGCCGCTCCGGCCGAGGACGTAGAGGACGCGGTGCCGCACCCGCGCGGCGGCGTACCGGCGCACACCCGCGCCCCGGCGCGTGCCGGGGCGGCGACGGGGGGCGCGCCCCGAGGGCCCGCACCGACGCACACCGGACGCCCCCCGAAGCAGCGGCGTCCCGCTCATCCGACGCCGCCGCCCAACTGGCAGCAGTGGCAGCCGGCCCCGCACGAACCCCCCGTCTGGATCGGCGAGATCAGCTCCGACGAGCCCGCCGCCATCCGCGTCGCCACCCTGTGGTGCGTCGCCGTCACGGGTCTGCTCAGCGCCCTGCTGCTCGGCGACGGTCTCGGGCTCAACCTGCTGATCGTCACCGTGCCCGCCGCGCTCGCCGCGTACTTCGCCGCGCGCGAGGCCGGACGGCGACCGCGCCCCTGGACCCTGGTCTGGGCCGTCGGCGGCGTCGCGCTGCTCTCCGTGCCCGCCCTGCGCGACGCCGGGTGGCCGACGTTCCTCGCCGTGACGGCGGCGCTCGGGCTCGGTTCGCTCGCCCTGCACGGCTGCCGCACCTGGCTCGGCGTCATCCTCGGCCCGCTGGGGCTGTTCGGCTCGCTCGGTACGGGCCTCTTCTGGGGAGTACGGGGCGTACGCGAGCGCGCCGAGGGCTCGCGCGGCCGGTGGGCACCCGTCCTCCGTACGGCGGCCGTCGCCCTCGTACTGCTGATCGTGTTCGGCGCGCTCTTCGCGAGCGCCGACGCCGCCTTCGCCGATCTGCTCGGTGGTCTGACGCCCGACGTCTCGGTCGCCGACGGACCGTGGCGCACGGTGCTGTTCGTGGTCGGCGTCGTCGGGGCGCTCGCCGCCGCGCACACGGCGGCGGCGCCGCTGCGGTGGGACCGGATCACCGTCAAGCCCGGGGCCGCGCGCGGCCGGGTCGAGTGGGCGCTGCCGCTGGTCGTCCTCAACCTGCTGTTCGCCGTCTTCATCGGTGTGCAGCTGACCGTGCTGTTCGGCGGCTACGACAAGGTGCTGAGCGAGACCGGCCTCACCTACTCCGAGTACGCCACGCAGGGCTTCTGGCAACTGCTCGGCGCCACCCTCCTCACCCTGCTCGTGATCGGTCTCGCGCGCCGCTGGGCGCCGCGCGAGGGCGCCCGTGACCGCACGCTCGTCAACGCGGTGCTCGGCGTCCTGTGCGCCCTCACGCTGGTCGTCGTCGCGTCCGCGCTGCGCCGCATGGACCTGTACGTCGACGCGTACGGGCTGACGCGGCTGCGCGTCTCGGTGGCGGCGATGGAGCTGTGGCTGGGCCTCGTGATCGTGCTGATCATGGCCGCCGGCGCCGTCGGCGGGCGCTGGCTGCCGCGCGCCGTCGCGGTCAGCGGTGCGGCGGGCGTCCTGATCTTCGGTCTGATCTCGCCGGACGCGCTCGTCGCCGAGCGGAACGTCGAGCGTTACCGGACCTCCGACAAGATCGACATCAACTACTTCCAGCAGCTCTCCGCCGACGCCGTACCGGCGCTCGACACGCTCCCCGAGCCGTTGCGCTCCTGCGCGCTGGAGGGCATCGAGCGGGACCTGGGCGGCGCGGACGAGCCGTGGTACGCGACCAGTTGGGGTGAGTCGCGGGCGCGCGACATCCTCGCCGAGCGGCCGGCCGATCCTCGGTGGGAGGAGTGCTCGACGATGACCCGGCCGGACGGTTCGCTCGGCGAGCGCGACCCGTACGACGGTGGAACAACCGGCGACGGCCTCTGACGGCGCCTCGCCCGCCGGACCCGCGGGCGGCCCCCGGTGGCCCACGCCCGGGCCCGCCGCCTGGGCCTCCCACGTACGGGACGTCCTCCCCGGGGGATGTCCCGTACGTGTCTAGGGGGTGTCCGCGAAGTCCCGCCTGGCCCGCGACGCCCGGCACGGCACCTCGCCGCGTTGTCGGATCCGGCCGAGTACGCCCGGTACGAGTCCGATCCTCCGCCTTGCGATCGCACGCACCAGACTCCGCTCCCTGATCCGGCCTGATCGGCAAGACACCCCCTAGGCCACCGGCCCCGCGGCACCCGCCTTGCCGCTGAGCGCCTCCAGGTCGCTCTTGCGTACGCGTACCACCAGCGTCGCCGTCAGCAGCGCGAGGACCACCATGCCCACCGCGGCGGTGAACGCGGTCGAGATGCCCTGTGTCAGCACCTCGTGGCCCCAGCGTCCGGGCAGTTCGCGGGTCGCGGCGAACTGTGCCTTCTCGGCCGGTGACGCCTCCGTCATGAACGCCGGCACCTGCTTCTCCGCCTCGTCGCGGCTCGCCGTACCGAAGACCGTGACCAGGATGGAGAGTCCCAGCGAACCGCCCACCTGCTGGCTCGCGTTGAGCAGACCCGACGCGGCGCCCGCCTCGTGCTGCGCGACGCCGGAGACCGCCGTCAGCGTCAGGGTCACGAAGTTGAGCCCCATGCCGAAGCCGAAGAGCACCATCGGTCCGAGCACGCCGCTCAGATACGAGCTGTCCGGGGTGATCAGCGTCTGCCAGAAGAGGCCCAGTCCGGTGATGGTCGCGCCGGTGACCATGAAGGGCTTCGGGCCGAGCACCGGCAGCAGCCGCTGCGACAGGGCCGCGCCCAGGCCGATCGCCAGGGTCACCGGCAGGAACGCGAGGCCGGAGCGGATCGGGCTGTAGCCGAGCACGTTCTGCACGAACAGGACGATGAAGAAGAACATCCCGAACATGGCCGCGGCCAGGCTCAGCATGATGACGTAGGTGCCCGCTCTGTTCCGGTCGGCGAACATCCTGAGCGGAGTGATCGGTTCCTTCGCCCGTGACTCGACGACGCCGAAGGCGGCGAGCAGGACGACGGCCGCCGTGAACGAGCCGATCGTGAGCGAGTCGCGCCAGCCCTCCTCCGAGGCCCGGATGAACCCGTAGACGAGCGAGGCCATGCCCAGCGTGGACGTCGCCGCGCCGGAGATGTCGAAGCGGCCGGGGTGGCGCTTCGACTCGGTGATGTACATCGGCGTCAGGACGGCGATCAGCACGCCGATCGGTACGTTGACGAAGAACACCCAGCGCCAGTCGAGCCATTCGGTGAGCATCCCGCCGGCCAGCAGACCGAGCGCGCCACCGCCCGCCGAGACGGCGGCGAAGACTCCGAAGGCCCTGTTGCGTGCGGGTCCCTCGGGGAACGTCGTGGTGATGAGGGCGAGCGCGGTGGGCGAGGCGATGGCGCCGCCGATCCCCTGGAGGGCCCGGGCGGCGAGGAGCTGCCAGGGCTCCTGGGCGAAACCGCCGAGGAGCGAGGCGAGGGTGAAGACGAGGATGCCGGTCAGGAAGACGCGTCGCCGGCCGAGGATGTCGCCGGCGCGGCCACCGAGCAGCAGCAGGCCGCCGAAGGTGAGCGTGTAGGCGCTCAGGACCCAGGAGAGGTCCGTGGTGGAGAAACCGAGCGCATTCTGGATGTGCGGGAGCGCGATGTTCACAATGGTCGCGTCGAGCACGACCATGAGCTGACAGGCCGCGATGACGGCCAGCGCGATGCCGGGCCGTCCCTCCCGGCGGGCCGCACCCGGTTCGCGTTCCGCTTCGAGTTGAGAGGTTGTCACTACGGATCCCCCAAGTGAATTAGTGAACGGAAGCGTTCACTGTCCCGTTCACGGTAGTGAGTCCCCGTCAGTGAACGCAACCGTTCACTGAGGCTGCCGTCTGATTCTTTGCCTCATGGAGACATGCCTGATGGTTACTTCACGCTCGGCGGCCACCGCTCGGTCGCGGACGGTGGTGTCGCGACGTAGAGGGCCGGTGCTGGAACGCGCCATCCTCGACGCCGCGTTGGAGCAGTTGAGTACGGTCGGCTGGGCCGGCCTGACGATGGAGGGCGTCGCCGCGCAGGCGCAGACGGGCAAGGCCGCCGTCTACCGGCGCTGGCCTTCCAAGGAGGATCTCGTCGCCGACGCGCTGGCGGCGGGGCTCCCCCCGCTGGAGGACGCCCCCGATCTGGGCGGAATCCGCGACGATCTCTACGAGTTGACCCGGCTCGTCCGGGGCGCGATGTACTCCCGGCCCGGGTTCGCGCTCCGCGCCGTCCTGCACGAATGCGACCAGTCGGCCTCCGAGCGGTTCCACGCGCTGATCGTGAACGGTGTGATCGAGCCGTCGGCCAATCTGTTCGGTGAGGTCGTGCGCCGGGGCATCCGGCGGGGCGACGTACGGCCCGACGCCACCGGCTCGATGGTCTTCGACGTCATCCCGGCGGTGCTGATGTACCGGTCGAAGGTGTGTGGCAGCGAATGGCCCGACGAGGAGATCGCGCGGCTCATCGACGACGTCATGCTGCCGCTGCTCCGGCCGTCGTCGGACTGACGCCGCGAGTCCCGGGCGGTGAGAGAGTGCCGCGTGGTGTACGGCCGTGCGCCGAGGGCGCGTTGAGGGGGTGCGGCGCGCGGTGCCGGACAGCGGCGCCGGTGGTGACGTACGGCCGGGGAACCCGGGGTGTCGCGCGGGAAAGTGGCGGCGTAACCTTGATGTCGCCATGCCGTACGAACCACCCACCCACGCAGTGGAGCGATCGCTCCGCGCCACCACCGGTGCCAAGATCATCGCTGGTGTCGACGAGGTCGGACGCGGAGCGTGGGCGGGGCCGGTGACGGTCTGCGCGGCCGTCACGGGTCTGCGCCGGGCCCCCGCCGGGCTCACCGACTCCAAGCTGATCACTCCCAAACGCCGTGCCGACATGGCGCTGGAGCTCCAGTCGTGGGTGACCTCGCACGCCATAGGGCACGCCTCGCCGGAGGAGATCGACGACCACGGGATGACCGCGGCGCTCCGTCTCGCCGCCGAACGCGCCCTGGACGCGCTCCCGGTGAGGCCCGACGCCGTGATCCTCGACGGCAAGCACGACTACCTCGGCAAGCCCTGGCAGGTCCGGACGGTCATCAAGGGCGACATCTCCTGCGTCTCGGTGGCCGCCGCCTCGGTGCTCGCCAAGGTGCGCAGGGACGCCATGATGGCCGAACTGGACGCCACGTCCGAGGAGTGCGACGGCTTCGCCTTCCACGACAACGCCGGATATCCCTCGCCGGTGCACAAGGCGGCGCTGGCGGAACGGGGGCCGACGTCGCACCACCGGCTCTCGTGGTCCTATCTCGACGCGCTGCCCCGGTGGCGCCATCTCAAGAAGATCCGTATCTCCGCCCAGGCGGAGCTACTGGAGAGCGAGGGCCAGCTCGGCTTCGACTTCTGACCCGAACGACCTGAGGTGACCGGCCTGTCCGGTTTCCGACGGATACGGCCCGTGCATCGCCCCGGCCGTACTCGGCAAGTACAACGTATGGGCACAGATGTGCCCACCCGCCGGTGACTTGCGCTCCGGCGTTTGATAGACATCCACCCATGCCTCTCACTCCCGAGGAGCCTCAGATTCACGAGAGCGCCCAGGGTCCCCGCGCCACTCCGGCCACCGGCCGCACCGCGTCGACCCCCCGTCCCGTACCCGGCCCCCGTCCCGTACCCGGCCCGCGTCCCGTTCCCGGGCCGCGGTCCGCGGCCACACCCCGTCCCGGAAATCCGGGCCGCGGTCCCGCGAGGCCCGCACCGCCGGAGCGCTCGCAGGTCCCCGCCGAACGGCCCGCCGCCGTCCCGCGGGAGACCTCTTCCGTCCCCCAGGTCCAGCTGATCCCCGCCTCGGTGGACGGTGCGCTGGACGCGGCCGAGGAAGCCGTCGACCTGCTGCTCGACTCCGGTCGCACGCCGGGCGACATCCTCGTGCTCACCACCGGCGAACAGCACCCGTGGGCCACGCACGAACTGTCCTTCGGCGCCGCGTCCTACTGGGACCAGCACGACACGGGCGAGGACGTGTTCTTCGCGGACGCCTCGGCCGTGGACCGCGCGAAGGCGCGGCCCGTGGTCGTCGTCGCGCTCAACGGCGGTGACGACAGCGCCGTCGCGCGTGTCCTGCCGACGGCGCGTGAGCGTGCCGTCGCGCTGCTCGTCGTGTGCGGTGACCCGCAGCGGGTCAACTCCGTGCTCGGCGCGGGCGTCTGACAGGGATCCCACCGGGTCGCGCGGCACGGCCTCCGGGCCGCGCGACCGCGTGATCCGTGCCGGCCCCCGCGCCCGGTGCGCCCGGCTGCCTCTTTCGGGCGGCCGGGCCGAAACCCGTGGACACGGTGGGTCAGCGGGCCGCCACGCGGCGCGACGCCTCCACCGCGCCGCCTCCGGAACGCAACGGTGAGGCAGTGGAGTCGGACACCGTCTCGGCGAGATCCTCCGGCGCCGAATCGGTGTTGGGCCGGCGGCCGCCCCGCCCCTCGCCGAGTACCTGCCAGCCCCCACGCGTCAGCGTGATGTACGCGCCGCAGCGCAGGCCGTGCAGCGTGCAGGCGTCCCGCAGGCCCCACATCCAGGCCCCGTCCTCCTCCGTCCAGCGCTCGTCGCCGTCGCGGCAGTAGAGGAGGACGGCGGTGCGCACCGGCGTACGGCGGCGCAGATCGTGCGGGATGACCCGGCGCAGGTGTGCCAGCAGGGCGTTTCGGAACTCCCACCCGTCGACCGGCACCGCCCGTGGGGCGAACGAGGCGCTGGCGGCGAGCCGTTCCTCATGATCGAGGACGGCGACGACCGCCGTCGCCGGAGTCGGCCGGTGCCGGGAGTGCAGACCGCTGACGACCTCGCGGGGACTGCGGAGCAGGGGTATCCCGGCCTCCGCCCATTCGGCGGGCTCCAGCATCCTGGCGAGGCGGGTGACGGAATCGGCTGTCGTGATCGATGAGGCTGCGGACGGAGCGAATCCGAAGGTCACGTTCCTCCCTTCGCATACGCGCCCACAGTGCGGGCAGGGTCGGGTGAGGCACGCCGCGGCACGGTCCATCCGGACCGCGGACGATCCGACCGTGCGGGGGGCGTCTCCAATTCTTGCGGGCACTTGGGCAGGCGGCAACGAGCAATTGGCCCTGCTGACCGGAATGAGCGGTAATGGCGCTCATATCCCTGCCTTAACTCTTCCCCTCCAGGGGCCCTCTGATACGTGGTCACGTCTGAACGGCGAGCACCAACGGGAACACCCCTTCGGCTCCGGCCCGGCGCAGCAGCCGGGTGGCCACGGCCAGCGTCCAGCCGGTGTCGGAGAGATCGTCGACGAGCAGGACGGGGCCCGCGGCCGAGGTCAGGGCCCCGGCCAGCTCCCGTGACACGGTGAACGCCTCGTGCAGCGCCCGGACCCGCTGGGCGCTGTTGGTGCGGGAGATACGGGCTCCCTCCGCGCCCGGCGCGTACTCGACCGTGCCGAGCAGCGGCATCCGGCCCACCTCGGAGATCCGGCTGCCCAGCGACCCCACGAGCTGGGGCCTGCTCCGCGACGCGACGGTCACGACGCCCACCGGGCGCGGCGGCGCGTCGTCGAGCCCGGACGCCCAACCGCCGGGCCCCTTGGCCCAGTCGGCGAGGACGCTCACCACGGCGTCCACCACGTCGCCGGGGACGGGGCCGTCCGGCGACTGGGGCGCGAGCATCGGGCGCAGCCTGTTGCCCCACCCGATGTCCGAGAGCCGGCCGAGCGCCCGGCCGGGGAAACTCCGCTCACCGGCGGGAACACGGCCCCTGAGGTCGACACCCACGGCGGTCAGCCCCGTCGGCCACATCTTGCGCGGCTCGACGTCCACCCCGGGCCTGCCCAACTCGCCCCGGGCGGCGTCCAGCGCGCCACCGGAGACCTTGTCCGTGAACCGCGCCCCCGCGCAGTTGTCGCACCGGCCGCACGGCGCGGCCTCCTCGTCGTCCAGCTGGAGCCGCAGGAACTCCATCCGGCACGCCGTCGTCGTCGCGTAGTCCCGCATGGCCTGCTGCTCGGACTGCCGCTGGCGCGCCACCCACGCGTACCGCTCCGCGTCGTACACCCAGGGCTGCCCGGTGCTCGTCCAGCCGCCCTTGACCCGGTGCACCGCGCCGTCCACGTCGAGCACCTTGAGCATCGTCTCCAGCCGTGTGCGCCGCAGCTCGACCAGCGGTTCGAGAGCGGGCAGCGACAGGGGCCGGTCCGCCTGCGCCAGGACGTCGAGCGTGCGCCGGACGAGCTCCTCGGGCGGGAAGGCGACGGAGGCGAAGTACTGCCAGATGGCCTCGTCCTCCTTGCCGGGGAGCAGCAGCACCTCGGCGTGCTCCACCCCGCGTCCCGCACGGCCCACCTGCTGGTAGTAGGCGATGGGGGAGGAGGGGGAGCCGAGGTGGACGACGAATCCGAGATCGGGCTTGTCGAACCCCATTCCCAGCGCGGACGTGGCGACCAGCGCCTTGACGCGGTTGGCGAGGAGATCCTCCTCGGCCTGCTGCCGGTCCGCGTTCTCCGTACGGCCCGTGTACGACGTGACCGTGTGGCCGCACTGGCGCAGATAGGCGGTGACCTCCTCGGCCGCGGCGACCGTGAGGGTGTAGATGATCCCGGAGCCCGGGAGCTCGACCAGATGATCGGCCAGCCAGGCCAGCCGGTGCGCGGCGTCCGGCAGCCTGAGCACGTTGAGACTCAGGCTCTCCCGGTCCAGCGCTCCGCGCAGTACGAGTGCGTCCGTCCCCGCCCCCGTGCCCAGCTGTTCGGCGACGTCGGCCGTCACCCGCGCGTTCGCCGTAGCCGTGGTGGCCAGCACCGGGACGCCGGACGGCAGCTCCGCGAGCATCGTGCGCAGCCGACGGTAGTCGGGGCGGAAGTCGTGGCCCCAGTCGGAGATGCAGTGGGCCTCGTCCACCACCAGCAGGCCGGTGGCCGCCGACAGGGCGGGCAGGACCTGATCGCGGAAGTCGGGATTGTTGAGCCGCTCCGGGCTGACCAGCAGCACGTCGACCTCGCCGGCCGCCACCTCGGCCTGAATCGTCTCCCACTCCTCGGAGTTGGACGAATTGATCGTGCGCGCGCTGATTCCCGCGCGGGCCGCGGCCTCCACCTGGTTGCGCATGAGCGCGAGCAGCGGGGAGACGATCACCGTCGGGCCGCTGCCCCGGGCGCGGAGCAGGGACGTCGCGACGAAGTACACGGCGGACTTGCCCCAGCCCGTCCGCTGCACGACGAGTGCTCTGCGTTTGTCTGCGACGAGTGCTTCGATGGCCCGCCACTGGTCCTCGCGCAGGCGGGCGGCGCCGGTGGGGTCGCCGACGAGGCGGGCGAGGACGGAGTCGGCCGAGGCCCGGAGGTCCGCACGTTCTGCGTTGGTCATGTGCCCATGCAACCTGATGGCCCGGACAAAGCGCGAATGCCGGAGCCGGCCTGTGGATAACGTTATCCACAGGGGTCGCGGGATTCCGGCTTCCGCGGGACGGTCGAGCCATGAACAAGCACAGCGAACCGACCCGTCCCGCCGACGAGCAGCAGGTCACCCTGCGCAGCCCTGCGGAACTCGCCGACGCCCTGCCATTCCTGATGGGCTTCCACCCGTCCGACTCGATCGTCCTCGTCGCGCTGCACGGCGACGAGGGCCGCTTCGGCGGGCGGTTGAGGCTCGGGATCCCGCGCTCGGCCCATGAGTGGGCGCCCGTCTCCGAGCAGCTCGCCGAGTGCCTGGTGGAGGGGAGCCGGCGGCGCGGGGGCCGTCCGGACGGGATCGTCGCCTTCCTCTGCCAGGACCCGGAGGACGGTGACACGGGCCGTGGCGTGCGCGACCGGCTGCATCCGCTCGCGCAGCTGATCCGCACGAGCTTCGGCCGCCTCGACATCCCCGTGCACGAGGTGCTCTGCATCTCCGACGGCCGTTTCTGGTCCTACTGCTGCCCGGACACACGCTGCTGCCCGCCCGAGGGCAGTCCGCTGGCACTGCCGGGCACATCCGTGATGGCGGCGGCGTCCGCCTACGCGGGGATCCAAGTGCGCGGTTCCCTGCGGGAGATGGAGGCCCGGCTGGAGCCCTGGCGCGGCCCGGCGGACAAGGCGGCCAAGCAGGAGCGGGCGCTGGACGAGGCGGCGGGCGCTCTGGTGCCGAGGATTCTCGGCGGTGGGAGCCGCGAACAGGTCGGTGAGTCCACGCTCCGGGCGGCGCGCGGTCTGATGGACCGCCTGGCCCAGACACCGCCCGCGCCGCCACGCCGCCAGGAGCCGGGGCGGGCCGGCGCGGGCGTCGGTGACGGCACGGACCGCGGGGACGACCGGCTCATCGGCGACGACGAGGCGGCGGCGGTCATCATCGGTCTTCAGGACCGGGAGATCCGCGACCGTGCGGCGCAGTGGATGGAGGGCCCCGACGCGGAGCCCGCGCTACGGCTCTGGCGGGCCCTGGCCCGTCGCTGCGTCGGTTCCTACGCGGAACACGCGGTCGCCCCGCTCACCCTGGCGGGCTGGGTCGCCTGGTCCTGCGGGGACGAGCCGGCGGCCCGGGTCGCGCTGGGGCTCGCACTGCGTCTCGACCCCACGTACACCTTCGCCCAACTCCTCCACCAGGCATTCAACGAGGGGCTGGATCCGGAGACGCTCCGGCGCTGTATGCGTACCCAGCACGCCGCCGCGGCGGGCCCCGGGCCGCGCGCGACGCGCAGGACCACGGTGAAGCAGGCCAAGAAGTCGGTGAAGAGGGCGGTGAGGAAAGCGGTGATCAAGAAGGCGTCGACCCCGGCGGTGCCGTCACCGAGGACCCGTCCGGGCACCCCGGCGGCACGCGCCCGGACCGCCGGCCGCAGCGGGCAGCGCGGCACGAAGAGCGGCAAGTGAGCGGGGGAGCGGCGCAGACCTCGGCACACCGTGCGGGGGAGGTGACCGCACCTGCCGCGGGCCGTACGGGTGGTGCTTCCGGGGCGTGAGAGGCCCGTCCGTCGCACTCGGCGTGAGGGCGGAGGGGTGGGGCCGTCGTCCGGTGACGCCGAGCAGGTCGCCCGGCGTCCGCGTGTACCGCGAACGGCGGTTCGGCGGGTGCGCACGCCGGACCCGGCAGGACGGGCGCCCGAGAAGTGCTTCCGCCCGGCCGGGCCGTGCGCCCCGCCGTCGCCCGGTCCCGGCGCACGGTCCTCGTGCTCGCTTCCGGGAAGCGAACAGACAGGCGGACAGGTAGGCGGCCGCAGCGCGGGGAAGAAGTCGGCGGACCTGACGAGAACGGGTGTTTATCGTCAGGCAGACGACTAAGATCACCGCCATGTCGCCCTACGACCCGTCGGCTTACCCCTCGTTCGCAGTCACCGTCGACCTGGTCGTGCTCACCGTGCGCCGCCACGCCCTGTGCGCGCTGGTCGTGCGGCGGGGTGAGGCGCCCTTCCAGGGGCGCTGGGCGCTGCCCGGTGGCTTCGTCAAGGGCGATGAGGATCTCGGCGCGGCGGCGGCGCGCGAGCTGGCCGAGGAGACGGGGCTGTGCGCGCACGATCCCGCGTCACCCGCTCCCGCGAACGGCGCCCATCTCGAACAGCTCGCCACCTACGGCGACCCGGCGCGCGACCCCCGGATGAGGGTCGTCAGCGTGGCCCATCTCGCGCTCGCGCCCGACCTTCCCGCGCCCCGCGCGGGCGGTGACGCCAACAGCGCCCGCTGGTCGCCCGTGGACACGCTGCTCGACCACGAGAGCGGGCCGGGCCGGGACGGCGAACAGCCCGTGCCGCTCGCCTTCGACCACGCGCGCATTCTCGGCGACGGGGTGGAACGGGCCCGTTCCAAGATCGAGTACTCCTCCCTGGCCACCGCCTTCTGCCCGCCGGAGTTCACGGTCGGCGAGCTGCGCCGGGTGTACGAGGCGGTGTGGGGCGTCGCGCTCGACCCCCGTAACTTCCACCGCAAGGTGACGGGCACCCCCGGCTTCCTGGTGCCGTCCGGCGGCACCACCACACGGCAGGGCGGCCGGCCCGCGCAGCTGTTCCGGGCCGGCGGGGCCACCGTGCTCAACCCGCCGATGCTGCGCCCCGAGGTCTGACCCCACCCGTCGGCGGGGGAGCCCGCACCACCAGACACCCGGCGCCGCACCCCTGCGCCATAAGTCGGACATGTCGCGTTATCTTGCTGCGGTACCCATAGTGCCGCCGAGCGGTCTCACCCTCCCCGCGAGAGATAACGATGCTCCAGGCCATCGGACTCACCAGCAGCCCCCGCCGCGACCTCCCGCCCGCCGTGGACGATCTGACCTTCGAGGCCCCCGCCGGAGCCGTCACGGCGCTGCTCGGCGCCGAGGGCGCCGGCAAGACCACCGCCCTGCGGCTGATGCTCGAACTCGAATCCGGCCGGGGGATCACCTACTTCCGGGGCCGCCCTCTCCACCGGATCGCCCACCCGGCGCGCGAGGTCGGTGTCCTGCTCGGCGACGTGCCCGGACACCCCGCCCGCAGCACCAAGGGGCAGCTGCGGATGCTTTGCGCCGCGGCGGGCGTCCCCGCCGCGCGCGCCGACGACCTGCTCGACCTGGTCGGTATCGGCGCCCTGCGCGACGAACCGCTCGGCGCCCTCTCCCTCGGCATGGACCGCCGACTCGGCCTCGCCGCCGCCCTGTTGGGAGACCCGCACACTCTCGTCCTCGACGAACCCGCCGCCGGTCTCCCGCCCCGCGAGAGCAACTGGCTGCACGGACTGCTCCGGACGCACGCGGCCCACGGCGGCACCGTTCTCTACACCACCGGCGATCCCAAAGAGGCGGCCCGCACCGCCGATCGCGTCGTCACCCTCCATGAAGGCCGACTCGTCGCCGACCAGGACGTCGCGGACTTCGCCCGCACCCGGCTGCGCCCGCGCGTCGTCGTCCGGACGCCGCACGCGGCCCGCCTCGCCGACGCGGTGAACCGCGAGGCGCGGGCCGGCCGCCGCTCCGTCGAGGTCCTCGCCGAGAGCGGCGGCCGGCTCACCGTCTTCGGCAGCGACTGCGCCGAGTTGGGCGAGACCGCCTTCCGGCACGGCATCCTCGTCCACCAACTCGCGGACGAGACCGGAGACGCCGGCCCGCCGCCACCCGCAGCCCCGCCAGCGCCCTCAGCCGCACGGCAGACTCCCTCGCGGTCCGACGCCGACCTCCTGTCGCCCCCGCTGTCCGCGCGGCCCGTGCGCAGCCCCCTGCGCCCGTTCCGGTACGAGCTGCGCCGCTTCCTCGGCGTACGGACCCCCTGGCTGGTCGCCGCCGCCGTCCTGGTGGCCTCCCTGGCGCTGAGCCTGCCGCTCGCCCGTACCGGCAACACCCCCCTGCCCGGCCTCCTCGCGGCCTGGCCCGGATTCCTGCCGCTGCCGCCCGCCGCCCTGGGCGCCGGGCTGCTCGGGGCGTTCGCCTTCGGTGACGAGTACCGCTATCCCGCGCTCGCCGCGGGACGCGGCACCGTTCCGCGCCGCCTGGGCCTGCTGCTGGCCAAGCTCACCGTCACCGCCATCGCGGCCCTGCTGCTCGCGGCTCTCACCGTCGCCGCCGACGCACAGGCGATGAGACTGGTGTACGGCGGCGGAACGGACGTGGTGCCGCCGGACTGGCCCGCGCTCGTGGTCAGTTGGGCCGGGCTGACCGTCGGCTGCGCCTGGGCGGGTCTGCTCGGGGCCGGCATCTTCCGTGTGACAGGCGCCGGTGTCGCCGCCGTGCTGGCGGTACCGGTCGTCGTCGTCCCCCTCGTACAGAAGGGGCTTGCCGTTCCGTCGGCGCGTTCGATCGTCGGACTCCCGGGCAGGCTGCGTGAACTGGCCTGGCCGCACTGGCCGGAGGCGGTCGACCGCTGGCTGGCGGCGACCGGCCGGGTCCTCGCCCAACCCGTGGGGGCGGCGCTGGCACTGTCGTTGTCCGCCCTGCTCTGCGCGTATGTGTTCACCAGCCTTCGCCGCAGGGCCCGTTGGTGATCGCTGAGCGACCGGAGCTGTCGCACTGCCCATAACTCCCTGATTGCGCCCACTTCTTTACGATAAGTCGTCAATCGAAGGGCGGGCGCCGATCACCCTTTCGTGTGCTTTTCACCAAAGACCTCAAGGGGCCCGGGAACAGAGCCGACAAAGGATGCGTGAGTACCCTTGCGCACACCATGATGACCGCCGCCCGCGCCGTCGACTCCGGGCTCCCGGCCCCGGGCGGAATCGACCGCTACCCCTACGCGGAGACGCCCGGCGCCGACCGCATTCCCGCCCCCGCCTGGGACGGCGCGGAGAACGAGCTGGGCCGGGTCGGCCGCCGCTCGGCGGGCAGCCGGGGCCGTGGACTGCACGGCCAACTCGTCCAGCAGCTAGGCCAGATGATCGTCTCCGGCGACCTGGGCGCCGACCGGCCGCTCGTGCCGGAGGAGATCGGACAGCGTTTCGAGGTCTCCCGCACGGTGGTCCGCGAGTCGCTGCGCGTCCTCGAGGCCAAGGGCCTCGTCAGCGCCCGTCCCAATGTCGGTACCCGCGTCCGGCCGGTCAGTGACTGGAATCTGCTGGACGCCGACATCATCGAATGGCGGGCGTTCGGCCCGCAGCGCGACGACCAGCGCCGCGAGCTGAGCGAGCTGCGCTGGACCATCGAACCCCTCGCCGCGCGGCTCGCCGCCGGCCACGGACGTGAGGACGTCCAGCAGCGGCTGGCCGACATGGTCGAGATCATGGGCCACGCCATCGCCCAGGGGGACGCGATCACGTTCTCGCGCGCCGACGCCGAGTTCCACTCCCTGCTGATCCAGCTCGCGGGCAACCGGATGCTGGAGCACCTCTCGGGGATCGTCTCCGCGGCCCTCCAGGTCTCCGGCGGCCCCGTCACCGGCTGTGACCGCCCGAGCGACGCGTCGCTGGCGCACCACGCGCGGATCGTCGAGGCCCTGGCGGCCGGCGACGGTCAGGCGGCCGAATCCGCCATGCGGCAGCTCCTGATGGTCCACCCGGAAGTGGAGCGCGTCGTTCCGGCACCTCGCGAGCACTGAGCGTGTCACCGGGGTACTGAGGGCGAGTCCCGCGGTGCCGAGCAGGAAGACGAAGGTCAGGACGGACGGAGGCGTACGCGTCACGTGCCGCCGGACCCACGGGCCCGGCGGCACTAACGTGGGATATGACCCTTCTGGTTGTTCTGCCGTAAATGGGGTGTGACTCGGGCCACGTGGATTGGGCGTAACACTCCACGAGGCAGGGCGATGACCTAAGAGGTGACAGCCACGGAGGGAATAGCGCCACGAAGGGTGGCGCTGTATCCAGCTCCGAGGTCCAGCCCGCGCCGTCGGCACATCCCCAGTCGACGGTCGTCGGCTCCGCCCCGACCCCGGGGGGAGCCGGAAGCCGTTTCCATCGTTCCGAGAGGTTGTTCGTGTCGGCCAGCACATCCCGTACGCTCCCGCCGGAGATCGCCGAGTCCGAGTCTGTGATGGCGCTCATCGAGCGGGGAAAGGCTGATGGGCAGATCGCCGGCGACGACGTGCGTCGGGCCTTCGAGGCTGACCAGATTCCGCCAACCCAGTGGAAGAATGTTCTGCGCAGCCTCAACCAGATCCTCGAGGAAGAGGGTGTGACGCTGATGGTCAGTGCCGCGGAGTCGCCGAAGCGCGCCCGCAAGAGCGTCGCTGCGAAGAGCCCGGCGAAGCGCACCGCCACCAAGACAGTCGCCGCCAAGACCGTTCATACGAAGACAGTCGCGGCCACCGCCGCCCCGGCGGCCGAGTCCGTCGAGACTCCTGGCGACGAGACGGCCGCGCCCGCCAAGAAGGCCGCGGCGAAGAAGACCGTGGCCAAGAAGGCGGCGGCGAAGAAGACCGTGGCCAAGAAGGTCGCGGCGAAGAAGACCGCCGGCAAGAAGGACGCCGACGAGGCCGCCGACGGCGAGGAGACTCCCGAGGAGGTCCAGGCCGGCAAGGGCGAGGAGGAGGAGACCGAGGGCGAGAACAAGGGCTTCGTCCTCTCCGACGACGACGAGGACGACGCGCCGGCCCAGCAGGTCGCCGTCGCGGGCGCCACCGCCGACCCGGTGAAGGACTACCTCAAGCAGATCGGCAAGGTCCCGCTCCTCAACGCCGAGCAGGAGGTCGAGCTCGCCAAGCGCATCGAGGCGGGTCTGTTCGCCGAGGACAAGCTGGCGAACGCCGACAAGCTCGCCCCCAAGCTCAAGCGCGAGCTGGAGATCATCGCCGAGGACGGGCGCCGCGCCAAGAACCACCTGCTGGAGGCCAACCTCCGTCTGGTGGTCTCGCTGGCCAAGCGCTACACCGGCCGCGGCATGCTCTTCCTGGACCTGATCCAGGAGGGCAACCTGGGCCTGATCCGCGCGGTCGAGAAGTTCGACTACACCAAGGGCTACAAGTTCTCCACGTACGCCACCTGGTGGATCCGGCAGGCGATCACCCGCGCCATGGCCGACCAGGCCCGCACCATCCGTATCCCGGTGCACATGGTCGAGGTCATCAACAAGCTCGCGCGCGTCCAGCGCCAGATGCTCCAGGACCTGGGCCGTGAGCCCACCCCGGAGGAGCTGGCCAAGGAGCTCGACATGACCCCCGAGAAGGTCATCGAGGTCCAGAAGTACGGTCGTGAGCCGATTTCGCTGCACACTCCGCTGGGCGAGGACGGAGACAGCGAGTTCGGTGACCTCATCGAGGACTCCGAGGCCGTCGTCCCGGCGGACGCGGTCAGCTTCACGCTTCTCCAGGAGCAGCTGCACTCGGTGCTCGACACGCTCTCCGAGCGTGAGGCCGGTGTGGTCTCCATGCGCTTCGGTCTCACCGACGGCCAGCCCAAGACGCTCGACGAGATCGGCAAGGTCTACGGCGTGACGCGTGAGCGCATTCGTCAGATCGAGTCCAAGACGATGTCGAAGCTCCGCCACCCGTCACGTTCGCAGGTTCTGCGCGACTACCTGGACTAGGCCGGTCGCTCCGACTGACGCAGCCCCTCCTGAGGGCCCGACATCCCCGCGCGGGATGCGGGCCCTCAGGCGTTGCGGGGATGCGTTTGTCGGCTCAATGGGTGACTCTGTGTGAGTAGGAGTCACCGGAGAGTCAGGAGCCTGTATGCGTCGCCCTATTGCCCGAGTGCTCACGGGAGGACTGGCCACGATCGCCGCGGGGGCGGTGCTGCCGCTCGTGTCCCCCGTGCCGGCCGCCGCCGATCGGGTGGTGGTGGGCGGGGAGCCGGCGCCGGCCGCGGGGAGTCCCTGGGTCGTGGCCCTGTCCAGCCGTGAACGGTTCGGGGACACCCGCGCGGGTCAGTTCTGCGGTGGCGTGGTCGTGGCGCCGACCAAGGTGCTCACGGCCGCTCACTGCATGGGCAGGGACGTGCTCGGCGTGAAGCCCGAGGACGTGACGGACCTGCGGGTCGTCGCGGGCCGGGAGCGGCTGACCGGGAAGGGCGGCAGGGAGGTCCGGGTGGGCTCCGTACGGATCGATCCGGCGTACGACCCGCGGACCCATGCCTCGGACCTCGCGGTACTGACGCTGGCGCAGGCACTGCCCGCGAGGTACGCCATCCGGCCCGCCGATCCCGGAGGGGAGGCCTCGGCCCCGGGCACCGCGGCGAAGGTGTACGGCTGGGGCGACACCACCGGCGAGGGCAAGTACGCCTCCTCGCTCCGCTCCGCCCCTGTGACGGTCCTGGCGGACTCGGAGTGCCTTCGGGCGTACCCCGGGGGCTCAGGGGGCCGCTACGACGCCGCCACGATGCTCTGCGCCGGCGATCCCAAGGGCGGGCACGACGCCTGCCAGGGCGACAGCGGAGGGCCTCTGGTGGCCCGTGGGCGGCTCATCGGGCTGGTCTCGTGGGGGAGCGGCTGCGGGCGGGCCGGGAGCCCGGGGGTCTATACGCGGATCACCTCGGCGGTCGACCAGGTCGCCGGGGCGACCGGGGAGCGCCGCGCGGGCTGAGACGGCCACGGTCCGCGTGCGGGCGGACACGAGAACGGGCCGCCATCCCGGTACGGCTGGGGTGGCGGCCCGTCGGCCGGTCCTGGATCGGCCCTTGGCTCGTCGTGGATGCGAGGTGTCAGCGTTCCTCTTCACCGCCGGCGGCCTGCACGGCCGTCAGTCGGTCTGTCTCATCCTGTATTTCCGCGGCGATCTTCTTGAGTTCCGGCTCGAACTTACGTCCGTGGTGGGCGCAGAAGAGCAGTTCACCACCGCTGGTCAGGACGACGCGCAGATATGCCTGGGCGCCGCAGCGGTCGCAGCGGTCAGCGGCCGTCAGCGGGCTCGCGGGGGTCAGAACAGTAGTCACGTCGCCTCTTCTCTAGCTCGACGAGCTGTCGTACCAGGGTCAACATCCAACCAGGCCGAAAACGTTCCCGCTCGCGGCCTTTCCTCGAAACTTCTTTCCGAGGCGGCTGTCTGTTGCCGGTTGGCGGCGAATGAGCCGTATTGCTTCGCTTTACGGTTTCGCGTTGCTTGTCAGGGTCGATCCTCCCGGCCGGCTTGCCGGTTGTTGATGAGGACGTGCCCGGAGCCTAAATGGTTCATGCCTGGAAGGGAACGTGATGTGTGCTTCACTCCATCGAGGCATCGAACACTCATGCGAGCCTCGGTTAGCATGAGAATTCAATAGGGTGGCGTTACAACGGCTCTACCAGGCCTCTGTACCCTCTGAGCGGCGACCGATGCCGGGCCCTTACCCACCGGGCCAGATTTCAAATTCAGCGAGGAGCGAACCGCGTGACCGCCGAGACGTCCGTGCCGTCCAGTGCGCTGCTGACAGCAGATCGTGACGGTTCCAACTACACCGCGCGGCACCTGCTCGTCCTTGAGGGGCTCGAAGCGGTCCGGAAACGGCCCGGCATGTACATCGGGTCGACCGACAGCCGCGGTCTGATGCACTGCCTCTGGGAAATCATCGACAACTCGGTCGACGAGGCCCTGGGCGGCTACTGCGACCGTATCGACGTCACGCTCCACGAGGACGGCTCGGTCGAGGTCAGGGACAACGGCCGCGGTATCCCCGTGGACGTCGAGCCCAAGACCGGCCTCTCCGGCATCGAGGTCGTCATGACCAAGCTGCACGCCGGCGGAAAGTTCGGCGGCGGCTCGTACGCGGCCTCCGGCGGTCTGCACGGCGTGGGCGCCTCCGTCGTCAACGCGCTCTCCTCCCGGCTGGACATCGAGGTCGACCGCAACAGCGCCACACACGCGATCAGCTTCCGCCGGGGCGTCCCCGGCATCTTCACCGAATCGGGCCCCGACGCCCCCTTCGACCCCGCGAACGGGCTGCTCAAGGGCAAGCGGGTGCCCAAGACGCGCACCGGCACCCGGACCCGGTACTGGGCCGACCGGCAGATCTTCCTCAAGGACGCCAGGCTGTCGCTGGAGACGCTGCACCAGCGGGCCCGCCAGACCGCCTTCCTCGTGCCCGGCCTGACCATCGTCGTACGCGACGAGCGGGCGGCCGGTGAGAGCGAGGGCGGCGAGACGATCGAGGAGACGTTCCGCTACGACGGCGGGATCAGCGAGTACTGCGAGTACCTGGCGCAGGACAAGGCCGTCTGCGACGTGCTGCGGCTGACCGGACAGGGCGTCTTCAAGGAGACCGTGCCCGTCCTGGACGACCGCGGTCACATGACACCCACCGAGGTCACCCGCGAGCTGGGCGTCGACATCGCCCTGCGCTGGGGCACCGGCTACGACACCACGATGCGCTCCTACGTCAACATCATCGCCACCCCCAAGGGCGGCACGCACATGACGGGCTTCGAGCGCGCGGTGACCAAGACGGTCAACGAGGCGCTGCGCTCGGCGAAGCTCCTGCGCGTCGCCGAGGACGACGTCGTCAAGGACGACGCCCTGGAAGGTCTCACGGCCGTGGTGACGGTGCGTCTCGCCGAGCCCCAGTTCGAGGGACAGACCAAGGAGATCCTGGGGACCTCGGCGGCCAACCGGATCGTGGCGGGCGTCGTCTCCAAGGAGCTCAAGGAGTTCCTGACCTCGACCAAGCGCGACGCCAAGGCGCAGGCGCGCGCCGTGCTGGAGAAGGCCGTCGCCGCCGCCCGTACGCGTATCGCCGCCCGTCAGCACAAGGAGGCGCAGCGCAGGAAGACGGCGCTGGAGACCTCCTCGCTGCCGGCCAAGCTCGCCGACTGCCGCAGCGACGACGTGGAGCGCAGCGAGCTGTTCATCGTCGAGGGCGACTCGGCGCTCGGTACGGCCAAGCTCGCCCGGAACAGTGAGTTCCAGGCGCTGCTGCCGATCCGGGGCAAGATCCTCAACGTTCAGAAGTCGTCCGTCTCCGACATGCTGAAGAACGCCGAGTGCGGCGCGATCATCCAGGTCATAGGAGCGGGCTCGGGCCGGACGTTCGACATCGACGCCGCCCGCTACGGCAAGATCGTGCTGCTCGTCGACGCCGATGTCGACGGTGCCCACATCCGCTGTCTGCTGCTGACGCTGTTCCAGCGCTACATGCGTCCGATGGTGGAGGCGGGCCGGGTCTTCGCGGCCGTTCCCCCGCTGCACCGGGTGGAGCTGGTGCAGCCCAAGAAGGGCCAGGACAAGTACGTGTACACGTACTCGGACAACGAGCTGCGGCAGACGCTTCTTGAGTTCCAGCGCAAGAACGTGCGCTACAAGGACTCCATCCAGCGCTACAAGGGCCTCGGCGAGATGGACGCCGACCAGCTCGCCGAGACGACGATGGACCCGCGCCACCGCACGCTGCGGCGGATCAACATCGGGGACCTCGAATCGTCCGAGCAGGTCTTCGACCTGCTCATGGGCAACGAGGTCGCGCCGCGCAAGGAGTTCATCACCAGCTCCGCCGCGACGCTGGACCGCGCCAGGATCGACGTCTGATCCGTACAGTCACACGGCGCCGGGCTCCACCCACGGGTGGAGCCCGGCGCCGTTTCCGGCTCCCCCCAGGAGGGGATCCGGCGGGCCGCCCGGCTCCGTAGCATTCGAAGCCGAGAGAGAGGGTTTCGCCCATGCCGATCGGCGCGGTGACCGTGTGGCCGAGCAAAGAGGCGCTGACCCGGGTGGGGGTGCCGCGCGTCAGGACGGCGCTGGACTGTCTGCTGGCCGGCGGGCTGGCCACCTGGCTCGTCGCGACCGCGTACACCGCGGGGGTCTTCCACGGCGGGCGGGCGGTGCTGCCCGTGCTGGGCATGCTCTGCTTCGGGACGTCCCTGGTGTTCCTGCACCGGTGGACCGTCCAGCGGCGGCTGTTCCCCTCGCTGGGGCTGTTTCTCGCGATCGCGCTCCTGGGCGCCGGCGCGAGCGTGGCGGGGGCCGAGGCCACGGCCGCGCTGATCTGGATCCTGGCCGGCGCCCTCGCGGTCGAAAGGCTGCCGATCGCACCGGCGCTCGGCGTCTGGGCGGGGCTGTCCGCGGCCCTCGCGCTGGCGAACACCGAGGCGTTCACGGAGGTGGGGATCACGATGGGCGCCGTCCTGCTCGGCGGCTTCACGCTGCGGCTCGACGCCCAGGCACGCGGGGCCGGGTTCCGGCTGCTGGCGCAGGAGCGCGCCGCGCGGGCGGCCGAGGCCGAGTCCGCCGCGCTGGCCGAGCGGGCCAGGATCGCCCGCGAGATCCACGACGTGCTGGCCCACAGCCTCTCCGCGCAGCTCGTGCACCTGGAGGCGGCGCGCCTCCAGATCGAGGGCGGATACGACCGCGAGCAGGTGCTGCGGCGCGTGGTGGAGGCGCGGAGCATGGCCCGGCAGGGCCTGGCGGAGACGCGCCAGGCACTGTCCGCCCTCCGCGGCCAGCTGGTGCCGGTCGAGGACTATCTGCGGGAGCTGGCGGTCGACGGGGTACGCACCGAGGTGGTGGGGGAGCCGCGGCTGCTGCCCACCGAGGCCTCGCAGGCGGTACGGCGCGTCGCCCAGGAAGCGCTGACGAACGCGCGCAAGCACGCTCCGGGGGCGGGCGTGTCGATGCGACTGGAGTACGCGCGGGACGAGGTGACCCTGGAGGTACGGGACGAGGGCACGGACGCTCCGGGCATGGACGCCTCGGGCACCGAACTCGCGGCCTCCGGCTCCGGGTACGGTCTCCTGGGGATGCGGGAGCGCGCCGAACTGCTGGGCGGCACTCTGGAGGCCGGACCGGCGCTCCGTACGGAAGACGGTGCCGGCGGAGCCCCGTACGGCTCCGGACCGCCGGACCGGGCCGAGGGGAAGGGTTTCACCGTGCGCCTGCGAGTGCCCGTATGACGGCCCGGGTGATCGTGGCCGACGACCAGGCCGTCGTACGCGAGGGCATTGTCATGCTGCTCGGGCTGCTGCCCGGCATCGAGGTCGTCGGCGCCGCGAAGGACGGCGAGGAGGCGGTGGCCCTCGTCGGTGAACTCGCTCCCGACGTCGTGCTGATGGACCTCCGTATGCCGCGCTGCGACGGGGTCGAGGCGACCCGCCGGATCCGCGAGCGGTATCCGGTGACCCAGGTCGTGGTGCTCACCACGTACGCCGACGACGACTCGCTGTTCCCCGCCCTCCGGGCCGGTGCCCGCGGCTATCTGACCAAGGACGCGGGCGGCGACGAGATCGTCCGCGCCGTGCGGGACGTCATGGCCGGGGACGCCGGGCTCGCCCCCACCGTTCAGCGGCGGTTGCTGGAGCGGGTCAGCGCGATCGCCCCCGTACCGGCGCGCGAATCGCCACCCGACGGGCTCACCCCCCGGGAGGCCGAGGTGCTGTCGCTGGTCGCCGAGGGGTTCTCCAACCGGGAGATCGCCGGGCGGCTGCACATCGGCGCGGCCACGGTGAAGACCCACATCAACAACATCTTCGCCAAGGCCGGGGTGCGCGACCGGGCGCAGGCGGTCCGCTACGCCTATCAGCACGGACTTATTCGGCCACCCGGGACAAACGTCACCTGATGGGGTGAAGTCGAAGGGAGAAGAGTCCGGGATCTTCCCATTCCGCCCATCCTTGGGGCGCGGCCGAAACGGCCCGCTGACAAGGAGAGTTGACCGGTGGAGAAGCAGGAAGGGCGCGGCGCCGCGACAGTGCGGACCGACGACCCCTGGTACGACGCGCTGGCCTCCGGCTGGGGCGAACTGGACGGTACGGGTACGCCGACGACGCCCGTCGCACCCGGCCCCGGAGCCGCACCCGCGTCGGCGGAGCGATGCCCCGGCGCGGCGGACATCTATCTGGAGGTCCAGCGCAGCGCCGCCTTCCAGGACGTACGCCGCCGCTACCGCCGGTTCGTCTTCCCGGCCACCCTCGCCTTCCTGACCTGGTACCTGGCGTACGTCGTCGCCGCGACCACGGCGCCGGATCTGATGGCGCGCCCGGTGGCGGGGGCCGTGAACGTGGCCATGGTCGCGGGTCTCGGACAGTTCCTCAGCACCTTCCTGCTGACCTGGGCGTACGCGCGCCATGCCCGGCTGCACCGGGACCGGGACGCGCTCGATCTGCGCTGGAGCGTCTTCGACCTGACGAGAACGCGTGAGTCCGGCACGGCGCGGGCGGGGGAGCGGCGGGGATGAGCGGCGACCACCAGACCCTGGCGCTCCTGCTGTTCGGCGCGTTCGTCGCGGTCACCCTCGGCATCACCACCTGGGTGGGCCGCGACCGGCACGGCTCGGCGGAGGAGTTCTACACCGGCGGACGGCTCTTCTCCCCCATGGAGAACGGGTTCGCCATCGCGGGCGACTACATGTCGGCCGCCTCCTTCCTCGGTATCTCCGGACTCATCGCCCTCTTCGGCTACGACGGCATGCTCTACTCCGTCGGCTTCCTCGTCGCCTGGCTGGTCGTCCTGCTGCTGGTGGCCGAACTCGTCCGCAACTGCGGCCGGTTCACCCTGGCCGATGTCGTCGCCGCCCGGATGCGTGAGCGCCCCGTCAGGATCGCGGCGGGCACGTCGTCCGTCGCCGTGTCCGTCCTCTACCTGGTGGCGCAGATGGTCGGGGCGGGCAGTCTGGTCGCGCTGCTGCTGGGGGGCACGAGCGAGGCCGCGCGCGCCTGGACGGTGATCGGCGTGGGCGCGCTGATGGTCGTCTACGTGACGCTCGGCGGGATGCGGGCCACCACCTGGATCCAGATCGTCAAGGCCGTGCTGCTGATGGCCGGCACGCTCACGCTGACCGTGCTCGTACTGGTCCGTTTCCACGGCGACTTCAACGCGCTGCTCACCACCGCGTCCGAACGCAGCGGCCACGGCAAGGAGTTCCTCATCCCGGGTCTCGCCTACGGCGGGGGCTGGACCGCGCGGTTCGACTTCATGAGCCTCGGGCTCGCCCTGGTGCTCGGCACGGCCGGGCTGCCGCACATCCTCTCCCGCTTCTACACCGTGCCGACCGCCCGCGCGGCCCGCCGGTCGGTCGTCTGGTCCATCGGGCTCATCGGGAGCTTCTATCTGATGACGATCGTGCTGGGGCTCGGCGCCGCCGCCGTGGTCGGCACCGCCGAGGTGCGGGCGTCGAGCGCGGCGGGGAACACGGCGGTACCCCTGCTCGCCCTGGATCTGGGCGGCGGCGCGGGTTCCACCGGCGGAACGGTCCTCTTCGCCGTGGTCGCGGCCATCGCCTTCGCGACGATCCTCGCCGTCGTCGCCGGCATCACCCTCGCCTCGTCGGCGTCCGTCGCGCACGATCTCTACGCCTCCCTCAGGAAGCCGCGAGCCCGGTCCCGCGACGGCGGGCGAGTCGACGACCGAGCCGCCGACAGCGCCGAGCCGCGCGGCGAGGTCGCCGTCGCCCGGTACGCGGCGGCCGGTATCGGCGCCGTGGCCATCGCGCTCGGGCTGCTCGCCCGCGACCTCAACGTCGCCTTCCTGGTAGGTCTCGCGTTCGCCGTCGCCGCCTCCGCCAATCTGCCGGTGCTGCTCTACTCGCTGTTCTGGCGGAACTTCACCACGCGGGGAGCGGTCTGGTCGGTCTACGGCGGGCTCGTGCCCGCCGTGCTGCTGGTGGTCTTCTCACCCGTCGTGTCGGGAAGCCCGGAGGCGATCTTCCCGGGCGCCGACTTCCATGTCTTCCCGCTCCAGAATCCCGGCCTCGTCTCGATCCCGCTCGGCTTCCTGGCGGGCTGGATCGGCACGGTCCTCTCCCGCGAACGCGCCGACGAGGCCAAGCACGCGGAGTCCGAGGTGCGTTCACTCACCGGAGCGGGCGCGGTCTGAGCGGCTACGGTCCGGCGGTGACCCGGCTCAGCCGCTCGTCGCCCACGCGTACCGGTGCTCCGGGCGGCCCGTCTCGCCGTACCGGAGGCTGAGCCTGACCCGCCCCGCCCGCTCCAGCAGTTTGAGATACCGCTGCGCCGTCTGCCGGCTCATCCCGGCGCTCTCGGCGATCTCGTGCGCGGAGAGCGGCCCTTCGGCGCCGAGCAGCACCTGGCGTACCACCTCGGCGGTGCTCGGCGAGTGCCCCTTGGGCAGCTCGGGCGTGGCGGACGCCGACAGCGCGCCGAACATCCGGTCCACGTCTGCCTGTTCGGCCTCGCCGCCGCTCTCCAGCGTGCGTCGCAGCGTCGCGTACGCCTCCAGCTTGCTGCGCAGCCCGGCGAAGTTGAACGGCTTGACCAGGTACTGGAGCGCGCCGTGGCGCATCGCCGACTGGACGGTGGCGACATCGCGCGCCGCGGTCACCATGATCACGTCGGTCCGGTGGCCGAGCCCGCGCATCTCCCGTACCACCGAGAGCCCGTCGCGGTCGGGCAGGTAGTGGTCGAGAAGGATCAGGTCGACGGGGCGCTCGGCGAGGAGCGTGAGTGCCTCCGTCCCCGAGTGCGCCTTGGCGACGACCCGGAATCCCGCCACCTTCGCCACATAGGCGGTGTTGATGTCGGCGACCCGGATGTCGTCGTCCACGACCAGTACGTCGATCATCGTGTCTCCCCTGTGGTGACGGGCTCGGCCGGGTCGCGTACGAGACCGTCCGCCGGCGCGGTGTCCCGCGCGACGCGCTCGGTCTCGGCGAGCGCCTCGGGCAGGACGACGGTGAACTCCGCGCCGCCGTCGGCGGATTCGGTGACGCGGGCGCTGCCGCCTTGGCGCTCGGCGAGCCTGCGCACCATGGCCAGGCCCAGCCCGCGCCGGCCGTGGCTGGGCGGGTCCTTCGTCGTCCAGCCCTCGGTGAAGACCAGTTCGCGCTGCTGCGGCGGGACGCCGGGGCCGCTGTCGGAGATCCGCAGGACGACCGTACGGCCCTCGGCCCGTACCTCCACCTCGATGCGCGGGTCCTCGGAGCCGGCCGCCGCGTCCAGCGCGTTGTCCACGAGATTGCCGAGGACCGTGACGAGCCCCTGCGGGTCGACGAGCCGGTCGGGCAGCAGGGTGGCCGGCGAGATGCGCAGCGAGACGCCCCGCTCGGCGGCGACGGTGGCCTTGCCGACCAGCAGGGCGGCCGGCAGCGGGTCGTGGATCCGCTCGGTGACCTGCTCGGCGGTGGCCCGGTGCACACCGACGACCTCGGTCACGAACTCCACGGCCTCGTCGTGCATCTCCAGCTCCAGCAGGCCCATCAGGGTGTGCATCCGGTTGGCGTGCTCGTGGTCCTGGGCGCGCAGGGCGTCGATCAGTCCGCGCGTGGCGTCCAGCTCCCGGCCGAGCTGTTCCAGCTCCGTACGGTCACGGAGTGTGGCGACCGCGCCCCCGTCGTCGGTCGGCATCCGGTTGGCGATGAGCACCCGGGTGCCGCTCACGGTCAGCAGGTCGTCGCCGGCCACCCGGCCGGCCAGCACGTCGGTGGTCCGGCCCGGTCCGAGGACCACGTCCAGGGGCTGTCCCGTGGCCTCGGGCCCGAGGCCGAGCAGCCGCTGCGCCTCGTCGTTCATCAGCCGGATCCGCCCCGCCCCGTCGAGTGCGATCACTCCCTCGCGCAGGCTGTGCAGCATGGCCTCGCGCTCCGCGAGCAGCGCCGAGATGTCGGAGAAGGCCAGGTCGTGGGTCTGGCGCTGAAGGCGTCTGGAGATCAGGAAGGCGGCCAGCGCGCCGACGGCGAGGGCGCCGCCCGCGTACGCGAGCAGTCCGGGGATCGTCGCGAGCAGACGTTCGCGGACGCTGTCGTACGCGATGCCCACCGACACGGCGCCGACGATCCGCCCCGTCTCGTCGCGCAGCGGGACCTTGCCGCGCGCCGAGCGGCCGAGGGTGCCGCTGTCGATCTCCATGATGTCGTGGCCGGCTATCGCCTCGCTGGGATCGGTGGAGACGACCCTGCCGATCTGGCCGGTGTCGGTGTGTGACCAGCGGACCCCGCGTCTGTCCATGATCACGACGTACTCGGCGCCGGTGGCCTCTCTGATGCGTTCGGCCTCCTCCTGCACCGGTCCGTCCACCGAGGGCCGCGACGCCAGCAGCGCGTCCGCCACCGGCTCGGACGCCGTCGTCTCGGCGATCGCGAGCGCCCTGCGCATCGCCTGGTCGTCGAGCTGGTCGCTCAGCGGCCGGAGGAACAGCCCCGTGGCGAGCACGGCGGTGCCCGCGGCGATGGCCAGCTGCATCAGCAGCACCTGGGAGAAGACGCGCCGTGGCCAGCCGAATCGCCGTCGTCGCGGTGGGGTCGTCGGTCCGGCGTTCATGTCTAGGAACGGTAGACGGCGCAGGTGCCTTTCTGAAATTTTCAGATTCACGCAAATGAATTACGTGATTTGCAGGCCGCTTGCGGTGTGCTTGGGGTTCGCTGGAAAGCTGACTGATAGGGGCTGGTGGGTCCGTCTTGGGTGTTTTCGAGCCAGAGAACGGCCGACTTGGTTCTGTTGCACCAGTGGACGCTCTCGCATTTCTCTGCAACTCTCTGACGGCACAACGCAAAAGATCCTGCTCAGCAATGCAGAAACGCTAGTCGCACCAGCCAGGTGGCACCAGCCATGCAGACAGAGCCGCGCCTCGCCGCGCCCCCCGCGCCGAGGCCGAAGATCGGGGATACATGAGATCTCACCGATGGAGATGGGCGATCTCCGCCGCCCTCACCACCAGTCTCCTGATGGTCGGCGTGCCGTCGCTCACCGCTTCGGCGGCCGACGGCCCCAACATCGCCGCGGGCGCCACCGCGGCGGCGAGCAGCGCAGCGGTCGACCACTCCGCCAGGATGGTCGCCGACGGCAATCAGTCGACGTACTGGCAGGGCTCCGGCAAGAGCCTCCCCCAGTGGGTCCAGACCGATCTGGGCTCCGCCGCCCGGATCGACCAGGTGACGCTGAAGCTCCCCGCCGACTGGGAGACCAGACGGCAGACCCTCGCCGTCCAGGGCAGCGCCGACGGCACCAGCTTCTCGACCCTGAAGACGTCCGCCTCGTACACCTTCAGTCCGGGCAGGGCCAACGAGGTCACCGTCTCGTTCCCCGCCACCCGGACGCGGTACGTCCGCGTGAACATCACCAAGAACTCCGTCGCCTCCGCGGGCCAGCTCGCCGAGCTCCAGGTCCACAAGGCGGCAGCGGCGTCCGTGAACCTCGCCGCGGGCCGGACGCTCACCGAGAGCAGCCACACCGAGGTGTACGCGGCGGCCAACGCCAACGACGGCAACAAGGCCACCTACTGGGAGAGCCGCAACGGTGCCTTCCCGCAGTGGCTCCAGGCCGACCTCGGCTCGTCCGTGGGCGTCAACAGCGTCGTCCTGAAACTCCCCGACGGCTGGGAGGCCAGGAGCCAGACGCTCAAGATCCAGGGCAGTACCAACGGCACGGCCTTCACCGACCTGACCGCGTCCAAGGCGTACCAGTTCGCGCCCGGGTCCGGTAACACGGTGACGATCCCCTTCGACGCCACCACCACGCGCCACGTACGGGTGCTGGTCACGGCCAACTCCGCGCAGCCCGGCGCCCAGGTGTCCGAGCTGGAGATCTACGGCCCCGAGACGGGTGACACCCAGGCCCCGACCGCCCCCACCGAGCTGGCGTTCACCGAGCCCGCCTCCGGTCAGATCAAGCTGACCTGGAAGGCGTCGACCGACAACACGGCGGTCACCGGCTACGACGTCTACGCCAACAACGTGCTGCGCACCAGCGTCGCCGGCAACGTCACCACCTTCACCGACACCCAGGCCGGCAACGCCGAGGTCTCGTACTACGTACGGGCCAAGGACGCCGCGGGCAATGTGTCGGGCAACAGCAACACCGTCACCCGTAAGCCGGCCGGCGGCGACACCCAGGCGCCGACCGCGCCCACCGGCCTCGCCCACACCTCGCCCTCGCCGACCCAGGTCAGGCTCACCTGGCAGGCCTCCAGCGACAACACGGCGGTCACCGGCTACGAGATCTACGCCAACAACGTGCTGCGCGACACCGTCGCGGGCAACGTCCTGATCTTCACCGACACCCAGCCGGCCGGCACGACGGTCTCGTATTTCGTACGGGCCAGGGACGCGGCGGGCAACCGGTCGGGCAACAGCAACACGGTGACACGCACCGGCAGCAGCGGCTCGGTCTCCAACCTGGCCGTCGGCAAGCCGATCAGCGCCTCCTCCGTGGTCCACACGTTCGTCGCGGCCAACGCCAACGACAACTCGACGTCGACCTACTGGGAAGGCGCCGGGGGCAGTTACCCCAACACGCTGACCGTGAAGCTGGGCGCCAACGCCTCCACCGAGAGCGTCGTCGTCAAGCTCAACCCGGACAGCGGCTGGGGGCCGCGTACCCAGAACATCCAGGTGCTGGGCCGCGAGCAGAACGCCACGGGCTTCACCAGCCTGGCCGCCGCGAAGGACTACGCGTTCAGCCCGGCCTCCGGGAACCAGGTGACCATCCCGGTCTCCGGGAACGTCGCGGACGTGCAGCTCAGGTTCACCTCGAACACCGGCGCCGGTGCGGGCCAGGTGGCCGAGTTCCAGGTGCTCGGCGAGCCGGCGCCCAACCCCGACCTCCAGGTCACGGCCCTGACCGCCGGCCCCGCCGAGCCGGTCGAGTCCAACCCGATCACCCTGACGGCGACGGTACGCAACAACGGCACGGTCGCCGCGGCGGCCAGCTCCCTGGAATTCCGACTCGGGGACTCCAAGGTGGGCACGGCGGCGGTGGGCACCCTCGCCCCCGGCGCGTCGGCCAATGTCAGCGCCGCGATCGGACCGCGCGACGCGGGGTCCTACGAACTCAGCGCGGTCGCCGACGTGGCGAACGCGGTGATCGAGCAGAACGAGACCAACAACACCTACACCGCCCCGTCCCCGCTGGTGGTGAAGCCGGTCGCCAGCTCCGACCTGGTCGCGACGGTCGGCACCTCTCCGTCCGCCCCGGCGGCCGGTGACACGGTCAACTTCTCCGTCTCGGTGAAGAACCAGGGCACCGTCGCCTCCGCGGGCGGCAGCCACGGCATCACCCTGACCGTGCTCAACTCCGAGGGCGCCACGGTGAGGACCCTCACCGGCGCGCACAGCGGAGTCATCGCGGCGGGCGCCACCACGGCGCCGGTCGCGCTCGGTACCTGGACCGCCGCCAACGGCTCGTACACCGTCAAGGTGGTGCTCGCCGACGACGCCAACGAGGTGCCGGTCAAACGCGAGAACAACACCAGCACCCAGTCGCTGTTCGTCGGCCGCGGCGCCAACATGCCGTTCGACATGTACGAGGCCGAGGACGGCACCACCGGCGGCGGCGCCACGAAGGTCGGTCCCAACAGGACCGTCGGCGACATCGCGGGCGAGGCGTCGGGCCGCAGGGCCGTCAACCTCGACGCCACCGGCGAGTACGTCGAGTTCACCACCCGGGCCAGCACCAACACCCTGGTGACCCGCTTCTCCATCCCCGACTCGGCCGGCGGCGGAGGCATCAACTCCACGCTCAACGTCTATGTGGACGGCGTCTTCCTCAAGGCCATCGATCTCACGTCGAAGTACGCCTGGCTGTACGGCGCCGAGGCGGGACCGGGCAACTCCCCGGGCCAGGGCGCGCCCCGTCACATCTACGACGAGGCGAACATGATGCTGGGCAAGACCGTCCCGGCAGGCAGCAAGATCAGGCTCCAGAAGGACGCTTCCAACAACACCACCTACGCGATCGACTTCATCAACCTGGAGCAGGTCGCACCGACCGCCAACCCGGACCCCGCCACCTACACGGTCCCGGCCGGGTTCACCCACCAGGACGTGCAGAACGCCCTGGACCGGGTCCGGATGGACAGCACCGGCACCCTGAAGGGCGTCTACCTGCCCGCCGGTGACTACCAGACGGCCAGCAAGTTCCAGGTGTACGGCAAGCCCGTGCAGGTGATCGGCGCCGGTCCCTGGTACACCAAGTTCCACGCCCCGTCGACGCAGGACAACACCGACATCGGCTTCCGGGCCGAGGCGGCGGCCGCGGGTTCCTCGTTCAGGAACTTCGCGTACTTCGGCAACTACACCTCGCGCATCGACGGTCCGGGCAAGGTGTTCGACTTCTCGAACGTGCGCGACATCGAGATCGACAACATCTGGAACGAGCACATGGTGTGCCTCTACTGGGGCGCGAACACCGATGACATGACCATCAAGAACTCCCGTATCCGCAACATGTTCGCCGACGGCATCAACATGACCAACGGCAGCACCGGCAACCTCGTGACCAACAACGAGGCGCGGGCCACGGGAGACGACAGCTTCGCGCTGTTCTCGGCGATCGACGCCGGCGGCGCGGACATGAAGGACAACGTCTACGAGAACCTGACGTCGATCCTGACCTGGCGCGCGGCGGGTGTGGCCGTCTACGGCGGCTTCAACAACACCTTCCGCAACATCCACATCGCGGACACGCTCGTGTACTCGGGCATCACGGTCAGCTCGCTGGACTTCGGTTACCCGATGAACGGCTTCGGGACCCAGCCCACGACGATCGAGAACGTGTCGATCGTGAGAGCCGGCGGCCACTTCTGGGGCGCGCAGACGTTCCCCGGCATCTGGCTGTTCTCCGCGTCCAAGGTGTTCCAGGGCATCCGGATCAACAACGTGGACATCGTCGACCCGACGTACAGCGGGGTCATGTTCCAGACCAACTACGTAGGAGGACAGCCACAGTTCCCGATCAAGGACACCGTCCTCAGCGACATCTCGATCACCGGTGCGAAGAAGAGCGGTGACGCCTACGATGCCAAGTCGGGCTTCGGGCTGTGGGCGAACGAGCTGCCGGAGGCGGGGCAGGGCCCCGCGGTCGGTGAGGTCACCTTCAACGGTCTGAGGATGAGCGGCAACGCTCTGGACGTGAAGAACACCACGCCCAACTTCAAGATCCATATCAACCCGTAGCGGCAGGGCACGCCGCCGTGGTGCCGCCCGGGGCCTCTCGGGCGGCACCACGGCTGTGCAGGCTCTTTACGCTCGGAAGCAAGTAGCTTGCATTGCTTGCGCTAGTCTTGCGTGTATGACGCGACGACTTGCTCAGGTGGCGAAGAAGGTTGGGGTCAGCGAGGCCACGGTCAGCCGGGTGCTCAACGGCAAGCCGGGAGTCTCCCAGGCCACGCGGCAGTCCGTGCTGACCGCACTGGACGTGCTCGGGTACGAGCGGCCGACACAGCTGCGCGGCGAGCGCGCCAGGCTCGTCGGCCTCGTCCTGCCCGAACTCCAGAACCCGATCTTCCCCGCCTTCGCCGAGGTGATCGGCGGCGCGCTGGCGCAGCAGGGGCTGACCCCCGTCCTGTGCACCCAGACCAAGGGCGGCGTCTCGGAGGCGGACTACGTCGAACTGCTGCTCCAGCAGCAGGTGTCCGGAGTCGTGTTCGCCGGCGGCCTCTTCGCCCAGGCCGACGCGCCCCACGAGCACTACCGGCAGCTCCACGAGCGCCGGATCCCGGTCGTGCTCATCAACGCGCCCATAGAGAACCTGGACTTCCCCACCATCTCCTGCGACGACGCCGTCGCCGTCGAGCAGGCGTGGCGGCATCTGGCGTCCCTCGGCCACGAGCGCATCGGCCTCGTCCTCGGCCCGGCCGACCACGTACCGTCGCGGCGCAAGCTCGCCGCCGCCCTGGCGATCGTGAAGGCCGCGGGGGAGTCGCTGCCCGACGAGTACATCGAGCGGTCGATGTTCTCCCTGGAAGGCGGCCAGGCCGCCGCCGCGCGGCTGCTGGACCGCGGGGTCACCGGCATCATCTGCGCGAGTGACCCGCTGGCGCTCGGCGCCGTACGGGCGGCCCGCCGGCGCGGGCTGGACGTCCCCGGCGAGGTCTCCGTCGTCGGGTACGACGACTCCGCCTTCATGAACTGCACCGAGCCGCCGCTGACCACCGTCCGCCAGCCGATCGAGGCCATGGGCCGGGCCGCGGTGGAGCTGCTGTGCGCGCAGATCCAGGGTGGCGCCGTGCCGCCGGGCGAGCTGCTGTTCGAGCCGGAGCTGGTCGTACGAGGCTCCACGGCGCAGTCGCCCCGGTAGGGGAGCCCCCCGCTCCCGCAAGTCTCTTTCAGGGCCCCTTCGGGGGCCCTGTGGCGCTCCCGGGGGTCCTGTCTGACAAATCCCGCCCTGTCCAACTCCGGCCCCCGGTGCGGGTCATGGCCGATGCGGAAGGCTGTCAAACTTTTACGAAAACGGCGCGAGATATTGCGGTCTCCTGTCGACGGTGGTTGAGTGTGCCGCGCCCCGGCAGAGTTTCAGCCGTGGGCCTTCCACGCTCATGCCCGAAGGGGACCATCGATGAGAAGTGCTGGGTTCCGCCGTATTCGCCGTACCGACCGCACCGCCGCGGCCGCCATTGTCACCGTGCTCGCCCTGACTCTCGCCGCCTGCGGCACGAGCAGCAGCAGTAGCGACGACGACGGCGACTCCGGCGGCGGGTCGTCAGACCCGTCAGCGCCGTTGGACCCGAAGGCCAAGGTGACACTCTCGATCGACTGCATGCCGCCGGCCGCGAAGGCCGCGGAGCTGAAGGAGTGGAACGAGGACGTCAAGGAATTCAACAAGACGTACCCGAACGTCAAGATCAACGGGAAGTCCACGCCGGGCCAGTGTCTGGAGCCGCCGCGCTTCACCGCGATGCTCAAGGCGAAGTCCCAGCCCGACGTGTACTACACCTACTTCACCGACCTCCAGCAGGTGCTGGACAACGACGGGGCCGAGGACATCTCGGCGTACGTCAACGACAAGTCCGTGCCGGCGCTGAAGGACATCGACCCGGGCGTCCTGGACGTGCTGAAGCAGGACGGCAAGCTCTACGGCCTGCCGACCAGCAACTACACCATGGGTCTGCTGATCAACCGGAAGCTCTTCGAGGAGGCGGGGCTGGACCCCAACTCGCCTCCCACCACCTGGGAAGAGGTCCGTACCGCCTCGGACAAGATCGCCGGCCTCGGCGGCGGCGTCTCCGGCTTCGGCGAGTACAGCGCGGGCAACAACGGCGGCTGGCACTTCACCGCGTCGATCTACGGCCTCGGCGGCGAGGTCGTCGACTCCACGGGCAAGAAGGCCGCGTTCAACACCGACCTGGGCAAGCAGGTCCTGGAGAACCTTCGCACCATGCGGTGGGAGGACGACAGCATGGGCAAGACCCAGCTGCTCAAGTGGGGCGACCTGCAGAAGCAGATAGCCACCGACAAGCTGGGCATGTTCCTCGCCGCGCCTGACGACATCACGTACATGGTCCAGCAACTCGGCGCCACCTACGAGAACTTCGGCATGGGCCCGATCCCCGGCGCCGAGGCGACCCTCTTCGGCGGCAACAACTACATGATCAAGAAGGGCAGTTCGCCCGACAAGATCAAGGCCGCCATCGCCTGGCAGAACTTCAAGTTCCTGACTCCCGGCAAGGGCCAGTTCGAGTGGGACCGCACCAAGGCCGACAAGCTCCCCGTCGGACTGCCGCAGCCGAACTTCTGGCTCGGTGACTCCAAGGCCAAGGACGACGCGCTGCGCAGCGAGCACGCCACCATGCCCGTCGAGAACTTCAAGCCCTTCATGGACAACCCGGTCAAGGGCAAGGCCGAGCCGCCGAAGGCGCAGGAGATCTACAAGATCCTCGACGTCGCGATGTCCGGCGTGCTGACCAACAAGGACGCGGACGTCGACAAGCTCCTGTCGACCGCCGAGAAGCAGGTCAACCAAGTCCTGGCGACTCAGTAGACGGACGGGCGGGACCGGGTCACGCGGACCCGGTCCCCGCCACGGGCCGGCCCCCGGCCGGGGACCGGATCGCCCCGTGACCGGAGTCCCGTCCGTCCGTGAGCCAACGAGTCTGCGCACCGGCACCGAGGAGAGACCATGTCGGCCCCCACCCTGTCCAAGAGCAAGGCGAGCCCGCCGAGCCACGGACGCCCCGGCTCCCACCGGACGGACTTCGCCCGCGAGGAGTTCGTACGGTCCGTGCGCCGCAACCTCTCGGCGCACGGGTTCCTGATCGGAGCCGTACTCTGCTTCTCGTTCTTCTCCTGGTATCCGATGGTCAGGGAATTCATCCTGGCCTTCCAGAAGAACGAGAACGGGAAGACCACCTGGGCCGGCTGGTCCAACCTCACGTACATCTTCAACGACCCGGCCTTCTGGCAGGCGTGGCGCAACACCCTGCTCTTCACGGGCCTCGCGCTGCTGCTGGGATTCGTCGTCCCGTTCCTCGTCGCCGTCGTCCTCAACGAGTTCCGGCACGGCCAGGGATATCTGCGACTGCTCGTCTATCTCCCGGTGATGCTCCCGCCGGTCGCCTCCGTACTGCTCTTCAAGTACTTCTACGACCCCGGATACGGCCTGTTCAACCGCATCCTGGAGACCTTCGGCCTCCCCGCCCAGCAGTGGCTCCAGGACACCGACACGGCCATGCTCTCCGTCGTCATCGCGGCGACCTGGATGAGCATGGGCGGCGCCACCCTCATCTATCTCGCCGCGCTCCAGTCGATCCCCGGCGAGCTGTACGAGGCGGCCGAACTGGACGGCGCGGGAATCCTCCGCAAGATCTGGCACGTCACCATCCCGCAGACCAAGCTCATCCTCTCGCTGATGCTGCTCATGCAGATCATCGCGACGATGCAGGTGTTCACCGAACCGTTCCTGCTCACCAACGGGGCGGGACCGGAGGGGTCGACGACCACGGTCGTCTACCTCATCTACCAGTACGCGTTCAACTTCAACAACTACGGCAGTGCCGCGGCGCTCGGACTCGTCCTGCTCGTACTCCTCGCGGGCTTCTCCGCGGTGTACGTGCGGCTCAGCCGCGGCAACGAGGACTAGGGGGCCGGAAGGCATGACAGCGAACACGCTCGTACCCCGGCGCAAGCGGGCCGGCACCGTCGAGGCGGCCCGCCCGCGGACCCTGATCTCCCCCGCCCAACTGGGCAGATCCCGTGGCAGGGCGGTCTACTGGATCGTCTTCGCCCTGGTGGTCCTCGTCTTCACCCTGGTCTTCCTCGGACCGCTCTACTGGATGGTCACCGGCGGCCTCAAGACCACCCAGGAAGTCGTGCAGAGCCCGCCGACGGCCTTCCCCACCTCCGTGCACCCGGAGAACTACGAGCAGGCGTGGAAGGTGATGGACCTGGCCAAGCTCCTCTTCAACACCCTGTACTACGCGTTCGGGGCGCTCGCCTTCCAGCTCGTCTTCGACGTGGCCGCCGCCTACTCCCTCTCCAAGCTGCGGCCGATCTTCGGCAAGGCCATCCTCGGCCTGATGCTGATGACGCTCATGATCCCGGCGACCGTCCTCGTCGTACCCCAGTACCTGACGGTGCTCGACGTACCGATCGTCGAACGCAACCTGCTCAACTCGCCCTGGGCGATCTGGCTGCCGTCCGTCACCAACGCCTTCAACATCTTCCTGCTCAAGAGATTCTTCGACTCGATACCGAGGGAACTGCTGGACGCCGCGGCCATCGACGGGGCCTCGGCGATGCGCACCCTGAGATCCGTGGTGCTGCCGATCTCCCGGCCCATCCTCGGAGTCGTCTCGATCTTCGCGGTCGTGGGGGTCTGGAAGGACTTCCTCTGGCCGATGCTCACCCTGCCCGATCCGGGCAAGCAGACCCTCAACGTGGGCATCTACTCGCTCGCGAGCGGAGTACCGGAGAACGTCCTGATCGCCGCGCTCACCATCGCGTCCGTCCCGACGCTGCTCATCTTCCTGCTCTTCCAGCGCAACATCATGAGCGGTCTGACCGCGGGCGGCCTCAAGGGCTGATCGTCCTCTCCGCTCCGTCCGACCCACTCCCCACCAGCGCTCCGCCGCCCGCCCTCCCATCCAGCGCCCCGTTGTCCGGGGGCCGGCGGCGGAGTCCCACCTGCCCGAAAGGACCGTCACGTGGCAGCCATCCAGCCGGCCGAGGCCACCGTCGAATGGTGGCGCGACGCCGCCATCTACCAGGTCTATGTACGCAGCTTCGCCGACGGCGACGGTGACGGCACCGGAGATCTCGCCGGCGTGCGGTCCAGGCTGCCGTACCTCGTGGAACTGGGCGTGGACGCACTCTGGTTCACCCCCTGGTACCTCTCACCGCTCGCCGACGGCGGCTACGACGTGGCCGACTACCGGACCATCGACCCGGCCTTCGGCACCCTCGCCGAGGCGGAGAAGCTGATCGCCGAGGCCCGCGAGCTGGGCATCCGCACGATCGTCGACATCGTGCCCAACCATGTCTCCGACCAGCACGTCTGGTTCAGATCCGCCCTGGCGGCCGGACCCGGCAGCCCCGAGCGCGAGCTCTTCCACTTCCGCCGGGGGCGCGGGGAGAGCGGTGAACTCCCCCCGAACAACTGGGTGTCCGAGTTCGGGGGCGTCCCCTGGACCCGGCTGGACGACGGCGACTGGTATCTGCACCTGTTCGCCACCGGACAGCCCGACCTCAACTGGGCCCACCCGGCGGTCCGCCGCGAGCACGAGGACGTGCTGCGCTTCTGGTTCGACCGGGGCGTGGCCGGCGTACGGATCGACTCGGCCGTCCTGCCCGCCAAGGACCCCGCCCTGCCCGACTTCACACCGGGCACCGACCCCCACCCCTTCGTGGACCGCGACGAACTCCACGACATCTACCGCTCGTGGCGCGCCATCGCCGACGAGTACGACGGCATCTTCGTCGGCGAGGTCTGGCTCCCCGACGCCGAGCGCTTCGCCCGCTACCTGCGCCCCGACGAACTGCACACCGCCTTCAACCTCGGCTTCATGTCGTGCCCGTGGGACGCCGGCCGGCTGCGGACCTCCATCGACGACACGCTCGCCGAGCACGCGCCGGTCGGCGCCCCCGCCACCTGGGTGCTCTCCAACCACGACGTCACCCGCACCGTGACCCGCTACGGGCGCGAGGACACCGGCTTCGACTTCGCGGCCAAGGCGTTCGGCACCCCGACCGATCCGGAACTGGGTACGAGACGGGCGCGCGCCGCCGCACTGCTCTCGCTGGCACTGCCCGGCGCCGTCTACGTCTACCAGGGCGAGGAGCTGGGCCTGCCCGAGGCGGACATCCCGCGCGACCGCATCGAGGACCCGATGCACTTCCGGTCCGGCGGTACGGATCCCGGCCGCGACGGCTGCCGCGTACCGCTGCCCTGGCGGGCGGACGCGCCGTACGCGGGCTTCGGGGGAGACGCCGAACCGTGGCTCCCGCAGCCGGAGTCCTGGGCGAAGTACGCCGCGGACCTCCAGTCGGACGACCCGCACTCGATGCTCAGCCTCTACCGGCAGGCGCTGCGGCTGCGCCGCACGGAGCCGGGATTCGCCGCCGGGGCGCCGGGCGACCGCGCCGGGGCGGCGCTGACCTGGCTGCCCTCCGGCCCCGGTGTGCTGTCCTTCACCCGTACCGACGGCCTGGTCTGCGTCGTCAATCTCGACGGGCCCCCCACGCGGTTGCCCGCCCACAGAGCCGTTCTGCTCACCAGCGGCCCCCTGGACGAGGAGGGAAGGCTGCCGCAGGACACCGCGGTCTGGCTCCGGAGCTGACCCCGCGCTTGTCCTCAATCGCCGGACGGGCTCAAAAAGCCCGTCCGGCGATTGAGGACGCCGGCTCCGGTGAGCCGTTCTCCTATCCTGGAGCGGGCAGGCGTACGGCTCTGCCCCACCTCCTACGGAAGGGCAGGGCGCGGTCTTGAATCCGAGCACCGCCGGCAGGCAGATTCCGGTGGTCGTCCTCGCGGGCTTCCTCGGCTCGGGCAAGACGACCCTGCTCAACCACCTCCTGCGCCGCCGCGCCGGCAACCGCGTCGCCGTGATCGTCAACGACTTCGGTGCCGTCGAGATCGACGCCATGACCGTCGCGGGCCAGGTCGGCTCCACGGTCTCGCTCGGCAACGGCTGCCTCTGCTGCGCCGTCGACGCGAGCGAACTGGACGGCTATCTGGACCGGCTGACGCGCCCCGCCTCGCGGATCGACCTCATCGTCATCGAGGCGAGCGGTCTCGCCGAGCCGCAGGAACTCGTCCGGATGATCCTCGCGGGCGACAATCCGCGCACCGTGTACGGAGGGCTCGTCGAGGTCGTGGACGCGGCCGAGTTCGACGCCACCCGCGCGCGGCACCCCGAGACCGACCGCCATCTCGCCATCGCCGACCTGGTCGTCCTGAACAAGACCGACCGCGTGACACCGGCCGAACACGAGCGCGTCCTCGGCGTGATCGCCGGGCTGGGGCCGGACGCGGCGGTGGTCTCCGCCACGTACGGGAGGATCGACCCCGGCCTGCTCTTCGACCCCGCCACCCGCCCGGACGAGGACGAGAAGGTCCGCCAGCTCTCCTTCGAGGACCTGCGCGCCGAGGAGGACACAGCGGCGGACGGGGGACAGGACGAGGGCCCCGGGCACCCGCACCATCCGCACACCGGCTACGAGAGCCTGTCCTTCGACGAACCCGCGGCCATGGACCCGCGCCGGCTCATGGCCTTCCTCGACTCGCGGCCGGAAGGGCTCTACCGCGCCAAGGGCTTCGTGGACTTCGGCGCGGCCGACCCGGACAACCGGTACGACGTACACGCCGTCGGGCGCTTCCTGCGCTTCTACCCGGAGCCCTGGCCACGGGGCACCGAACGCCGTACGCGGCTCGTCCTCATCGGTTCCGGGATCGACCGCGACGCCCTGGAGAAGGAGTTGCGGATCTGCGCCGTCAGCGGTGCCGACCAGGGCGTCACCGACGAGGCCGCCATGTGGGGCGTCCTGCGCTACGTACGGTCCGGGTCGGCGGCCGAAGAGGCCGCCGACCCGGTCTGAACGGACCTCCGCGTCAGCTCGCCGGACCCGCCACGACGGCCACGACCGACGGCGGCGGCGTCCCCGAACCGTCCCTGCGCGGATCGGGCTCCGGCAGCCTGGCCGGTGTGCCGTTCTTCTGCGCGGCCCGCGCCGGGGCCGCGCCCGCCCAGGCGAAGATCAGCAGGTCCTCGCCCTTGAGGAAGCGCTGGCAGCGCACCCCGCCGGTGGCCCGCCCCTTGCGCGGATACTGGTCGAACGGCGTGAGCTTCGCCGTCGTCTCCGAATCGTCCAGCGTGCCGTGCGAGCCCGCGACCGTGTAGACCACCCCGTCGCCCGCCGGGTCGACCGCCGTGAACGAGATCACCGAGGCGCCCTCGGCCAGCTTGACACCGGCCATGCCCCCCGCGGGCCGGCCCTGCGGCCGTACCTGCGACGCCTGGTAGCGCAGCAGTTGGGCGTCGGAGGTGATGAAGACCAGATCCTCCTCGCCCGTACGCAGCTCTGCCGCGCCCACCACCCGGTCACCCTCCTTGAGACTGATGACCTCCAACTCGTCCTTGTTGGACGGATAGTCGGGCACGACCCGCTTGACGACACCCTGGAGCGTGCCCAGCGCCAGGCCGGGCGAGGACTCGTCCAGCGTCGTCAGACAGACCAGGTCCTCGTCGGGCTCCAGCGTCAGGAACTCCGCGAGCGGCGCCCCGCCCGACAGGTTCGGCGCCGAGGCCGTGTCGGGCAGCTGCGGCAGGTCGATGACGGAGATCCGCAGCAGCCGACCGGTCGAGGTGACGGCCCCGACCTCGCCGCGCGCCGTCGCCGGCACGGCCGAGACGATCACGTCGTGCTTCACCCGCTTGCCGTCGCCGCTGCCCAGCGGTCCGCCGTTGGCCGTACGCGCCAGCAGTCCGGTGGAGGACATCAGCACCCGGCACGGGTCGTCGGCCACCTCCAGCGGCACCGCGGCGACCGGCGAACTGCCGGACTCCAGCAGCACGGTGCGCCGGTCGGTGCCGAACTTCTTCGCCACCGTGGCCAGTTCGGCGGAGACGAGCTTGCGCAGCTCGCTGTCCGACTCCAGGATGCCGGTCAGCTCGTCGATCTCGCCGTTGAGCCGGTCGCGCTCGCTCTCCAGCTCGATCCGGTCGAACCGGGTGAGCCGGCGCAGCGGCGTGTCCAGGATGTACTGCGTCTGGATGTCGCTCAGCGAGAAGCGCTCGATCAGCCGCTCCTTGGCCTGCGCCGAGTTGTCGCTCGACCGGATGAGGCGGATGACCTCGTCGATGTCGAGCAGCGCGACGAGCAGACCCTCCACCAGATGCAGCCGGTCGCGCCGCTTGGTCCTGCGGAACTCGCTGCGCCTGCGCACCACCGTGAACCGGTGGTCGAGATAGACCTCCAGCAGCTCCTTCAGCCCCAGCGTCAGCGGCTGGCCGTCCACCAGCGCCACGTTGTTGATACCGAAGGTCTCCTCCATCGGCGTCAACTTGTAGAGCTGTTCGAGGACCGCCTCGGGGATGAAACCGTTCTTGATCTCGATGACCAGACGCAGCCCGTGCGCCCGGTCGGTGAGGTCCTTGACGTCGGCGATGCCCATGAGCTTCTTCGCCGAGACCAGGTCCTTGATCTTGGCGATCACCTTCTCCGGGCCGACGGTGAAGGGCAGTTCGGTGACGACGAGGCCCTTGCGGCGCGCGGTGACGTCCTCCACCGTGACCGTGGCGCGGATCTTGAACGTCCCGCGCCCGTTCTCGTACGCGTCCTTGATCCCCTGGAGGCCCACGATCCGGCCACCGGTGGGCAGGTCGGGCCCCGGCACGTACCGCATCAGCGTTTCCAGGTCGGCGCCCGGGTGCTTGATCAGATGCCGCGCGGCGGCGATGACCTCGCCGAGGTTGTGCGGCGCCATGTTCGTCGCCATGCCGACGGCGATTCCGGAGGCCCCGTTGACCAGCAGATTCGGGTACGCGGCGGGCAGCGTGACCGGTTCCTGCTCCTGGCCGTCGTAATTCGACTGGAAATCGACGGTGTCCTCGTCGATCGACTCCGTCATCAGTGACGTGGCGTCGGCCATCCGGCACTCGGTGTACCGCATGGCGGCCGGCGGGTCGTCGTTGCCGAGGGAGCCGAAGTTGCCGTGCCCGTCGACGAGCGGCAGCCGCATCGAGAACGGCTGTGCCATCCGGACGAGGGCGTCGTAGATCGACGCGTCCCCGTGCGGGTGCAATTTACCCATCACCTCACCGACGACACGGGCGCACTTCACATAGCCGCGGTCGGGGCGCAGGCCCATCTCGTTCATCTGGTAGACGATGCGGCGGTGCACCGGCTTCATGCCGTCGCGGGCGTCGGGCAGGGCACGGGAGTAGATCACCGAGTACGCGTACTCAAGGAAGGAGCCCTGCATTTCATCGACCACGTCGATGTCGAGGATCTTCTCCTCGAAGTCCTCCGGCGGCGGGGTCTTCGTGCTGCGGCGGGCCATCGCTGCTGCGGCTCCTTCACAGGTCTGTGCGGGTCTGGGCGGACAACTTCGGGAACTCTGGGCGGACAACTCGAGGAACTGACGCGGACCATTGTGGCCCGCCGGACTGACAACGCCGACCTCGACCCGTCGTTGAGCCGCCCGGGGCGCCCGTTTCCGGTGGCACGCCGCCGCGCCGCGGCCGGGCCGGTGGCGAGTCCACGCCCCTACGCGCGACGCGGAAACTTCGCCACGCGTCGGCGCGCTTGCATACAGTGGCAGGACTTCTTATATCGCGATCGAAGGGACGTACATGCCCATGGGTCACACGGCCACAGCGCAGGCCGGTTCCGGCGGCCTCACAGCGACCGAGCACCGGCTCGCCAACGGACTGCGTGTGGTGCTCTCCGAGGACCACCTGACCCCGGTCGCCGCGGTCTGCCTCTGGTACGACGTCGGCTCGCGCCACGAGGTCAAGGGCCGTACGGGCCTCGCCCACCTCTTCGAGCACCTGATGTTCCAGGGGTCCGCGCAGGTCAAGGGCAACGGTCACTTCGAACTGGTGCAGGGCGCCGGCGGCTCGCTCAACGGCACCACCAGCTTCGAGCGCACCAACTACTTCGAGACCATGCCCACCCACCAGCTGGAGCTCGCCCTCTGGCTGGAGGCCGACCGCATGGGCTCGCTGCTGTCCTCCCTCGACGACGAAGGGATGGAGAACCAGCGCGACGTCGTGAAGAACGAACGCCGCCAGCGTTACGACAACGTGCCCTACGGCACCGCCTTCGAGCGCCTGACCGCCCTCTCCTACCCCGAGGGCCACCCTTACCACCACACCCCGATCGGCTCGATGGCCGACCTGGACGCGGCGACCCTCGACGACGCGCGGCAGTTCTTCCGTACGTACTACGCGCCGAACAACGCGGTCCTCTCGGTCGTCGGCGACATCGACCCCGAGCAGACCCTCGCCTGGGTCGAGAAGTACTTCGGCTCGATCCCCGGACACGACGGCAAGCAGCCGCCGCGCGACGGCTCCCTGCCCGACATCATCGGCGAGCAGCTGCGCGAGGAGATCCACGAGGAGGTCCCGGCGCGCGCGCTGATGGCCGCCTACCGGCTGCCGCAGGACGGCACCCGCGAGTCCGACGCCGCCGACCTGGCGCTCACCGTCCTCGGCGGCGGCGAGTCCTCCCGGCTGCACAACCGCCTGGTGCGCCGCGACCGCACGGCCGTCGCCGCCGGATTCGGACTGCTGCGGCTGGCGGGCGCGCCCTCGCTCGGCTGGCTGGACGTGAAGACGTCCGGCGGCGTCGAGGTCCCGCAGATCGAGGCCGCCGTCGACGAGGAGCTGGCCCGGTTCGCGGCCGAGGGCCCCACGGCCGAGGAAATGGAGCGCGCCCAGGCCCAGTTGGAGCGCGAATGGCTCGACCGGCTCGGCACGGTCGCGGGCCGCGCGGACGAACTGTGCAGGTACGCGGTGCTGTTCGGCGACCCGCAGCTGGCGCTGACCGCCGTCCAGCGGGTGCTGGACGTCACCGCCGAAGAGGTGCGCGCCGTCGCCGAGGCGCGGCTGCGCCCCGACAACAGGGCGGTGCTCGTCTACGAGCCCACCTCCCCTGAAGACGACGCCGACGACGCGGCCGCCGACACCGACGAGCACGAGGGGGCGGACCAGTGACCGACGCTGCCGTGACCATGGAGTTCCACCCGCAGCCGACCGCCGGGGAGGCCAGGCCCTGGGCGTTCCCCGCGCCCGAGCGCGGCGCCCTGCCCAACGGCCTCACGGTGCTGCGCTGCCACCGCCCCGGCCAGCAGGTGGTGGCCGTCGAGATCTCCCTCGCCGCCCCGCTGGAGGCCGAGCCCGAGGGCCTGGACGGCATCGCCACGATCATGGCCCGCGCGCTGTCCGAGGGCACCGACAAGCACACGGCCGAGGAGTTCGCCGCCGAGCTGGAGCGCTGCGGCGCCACGCTCGACGCGCACGCCGACCACCCCGGCGTACGGGTCTCCCTGGAGGTCCCGGTCTCCCGGCTGCCCAAGGCCCTCGGTCTGCTCGCCGACGCCCTGCGCGCCCCGCTGTTCTCCGAGAGCGAGGTCGGCCGGCTCGTCACGAACCGGCTGGACGAGATCCCGCACGAGCAGGCCAACCCGGCCCGCCGCGCCGCCAAGCAGCTCTCCAAGGAGCTGTTCCCGGAGACCTCGCGCATGTCGCGCCCGCGCCAGGGCACCGAGGAGACCGTGGGGCGCATCGACGCGAAGAGTGTCCGCGCCTTCTACGACGCGCACGTCCGCCCCGCCACCGCCACCGCGGTGATCGTCGGTGACCTCACCGGCGTCGACGTCGACGCGCTGCTCGCCGGGACCCTGGGCGACTGGACGGGCGACACCTCCGAGCCGCGCCCCGTGCCGCCGGTGAGCGCCGACGACACCGGCCGTGTGGTGATCGTGGACCGGCCGGGAGCCGTCCAGACCCAGCTGCTGATCGGCAGGGTCGGCCCCGACCGGCACGACCGCGTCTGGCCGGCCCAGGTGCTCGGCACGTACTGCCTGGGCGGCACGCTCACCTCCCGGCTCGACCGGGTGCTGCGCGAGGAGAAGGGCTACACCTACGGCGTGCGGGCCTTCGCGCAGGTGCTGCGCTCGGACCCGAACGGCACGGGCGCCTCCATGCTCGCCATCAGCGGCTCCGTGGACACCGAGTCGACCGGCCCCGCGCTGGACGATCTGTGGAAGGTGCTGCGCACGCTCGCCGCCGAGGGGCTGACGGACGCCGAGCGCGAGACGGCCGTGCAGAACCTGGTCGGTGTCGCGCCGCTGAAGTACGAGACGGCCGCCTCCGTCGCCGACACGCTCGCCGACCAGGTCGAGCAGCACCTCCCGGACGACTTCCAGGCGCGGCTCTACGCGCGCCTGGCCGAGACCGGCACGGTCGAGGCGACGGCCGCCGTCGTCAGCGCCTTCCCGGGCGACCGGCTCGTCACGGTGCTCGTCGGGGACGCCTCGGTGATCCGCGAGCCGGTCGAGGCCCTGGGCATCGGCGAGGTGAAGGTCGTCACCGGCTGAGGCCGGCCGGCTGACGGACCACGCGGCTCGATACGTACAAAAGGAACCCCGGTGACGAACCCGTCGCCGGGGTTTCCTGCTATGTCCGCATTCATAAGGAGGTTGCCTGAATGCCCTGTGGCGTGCGCTACAAAAGGGCCTGTCTGTTTGGTGATTGAAAGATGACCCCTTTAGCGTCGGTCCGGCTGTCCGCCAGAGCCCGCCGCATCCGCGGCACCGGACAGCCATCGCCGAGTCCCCGTCAGGCGCGAGCCTGGGGAGCCGGGGACCCATTCACGTCCCTGGGGTGAATCGGGGGCCTTCGCGTGATCCGCGGAGGGGCCCGTAGGAGACCTTCCTGCTCCGAACCCGTCAGCTAACCCGGTAGGCGAGAAGGAAGGAAAGGACCAGCCACTTCATGGCGTTCACCCGTGCCACCGGGAAGCACCGTGCCCCGGGCCGCATGACGCGCCGCGGCGCGAACATCGCCGGAGTCGCCACACTCACCGCGGCCGGTGTCATCGGCACCCTCGCCTCCCCGGCGCTCGCCGCCGAGGCGGAGGCGACCCTCGCCAAGGAGGCCGCCCCGGCCGCCCCGGCCCGCGCCATCGTCATCGACGACTCCCTCGCCGCCACGATCGACGCCCAGGCCGACGCGCAGCGCCTGGCCGCCCACAAGGCCGCGAAGGCAAAGGCCGCGGCCCGCGCCGAGGCGGAGGCGAAGCGCAAGGCGGAGGCCCGCGCCAAGGAGGCCCGCGAGGAGAAGGAACGCGCGGCACGCGCCGCCGAGCGCGAGCGCCTCAATGCCTACCGGCTCCCCGTCGCCGGCTCCTCGGCCACCACCGGCTACCGGACCGGAGGCGCGCTGTGGTCCTCCGGCAGCCACAGCGGCGTCGACTTCCGCGCCGCGTCGGGCACGTCGGTCGTGGCCGTCGGCGCGGGCACCGTCGTCGAGGCCGGCTGGGGCGGCGCGTACGGCAACAACGTCGTCATCCGTATGAACGACGGCACCTACACCCAGTACGGACACCTCTCCTCGATCGGCGTCAACGTCGGCCAGAGCGTCTCCCCGGGCACGTCGATCGGCCTCTCGGGCTCGACCGGCAACTCCACGGGACCGCACCTGCACTTCGAGGCGCGGACGAGCGCGGAGTACGGCACGGACATCGACCCGCTCGCGTATCTGCGCGCGCACGGCGTCGCCGTGCGTACGTGAGGGGCGTGAGGGGGTCAGACGGTCTCGGGGAGCTCGTCCAGACCCTCGGAGACCAGCTTCGCCAGCCGGTCGAGCGCGACGTCCGCGCCGTCGACGTCGGAGGTCAGGACGATCTCGTCGCCGCCCTGCGCGCCCAGTCCCAGCACGGCGAGCATCGACGCCGCGTTGACCGGGCTGCCGTCGGCCTTGGCGATCGTCACCGGCACGCCGGAGGCCGTGGCGGCACGGACGAAGATGGAGGCGGGACGGGCGTGCAGGCCCTCGGCCCAGCCGACGTTGACGCGGCGCTCAGCCATGGTGTTGCCCTTCAAGTCACAGTTGTTGTCTAGACCAGTGTGCCACGCGGCCCCGGACGGTCCGGTGAGGCACCCCTGGGGTCTGTCGACAGACCCCAGCCTGCCCCTGCCGAGGACCCACCGCTACCCGTGTGCGCGCCGTAGGCTCTCCCCATGACGACGCCGTCACAGCACGCCTACCCCGATCACTGGGAAGCAGACGTGGTCCTGCGCGACGGGGGCACCGCGCGCGTGAGGCCCATCACCACCGACGACGCCGAGCGGCTGGTCAGCTTCTACGAACAGGTCTCCGACGAGTCGAAGTACTACCGCTTCTTCGCGCCCTACCCCCGGCTCTCCGACAAGGACGTCTACCGCTTCACCCACCACGACTACGTGGACCGGGTGGGACTCGCCGTGACCGTCGGCGGCGAGTTCGTCGCCACCGTCCGCTACGACCGGATCGACGACCGGGGGATGCCCGCGTCCGCGCCCGCCGACGAGGCCGAGGTCGCCTTCCTCGTCCAGGACGCGCACCAGGGGCGCGGGATCGCCTCGGCGCTTCTCGAACACATCGCCGCCGTCGCGCGCGAGCGGGGCATCAGGCGCTTCGCGGCGGAGGTACTGCCCGCCAACAACAAGATGATCAAGGTGTTCCGGGACGCCGGGTTCACCCAGCGGCGCAACTTCGAGGACGGCGCCGTCCGCCTGGTCCTCGACCTCGAACCGACCGCCGAGTCCCTCGCCGTCCAGCGCGGCCGCGAGCAGCGCGCCGAGGCACGCTCCGTACAGAGGCTGCTCGGCCCGTCGTCGGTGGCCGTCGTCGGCGCCGGACGCACGGCGGGCGGCGTCGGGCGGGCCGTACTGCGCAATCTCCTCGACGGGGGCTTCACGGGGCGGACGTACGCGGTGAACGTGGCCCTGCCCCCGGAGATCACCGAGATCGACGGGGTCCCGGCCGTGCGCTCCCTCGCGGAGATCGAGGAGCCCGTCGACCTCGCGATCGTCGCCGTCCCCGCCGGGCGGGTGCCCGAAGTCGTCGCCGACTGCGGCGAACACGGCGTCCAGGGCCTGGTCGTGCTCTCCGCCGGATACGCCGAGAGCGGGCCGGCCGGGCGGGAGCGGCAGCGCGAACTGGTGCGGCAGGCACGGTCGTACGGGATGCGGGTCATCGGACCCAACGCGTTCGGCGTCATCAACACCGGACCGCCCGTCCGGATGAACGCCTCGCTCGCGCCCGAGACGCCGGGCCGGGGGCGGATCGGTCTCTTCACCCAGTCGGGCGCGATCGGCATCGCGCTCCTCGCCGGGCTGGTCCGGCGCGGCGCGGGCGTGTCCACCTTCATCTCGGCGGGCAACCGCGCGGACGTCTCGGGCAACGACTTCCTCCAGTACTGGCACGACGACCCGGACACCGACGTCGTGCTGCTCTACCTCGAATCGATCGGCAACCCGCGGAAGTTCACCCGTCTCGCCCGGCGCACCGGGGCGACGAAACCGGTCGTCGTCGCCAAGGGCGCGCGGCACAGCGGCAGCGCGCCGCCCGGGCACGCGGTGCCCGTCACCGGCATCCCGGACGCGACCGTCTCGGCGCTGCTCAGCCAGGCGGGCGTGATCCGCGTGGACACCGTCACGGAGCTGGTGGACGCCGGGCTCCTGCTCGCAGCCCAGCCCCTGCCGGCCGGCCCCCGTGTCGCGATCCTCGGCAACTCCGAATCGCTGGGCCTCCTTACGTACGACGCCTGCCTGACCGAAGGTCTGCGCCCGCTCCCACCGCTCGACCTCACGACGTCGGCCCGCCCCGAGGACTTCCGTACGGCGCTGGCCGCGGCGCTGGCCGACCCGGGCTGCGACGCGGTCGTCGTCACGGCGATCCCCTGGGTCGGCGAGGACGGCGCGGTGGAGTCGGACGACGGCGAGGTCCTGGCGACGGCGCTCCGCGAGGCGGCGGGCCCGACGGCGCCGGAGAAACCGGTGACGGTGGTCCACGTCGAGATCAGCGGCCTCGCGAACGCCCTCTCGGCGGCCTCGACGACGGCGCCCCGCCGGGGACCGGCGACGGGAGCGGGCACCGCGCCGGACACCCCGCCGCCCGCGCCCGAGCCGGCCGGGGCCACTCCCGCGCAGCCCCGGGAGCCCGGCACCGCACCCCGGCGGATCCCCGCCTACCCGGCGGCCGAGCGCGCCGTGCGCGCGCTCGGCCGGGCCGTCACGTACGCGCAGTGGCGGCGGCAGGCGGCGGAGCCCGGCAAGGTGCCCGAGTACGACGACATCGACGAGACCGGAGCCGCCGGGCTCATCGACCGGATTCTCGGCGACGCGCACCCCGACCCGCACGGGATGAGCCTGGGCGACGACGACGCCCGGGAACTGCTCGCGCGGTACGGGATCTCCGTACGGCCCACTCTCCCCGCGCCCGGACCCGACGAAGCCGCCGAGGCCGCCGCGCGGCTCGGATACCCGGTCGCGCTCAAGACCACCGCGCCGCATCTGCGCCACCGGGCCGACCTCGGAGGCGTACGGCTCGACCTCCCGGACGAGGAGCGGCTGCGGGCGGCGTACCGCGAACTCACCGGGCTGCTCGGCGAGCCCGCCGAACTGCGGCCCGTCGTCCAGGCGATGGCGCCGCGCGGGGTGGACACCGTCGTGAGCGCCGTCATCGACCCGGCCGCCGGCGCCGTCCTCTCGTTCGGGCTGGCCGGGGTGGTCTCCGAACTGCTGGGGGACGTGGCGCACCGGCTGGTCCCCGTCACCGACCGCGAAGCCGCGGAACTGCTCCGGTCCGTCCGGACGGCGCCGCTCCTCTTCGGCTGGCGCGGCTCCGCGCCCGTCGACACGGCCGCCCTCGAAGAACTGCTGCTCCGGGTGTCCCGGCTCGTCGACGACCACCCGGAGATCGTGTCCGTCGCGCTGGAACCGGTGGTCGTCGCGACGCAGGGCCTCTCGGTGCTCGGCGCGAGCGTCCGACTCGCCCCGCCCCCGTCCCACGACGACCTCGGCCCCCGCCGCCTGCCGAGCTATTAGGCCGGGTCCGACCAATCCCGCCTGGCCGGCGGCGTCCGGCACGGCGCCCCGCCGCTTGTCGGACCCGGCCGGGTACGCCCGGTACGGGCCCGACCCTCCGCCTTGCGATGCACCGCACCAACACCGCCGGCCCCGCCTTGCGGGCGGACGTCGCTATGTGTCGGGCCCGGCCCAGGACCCGTCCTCCACGAGGGCCTGCCCTCAGTCGCCGGGCGGGCTCATGAAGCCCGCCCGGCGACTGAGGGCGAACCGGTCACCGCGCGGACCCGGTGCGGCAAACGCGGCCGGAGCCCGGGGACCGGCCCGGAGCGATCCCGGCACGTCACGACTCGGCCGCCCACCCGCTTCCGCCTCCGGCGGACTCGCGCGGTGCGGGCCATACATCCCGTCACCGTAGGATGGGGACATGGCGAAGACCGGTACGACGACCCAGGGGCTGCGCACGGCGATCGAGCGCAGCGGCTACTACCCGGCTCTCGTGGCCGAGGCGGTCGAGGCCGCTGTCGGCGGCGAGCCGATCGCGTCGTATCTGGTGCACCAGGAGACGACCTTCGACTCCAACGAGGTCCGCAGGCATGTCACCGTCCTCGTCCTCACGGCCCACCGCTTCATCGTCAGCCACACCGACGAGCAGGCCGCCGACACCAGTTCGCCGACCCCGTACGCCACCACCTCGACCGAGTCGGTCAAGCTGGACCGGATCTCGTCCGTCGTGGTCAGCCGCGTCGTGGCGAACCCGGAGTCGTACACCCCCGGCACCCTGCCCCGCGAGGTCGTCCTCACCATCGGCTGGGGCGCCGTCTCCCGGATCGATCTGGAGCCCGCCGCCTGCGGCGACCCCAACTGCGAGGCGGACCACGGCTACACGGGCAACTCCACCGCCGACGACCTGAGCCTGCGCGTCAGCGAGGCCGGTGACGGACCCGACACCGTACGGCAGACGCTCGTCTTCGCCCAGTCGCTCTCCGAAGCCACCGCGGCCACCCCGTCGTCGACCGGCCGTTGATGGCCGCCCCGCCCACCGCCTGGCAGGACCCTGTCCCGCTCGCACTGGACACCGCGCCCGTCCCCGAGTACGGCGGCGGCTCGCTCGCCGATCTGCTGCCCACGCTCGTCGCGGGCCAGGGCGTCGCCGTCCCGGGCGCCGCCCACGGCGCCCCGGCCGCCGTGATCCCCGAACTCACCCCGGCCGACCGCAACTGCGTCTTCCTGATCGACGGCCTCGGCTGGCAGCAGATCAAGGACCACCCCGACGAGGCGCCGTATCTGACGTCGCTGCTGGGCACTTCACGCGGCGGCACCGGCCGGCCGATCACCGTCGGCTTCCCCGCCACCACCGCCACGTCCCTCGCCTCCGTCGGCACGGGTCTGCCCCCCGGAGCCCACGGTCTGCCCGGCTACACCGTGCGCGACCCCGCCACCGGTGCGCTGATGAACCAGCTGCGCTGGCGTCCGTGGACCGACCCGCACCTCTGGCAGCCGTACCCCACGATCTTCCAGCTCGCCGACGCGGCAGGCATCCACACCGCGCAGGTCTCGTCCCCGACCTTCGAACGCACCCCGCTCACCGACATCGCCCTGAGCGGCGGCACCTTCCACGGCCGCCTCTCCGGCGAGGAGCGGATGGACCTCGCCGCCGCCCAACTGGCCGCGGGGGACCAGTCGCTGGTCTACACGTACTACAGCGAGGTCGACGGCAAGGGCCACAAGTTCGGCATGGACTCCGACGCCTGGCGCGGCCAGCTCATGTACGTGGACCGGCTCGCCCAGCGTCTCGCCGAGCAACTGCCGCCCCGGTCCGCGCTGTACGTCACCGCCGACCACGGCATGATCGACATCCCCTTCGACGAGCGGTCGCGCATCGACTTCGACGAGGACTGGGAGCTGCGCGCCGGTGTCGCGCTCCTCGGCGGCGAGGGCCGGGCCCGGCACGTCTACGCGGTGCCCGGCGCCGAGGCGGACGTCCTCGCCGTCTGGCGCGAGGTGCTCGGCGAACAGTTCTGGGTCGCGAGCCGCGACGAGGCCGTCGCGGCGGGCTGGTTCGGCCCGCCCGGCACGGTGGAGGAGCGGGTACGCGGCAGGATCGGCGACGTCGTGGCGGCCGCGCACGACGACGTGGTGATCACCGCGTCCGTCAACGAGCCGCGCGAGTCCCGGATGGTCGGGATGCACGGCTCGATGACCCCCGTCGAGCAGTTGGTGCCGCTCCTCGAAGTACGCTCGTAACCGCCCGTCCCGGTAGCGCCCCGGCGTACCCGCCTGCGGACACCGCCCCGCACCGGCGCGCGCCGTCCGCCCCGCCCGTATCTGAAAGGCCGTCACTTCCTCATGCCCGAGCTGGTGTTCTTCTCCGGAACGATGGACTGCGGAAAGAGCACCCTGGCTCTTCAGATCGAGCACAACCGCTCCGCCCGCGGCCTGCTGGGCATGATCTTCACGCGTGACGACCGCGCGGGCGAGGGCAAGCTCTCCTCGCGGCTCGGTCTGGTCACCGACGCCGTCGAGGCCGCGGACGGCTTCGACTTCTACGCGTACATAGTCGACCGCCTCTCCCAGGGCGGCCGTTGCGACTACGTCATCGCCGACGAGGCGCAGTTCCTCGCGCCCGGTCAGATCGACCAGCTCGCCCGTGTCGTGGACGACCTCGACCTGGACGTCTTCGCGTTCGGCATCACCACCGACTTCCGCACCGAGCTCTTCCCCGGCTCCCGGCGCCTGGTGGAACTCGCCGACCGCGTCGAGGTCCTCCAGGTCGAGGCGCTGTGCTGGTGCGGCGCGCGCGCCACCCACAACGCCCGCACCGTCGGCGGGCAGATGGTGGTCGAGGGCGCGCAGGTGGTGGTCGGCGACGTGCACCAGTCCGCGGACGAGGTCGGCTACGAGGTGCTCTGCCGCCGTCATCACCGGCGCCGGATGACCAGCGGTTCCGTCCGGGCTGGCGCGCTCTCGCCGGACGTCCTGCCGGTGGCCTCCGACTGAGACCGTCCGGCCGGACCGGTGGATGAGGTCCGCGGACGCGGCATATCCTCATGGAATGCAGAGCGAGGCAAGCGATATCGAAGGCTATATGACTGAGGTTCCTCAGGAACGCAGGGCTGTCCTGGCCCGGCTGCGGCAGCTGTGCCAGGAGGAGCTGGCGGGCTTCGACGAGGTCATGGCGTACGGGATGCCCGCCTACGAGCGGGACGGCGCCTGCGAGATCGCGTTCGCGAGCCAGAAGCGGTACATCTCCTTCTACCTCATGCGCAGCGACGTCCGCGAGGCGTTCACGGATCGGCTCGCCGGACAGGACATGGGCAAGGGCTGCCTGCGGTTCCGCAAGCCGGAGAGCGTCGACCTCGACCTGGTGCGCGATCTGCTCAAGGCCACCGCTGCCCGGCCCGGCGCGATCTGCTGACACCGCCCCCCCCGGATCTCCCCGCCGGCCGGGGTGACGGCGGGCCCCTACGACCGGCCGAGTGCGTCCCGTACCGCCTCGTCCGTGCGCGCCACCACGGCCGTACCGTCCTCCGCCGTGATGATCGGCCGCTGGATCAGCTTCGGATGCGCCGCGAGCGCCGAGATCCACCGCTCCCGCGAGCCGGCGTCCCGCGCCCACTCCCCGACGCCCAGCTCCTTCGCGTCGGCCTCCCCGGTCCGGGTGATCTCCCAGGGTTCCAGCCCGAGGCGTCCGAGCACGGCCCGGATCTCGTCCTCGGACGGCACGTCCTCCAGGTAGCGGCGGACGGTGTACGAGGCACCCTCCTCGTCGAGCAGCGTCAGCGCGCCCCGGCACTTCGAGCAGGCGGGATTGATCCAGATCTCCATGGCTCGAACGGTACGGCAAACGCCCCGGACAGGGCACTCGTGCCGGCGCGGACCGGCCGTCAGCGAGCGGCCGACCGCACCACACTGAAGACCGCGCCCTCCGGGTCCGTCACCGTCGCCACCCGTCCCGCCGCCGTCTCCCGCGGCCGGTCGATCACATGCCCGCCCAACTCGGTGACGCGCAGCGCCGATGCGTCCGTGTCGTCCACCTCGAAGTACGTCATCCAGTGCGAGCCACGAACCCGCTCCAGGCCCTCGCCCACTCCGCGCAGCGTCGCCACCGGGTGCCCGTCGAGGCGCAGCGTCAGTACGTCCGCCCCGTCCCGCCCGGTCGTCTCCACGTCGTAGCCGAAGACCGACCGGTAGAACGTGCCGGCCCACGCGGCCTCGTGCGTCACCAACTCGTTCCGGACCGGCATGCCGTGCGCTCCCGGTCCGGCTTCCGCTCCGGACTCCAGGAAGCCGGAGCCCGCGCCGGCGCGCGCCTGCGCCTGCCGGATGCCGAAGACCGCGCCGGCCGGATCCGACGCGATCGCGACGCGCCCGTCCACGCCCGTGTCGAGCGGTCCCACCCCGACGGTGCCGCCGCAGCATCTGACCGCCTCCGCCGTCATGTCGGCGTCGTCCGTCGCCAGATACGTCGTCCACGCGAGCGGCAGCCGCCGCTCCGGCGGCAGTTGGCCGATACCGGCGACCTCCTGTCCGTCGAGCACGCCGCGTACGTACGCGCTCAACGGCTCAGGCCCGGGCACGCGGACGAACTTCCAGCCGAAGAGGCCTCCGTAGAAGTCCTGTGCCGCGCCAAGGTCGTGCACCATCAGACTCACCCAGCACGGCGTGCCGGGTCTGTGCCGGATCGCTGCCTCGGTCATCGTCACTCTCCCCTCGGACCGTTCGGGGACGGTCGTGATCGCGATGGGCAGGCGGAGAACGGGCCGCGCGCCTCGGGCGGCGCGGCCGGTTGCCCGAGCATGGTTCCATTCCCCGCCGCGCGCCGCGCCCCGGCCGCGCCGCTTTTGGCGCGATCCAGCAAGAGGATGACTGTTTTGACATTCACGTAACGTGTCCGTGGTGTCACGCACCGGGGCGGAGTCGAACGCCCTTGCCGGTGCGCGAGGATGGCCGCATGACAGTCATCATCTCCGCGTCCGAACTCGCCGGTCTGACGGCCGGCCCCAAGCCGCCCGTGCTGCTCGACGTCCGCTACGCGCCCGGGGCCCCGCCCGGCCGCCCGGAGTACGAGGCGGGCCATCTGCCCGGCGCCGTGTTCGTCGACCTCGAAGCGGAACTGTCCGGCCCGCCCGGCGCCGGTGGCCGTCACCCGCTGCCCGGCGTCGCGGCGTTCGGCGCGGTGATGCGCCGCGCGGGCGTCTCGGCCGGGACACCCGTCGTCGTCTACGACGGAGGCCAGGGCTGGGCGGCGGCCCGCGCGTGGTGGATGCTGCGCTGGGCCGGCCACCGCGACGTACGGGTGCTGGACGGCGGACTCCCGGGCTGGGACGGCCCGTTGACCACCGAGATCCCGGTCCCGGACGAGGGCGACTTCAGCCCCGTACCGGGTTCGCTTCCGCTGCTCGACGCGGAGGGCGCCGCGGCGCTGGCCCGCGAGGGGCTGCTGCTGGACGCGCGGGCGGCGGAGCGCTACCGGGGCGACGTCGAACCGCTGGACCGCGTCGGCGGACACATTCCGGGCGCGGTCTCCGCGCCCACGTCGGAGAACGTCGGTCCGGACGGCCGTTTCCTCCCGGCCGAAACGCTGGCGGCCCGGTTCAAGGCGCTGGGCGCGACGGCCGGTTCGGGCGGCCCCGAGGTCGGCGTGTACTGCGGCTCCGGGGTCTCCGCGGCACACCAGTTGGTGGCGCTGGAGATCGCGGGCATTCCCGCCGCGCTGTACGCCGGATCCTGGTCGGAGTGGACGGCGGACACCTCGCGGCCGGTGGCGACGGGCCCCGATCCCGAGTAACGGAGCGGGCGATCAGGAACGGACGGCCGGGGCGGTACGCGTGCGTCGCGTACCGCCCCGGCCGAACCGGCTGCTCCGGTCCCGCTCAGTCCTGCTTCTTGCGGCGCGTGCCGAAGACGATCTCGTCCCAGCTCGGCACGGCGGCACGGCGGCCCGGCCGTACGCCGTCGGCCTCCGCCTGACGGTCCGTCGTACCGGTCAGCCGGTCGCGGTGGCCCGCCACCGAACGCGGCATCAGCACATCCGCGTACGCGGACCCCGCGCCCGCCGAGGCGGCCGGTGCCACCGGCTCCTCCTCGTCGTCCACCTGACCGGGCTCGATCGCCGGCGGCTCGGGCGGCGACGGCCGCTCCGGGACCACCATGTCGCCACGGAAGCTCGGCACCGCCTCCAGCAGGCTGGTCAGGGTGTCGCGCTCGCTGGTGTCCTCGTCCGGGTCCGGCGCCGCCGACCGCTCCGTCTGCCGTTCCAGCGCGCGGTCGAGGGGCCGTTCACGATCCCTCGGCAGCCGTGCGATGCGCGGTACGAACGGAAAGCTCGGCTCCTTCGTACCGGCGGCCAGCGAGTCGTCCGTCTCGCCGATCAGCGAGCGCGCCTCGTCGTCGACCGCCTGGACGAGCCGCCGGGGCGGGTCGTACGTCCAGCACGCCGAGTGCGGTTCGCCCGCGACCCGGTAGACGAGCAGGACCTCCCAGGTGCCGTCGTCGCGGCGCCACGAGTCCCACTGCGCGGTCTCCTTCTCGGCGCCGCGCATCAGCAGCCGCTCGTTCACCGCCTCGCCCAGCTGCGGACCGGTGTTCTCGCCAGGACGGCGCACCGCCGTCTTCCTGGCGCGCTCGGCCATGAAGGCGCGCTCGGCCAGCACGGGACCCTCGAAGCGCCGGACCCGGTCGACCGGGATCCCGGCCATCTGGGCGACCTCCTCGGCGGAGGCTCCGGACCGTATCCGCGCCTGGATGTCACGGGGCCTGAGGTGGCTCTCCACCTCGATCTCGATCTGGCCGAGGCGAGCGCGGTCGTTGCGTACGGCGGCCCGCAGCCGCTCGTCGATGGGGAGCGTGTACTCCGTGCTGTCGGCAGCCTTGAGCACCAGTCGTGTGCCGTCGTTGGAGACGGCCACGACACGCAGTTCGGGCATGGGGACCTCCCGGGTGGTGCCTGCCGACGTCACGTGCGTCGCTGCTTCCGCTAGTCGAGTGTGACTTGCCCGGGTGCAGCCTGCCACAACCTTGCCGAGTTGCCCGGCGTGTCGGGCATGGGCCCTGGAACGCCGTCATGACACGGTTGCCTGTTTGCGACTCAGAGTGACAGACCCGGTCACGCTGTGTAGCAGGCGCCCGTGCGGTGCCTTCGCGCCGCCGGGTCGAGTGCCAACTTCGGCCCCCTCCCGTAGACCCGGACACCTGTGAAGGAGTCCGGCCCCAGGGCTCGCCACAGTACTCCATTCGGGCCATCGGGGTGGACTGCCACGCCACCGAAGTTCTCCCGGAGTAGGGGAGTTGAGGGGGTGTCCGTATCCCTCGTACGTGTCCCAATTCACACAACCTCCACAAGTGGAACTATCCGATTCGCTCAAAAGTCCCTTCTTGGTGCACGGTGGCACAGATGGGCGAGCAGAGGCTGGAGATGGATCAGAGGCGGAACCCGGACGTCCGGGCCGGTGACGGGGTGGCGACGCAACGGCTCGAACTGAGCCTGCCGCAGGTCGCGGGCAGCGCGCTCGCGGCGATCGCGGCGGCGGTCTTCGCCTCGAAGCTCGGGGTGTACGGGACGATCATCGGCGCCGGAGTGGTGAGCGTGATCGCCACCTGTGGCGGCACCGTCTTCCAGCATCTGTTCCGGCGCACCGGTGACCAGATACGCGAGGTCTCGGTCCAGGTGAAGCCGAGGGCCCGCCAGGTGTACGACGCCGAACCGGCCCCCGCCCCGCCCCCGGCGCCCGCGGCCGCGCCTCCTCAGGAGGCCGCCGCCGGGGACGAGTTCGGGGGAGCGACCACGTACGGCACCCGGGTACGCGGGTGGAAGCGGCCCGTCGCCGCCGCCGCGGTCGTCTTCGCCGTGGCGATGCTCGCCATCACCGGCTACGAACTGGCCGCCGGACAGGACCTGAGCGGCGGCAAGGGGACGACGTTCAGCTCCGTCGTACGGGGCGGGGACACCGGCGGAGGCTCCGCGCCCGACGGGCCGGCCGGACCGCGGGACGGCGGACCGGCCCCCTCCGGCGACGGCACGGGGACGGACAGGGACAAGGGCACCGGGACCGACGGGACCCCGACCCCGACTCCGACCCCCTCCGCACCCGGCACCGGGCAGAACCACGACCCGAACCCGAACCCGCCCGGGGACGGCGGCCCTTCGACCGCCCCGACACCGGAGCCGCCCCGACCGGACGGCGGATCCGGAGACTCGTCGGGCGAGGACATCTCGCCACCGACGCACGAGTCCACGGTCCCGTCACCCCTGGCCCCGTCGCCGTAGGGCCTGTCCTCAATCGCCGGACGGGCCGCAAATGCAGCCCGTCCGGCGATTGAGGGCAAACCGGCCACCGGGCGGACCCGGTCGGACGATCCCCGGCGCGACGCGGCCCTTACGCGCCGATGACCCGCCGCAGATACGGGTTCCCGAACAGCCGCTCCGGGTCGAGCCGGTCGCGTACCGCCGTGAACTCCTCGAAGCGCGGATAGACCCCGGCCAGATACGCCGCGTCCCGCGTGTGCACCTTGCCCCAGTGCGGCCGCCCGCCGTGCGCGGTCATGATCCGTTCCACCGCCGTGAAGTACGAGCGGTACGGCGTGCCCCGGTACAGATGCACCGCGACGTACGCCGTCTCACGCCCCGACGCCGTCGACAGCGGGATGTCGTCGGCCGGCGCGGTCCGCACCTCCACCGGGAAACTCACCCGCAGGGGGGACCGCTCGATCATCGCCTTGACCTCGCGCAGGGCACCCACCGCCGACTCGCGCGGCAGGGCGTACTCCATCTCCACGAAGCGCACGCGGCGCGGGCTCGTGAAGACCTTGTAAGGAATGTCCGTGTACAGACGCGCGGAGAGGGCCCGGCTGGAGACCCGGGCGATCGCGGGGATGGTCCCGGGCACCGCGCGGCCGAGCGAACAGGCCACCTGGAACAGCCCGTTGGAGAGGAGTTCGTCCTCGATCCAGCCTCTGACCGGGCCGGGAGGGGCCGCCGGTCCGGCGCTGCGGTTGTTGCGCTTGGTGTTGCAGTTGCCGGTGTGCGGAAACCAGTAGAACTCGAAGTGCTCGTTCTCGGCGACGAGCGCGTCGAAGTCGGATGTCACCCGGTCGAAGGACATCGGCTCCTCGCGAGCCGTCAGCAGGAAGACCGGCTCGACGGAGAAGGTGATCGCGGAGACGACACCCAGCGCGCCCAGTCCGATCCGGGCGCTCGCGAAGACGTCCGGATTCTCGTCCGGGGAGCAGGTCAGGACCGTCCCGTCCGCCGTGACGAGTTCGAGCGCCCGGATCTGCGCGGCGATCGACGCCGACTCGCGGCCGGTGCCGTGCGTGCCCGTGGACGTCGCGCCGGCGACGGTCTGATCCATGATGTCGCCCATGTTGGTGAGCGACAGGCCCTCTCTGGCCAGGGCCTCGTTCAGCCGTTTCAGCGGGGTGCCCGCCTCCACGGTGACGGTGCCGGCCTTCCGGTCGACCGCCCGGATGCCGGTGAGCAGATCGGGCCGTATCAGCAGGCCGTCGGTGGCGGCGGCGGAGGTGAACGAGTGCCCCGTCCCCACCGCCTTGACCCGCAGTCCGTCCTCGGCGGCCGTACGGATCACGTCGGCCAGCTCCGCCACGGAGGCGGGGGAGGACGTGCGGGCGGGACGCGCGCTCACGTTCCCCGCCCAGTTACGCCAGGTGCTTGTCGCGTTCCTCGTCGCCGCCGCGCCCGTACCGGTATTGGTCATCAGCCCCGCGCCCCTCCCCATCCGTTGACCGCTCCAGCAGCCTGCGGTGACCCGGCAGCGCCACCAGGGCCGCGACCGCTCCCGCCACGACGGGCACAGCGAACCCCGTCCGCGCCCCCCAGGCGTCGACCACCCATCCCCCCGCGGACGAGCCGAGCGCCACTCCGACGGCGAGTCCGGTACTGGTCCAGGTCATGCCCTCGGTGAGCTTGGTACGAGGTACGTGCGCTTCGACGAGGGCCATCGTCGTCACCATCGTGGGGGCGACCGACAGGCCGGCGACGAAGAGCGCCACGGCCAGAAGCGGCAGACTCCCGGCCAGTTGGAGGGGGATCATACTCACGGCCATCACACAGACTCCCACCAGCCACCTCCTGGACGCGCTGCCCCGAAGGTGCAGCAGCCCGAAGACGGCGCCGGCGAGGCAGGAGCCGAGCGCGTACACGGCCAGCACGAGGCTCGCCGCCGCCTTGTTCCCCCGCTCCTCCGCGAACGCCACGGTCACCACGTCGACGGCGCCGAAGATCGCGCCGGTCGCCACGAACGTGACCACCAGCACCCGCAGACCGGGGGAGCGCAGCGCGGTGCCCCCGGTGTGGTGCTCGCGTGACTGCGGCACCGGCTCGGTGGCCCGCTGCGCGGTCAGCCAGAAGACCCCCACCAGCAGGAAGAGCGCGGCCAGCAGCGGACCCGCCTCCGGGAACCAGGCCGTGGACAGACCGATCGAGATGATCGGGCCGAAGATGAAGCACACCTCGTCGACGATCGACTCCCAGGCGTACGCGGCGTGCAGCTCGCGCGGCGAGCCCCGGTAGATCTCCGCCCACCGCGCCCGGACCATCGACCCCACGCTCGGTACACAGCCCGCGCCCGCGGCGAAGACGAAGAGTGTCCACTCGGGCGCCGAGCGCTGGGCGCACACCAGCAGTCCGGCGACGGCCGTCACGGCGGTCAGCGCGGCCGGCCGCAGCACCCGGCGCTGGCCGTGCCGGTCCACCAGCCGCGAGATCAGCGGACCCATCCCGGCGGCGGACAGCGCCAGTGTCGCCGACAGCGCGCCCGCCAGCCCGTAGCGCCCGGTGAGCTGGGAGATCATCGTCACGACGCCGATGCCCATCATCGCCAGCGGCATCCGGCCGACGAGGCCGGCCGCGCTGAATCCCCGGGTGCCGGGGGCGGCGAAGATCGCGCGGTAGGGACTGGCCACGGGTCGCTCCGTCGGGCGCTGTCGCGAGTGACGGCGCGTACGGCCGCTGACCACTGGCGGTAAGGAATGAACAGGCCCAGACAGCTTACGGCCCGGCGGCGCCCGAGCGCGCCGCGATTTACCGCCGCCCAGCGGCGGATGGCAGGATCGGGACATGCCCGAACAGCGTGCGACTTCTCCCTACGACGCCCTTCTCCTGCTGTCCTTCGGCGGCCCCGAAGGCCCGGACGACGTGGTTCCGTTTCTCCGGAACGTGACGCGTGGCCGGGGCATCCCCGAGGAGCGGCTGAAGGAAGTCGGGCAGCACTACTTCCTGTTCGGCGGGGTCAGTCCGATCAACGAGCAGAACCGCGTCCTGCTCCGGGCGCTGCGCGAGGACTTCGCCGAGAACGGCCTGGAACTGCCCGTCTACTGGGGCAACCGCAACTGGACGCCGTATCTGACCGACACCCTGCGGGAGATGACCCGGGACGGCAGGCGCCGCGTCGCCGTCCTGGCCACCAGCGCCTACGCCTCCTACTCAGGCTGCCGCCAGTACCGCGAAAACCTCGCGGACGCGCTCGCCACACTCGTGGACGAGGGCCTGGAGCCGCCTCGTGTCGACAAACTGCGGCACTACTTCAACCACCCCGGCTTCGTACGGCCCATGGCCGACAGCGTGCTCGCGTCCCTCGCCGACCTGCCCGAGGACGTGCGCGCGGGCGCGCACCTCGCCTTCACCACCCACTCCGTGCCGGTGGCCGCGGCCGACACCTCGGGCCGCGCCGAGGACCACGGCGACGGCGGCGCGTACGTCGCCCAGCACCTCGACGTGGCGAAGCTGATCGCCGGCACGGTGCGCGAGGAGACCGGCGTCGAACACCCCTGGCGGCTCGTCTACCAGTCCCGCAGCGGCGCCCCGCACATCCCGTGGCTGGAGCCCGACATCTGCGACCACCTGGAGGATCTGCACGGTGCGGGCGCCCCGGCGGTCGTGATGGTGCCCATCGGGTTCGTCTCGGACCACATGGAGGTGCTGTACGACCTCGACACCGAGGCCACGGCGAAGGCCGCCGAACTCGGCCTGCCCGTCCGGCGTTCGGCGACCGTCGGTGCCGACGGGCGGTTCGTCGCGGCCGTTCGCGATCTGCTCCTGGAGCGCGCGGCGGCCGAGCGCGGGCGCCCGGTGGAGCGGTGCGCGCTCGGGGCGCTCGGTCCCAGCCACGACGTCTGCCCCGTCGGCTGCTGTCCCGCCAGGGCGCCCCGGCCGGCCGCCGCGGGCGCCGACAGCCCGTACGCCTGACGCCCCGCGTGCCGTACGCACCGCCCCCGTCCCGCCACCCGTCCCACCGCCCGGTTCCCTCCCGAGGAGTGACCTGCCCGTGACCGAGTCCCGCCCGGACGTCGACACCGACGCCCTCACCTCCGAACTGCTCGCCCTCGCCCTGGAGGCCGCGAGCCGGGCCGGGGCGCTGCTGCGCGACGGACGCCCCGCCGACCTCGGGGTGGCCGCGACGAAGTCCAGCCCCATCGACGTCGTCACGGAGATGGACATCGCGGCCGAGAAGCTGATCACCGGATTCCTGGCCGAGAACCGCCCCGACGACGGCTTCCTCGGTGAGGAGGGCGCCAGTTCGGCGGGCAGCAGCGGCGTCCGCTGGGTGATCGACCCGCTGGACGGCACCGTCAACTATCTGTACGGGCTGCCGACCTGGGCCGTCTCCATCGCCGCCGAACGCGACGGCGTTACGCTCGTCGGCGTCGTCGAGGCCCCGATGCGCCGCGAGACCTTCCGGGCCGTGCTCGGCGGCGGCGCGTACCTCAACGACCGGCCGGTGCGCTGCCGCCCCGCACCGCCGCTGGAGCAGGCGCTGGTCTCGACGGGCTTCAACTACGTCACCGCTGTCCGCGCCCACCAGGCGTCCGTGGCGCAGCGGCTGATCCCCCAGCTGCGCGACATCCGGCGCGGCGGCTCGGCGGCCGTGGATCTGTGCGACCTCGCGGCGGGCCGGCTCGACGGCTACTACGAACGCGGGCTGTATCCGTGGGACCTCGCGGCCGGCGATCTCGTCGCACGCGAGGCGGGCGCGCTCACCGGCGGCCGTCCCGGCACCCCGGCCGACGGCGACCTCACGGTCGCGGCCACCCCCGGCGTCTTCGAACCGCTCCAGGCGCTGCTGGAGGAGTACGGCGCCTGGCACGACTGACCCGCCGGGCGACCCGGCCCGGACATGGAAGGACCCCGGCACCGTCCCATGGTGCCGGGGTCCTTCCCGCGTGGGTCACACGTTGGCGGCGCCGAATTGAACGCCGTGCTCGGCCGCGAGGCGGTGCAGGTCCTCCAGCTCCTCCTGCTCGACCTCCGCGAGGAAGTCGTCGCCCGTCTCACGAGCTCGTGTGAGATCGGATTCCGTGGCCCTTATGCGCTGCAGAAGACCTGCGGTGAATGCGTCCATTGCGCCCCCTCGGCGTGGGTCGATGGCACGGGGGTGTGCCGACGTCGTGGTCAAGTGGCACCTGGAAGTGCCGACGGCGGTCGATCACGCACCACTCCCTCTGGGGGACAGAGCGGGTAGTGGCATGCCACGTGAAGGGCGTGATCTCTGGTGTGCACTCGTCATCCCCAGGGCGTGTCCGGGAGAAACCTCTCTTCATTCAAGAATCTTGCGTATTCCTTCCGTATGCCGGACGGACGGCATTGTCTTACCGCCGGTTTATGCGCGTAGCGGGCAGGATGGGCCCGCACAACCAGTGCTACGACCTGCCCGGTTCCCCGGATCACCGGCGATGGGCCCCACAGGAAGGACAGCGACGTGCGCGTACTCGTCGTCGAGGACGAGCAGCTGCTCGCCGATGCGGTGGCCACCGGGCTGCGCCGGGAGGCCATGGCCGTCGACGTCGTGTACGACGGCGCCGCGGCCCTGGAGCGGATCGGGGTCAACGACTACGACGTCGTCGTGCTGGACCGGGACCTTCCGCTGATCCACGGCGACGACGTCTGCCGCAAGATCGTCGAACTGGGCATGCCCACGCGGGTACTGATGCTCACCGCGTCCGGTGACGTCAGCGACCGGGTCGAGGGCCTGGAGCTGGGCGCCGACGACTACCTTCCGAAGCCGTTCGCCTTCACCGAGCTCACCGCGCGCGTGCGCGCCCTCGGCCGCCGTACGACCGTCCCGCTGCCGCCGGTCCTCGAACGGTCGGGCATCAAGCTCGACCCGAACCGCCGCGAGGTCTTCCGGGACGGCAAGGAGATCCAGCTCGCGCCCAAGGAGTTCGCCGTCCTCGAAGTGCTGATGCGCAGCGAGGGCGCGGTGGTCTCCGCCGAGCAGCTTCTGGAGAAGGCCTGGGACGAGAACACCGACCCGTTCACCAATGTCGTGCGCGTCACGGTCATGACGCTGCGCCGCAAGCTCGGCGAGCCGCCCGTGATCGTCACCGTGCCCGGCTCCGGCTACCGGATCTGATGCCCGTGGCGACCACCCCGGCGCCGCCCTCGGCGCCCCCGAAACCGACCTGGGACCCCCGGCGGCCCGACCAGGCGCTGCCGTGGGTCCGGCCGACGATCCGGATACGTCTGACGCTGCTGTACGGCGGGATGTTCCTCATCGCCGGCATCCTGCTGCTGTCGATCATCTATCTGCTGGCGGCACAGGCCATCAACGAGGGCAGCGAGCTGGCCCTGAAGGTGACCGGGGTCAACGTCCAGCTGACGAGCCCCACGTGTCCGGGTCTGAACGAGGCCGTCAACAACGACCAGCTGAACGCGTCACTCAAGGCGTGCATGTCCGCCCAGCGCCAGCAGGCGCTCGACGACCTGCTCACCCGCTCGCTGTTCGCCCTGACCGGGCTCTCCATCATCGCCTTCGCGTTCGGTTACGCGATGGCCGGACGGGTCCTCTCGCCGCTGGGCCGGATCACCCGCACCGCGCGCCGCGTCGTCGGCTCCGACCTGGCCCGCAGGATCGAACTGGACGGCCCGGACGACGAGCTGAAGGAGCTCGCCGACACCTTCGACGAGATGCTGGAGCGCCTGGAGCGGGCCTTCACCGCCCAGCAGCGCTTCGTCGCCAACGCCTCCCACGAGCTGCGCACACCCCTCGCGATCAACCGGACACTGCTGGAGGTCCAGCTCTCCGACCCGGCGGCGCCCGTCGAGCTCCAGCAGCTCGGCCGGACGCTCCTGGCCACCAACGAACGCAGTGAACAGCTGGTGGAGGGGCTGCTGCTGCTCGCCCGCAGCGACAACCAGCTCGTCGAGCGCAAGCCCGTCGACCTCGCCGAGGTCGCCACCCGCGCCGTCGACCAGACGCGCGGCGAGGCCGAGGCGAAGGGCGTCGAGATCCGCGGCGAGCGCGCGCCGGCGGTCGTGCAGGGCAACGGCGTCCTCCTGGAGCGGATCGCGCTCAACCTCGTACAGAACGCCGTGCGCTACAACGTGAAGGAGGAGGGCTGGGTCGAGGTCACGACCGCGGTGGAGCACGGTCAGGCGGTGCTGCTGGTTTCGAACACGGGTCCGGTGGTTCCCGCGTACGAGATCGACAACATCTTCGAGCCGTTCCGCCGCCTCCGTACGGAGCGGACCGGCAGCGACAAGGGCGTGGGTCTCGGCCTGTCGATCGCCCGCTCGGTCGCGCGGGCCCACGGGGGCCGTATCATCGCGGAGCCCCGCGAGGGAGGCGGGCTCGTGATGCGTGTCACTCTTCCTGTCTGAACTTTCGCTCCTGATCGGAGCGGAGTTCGCTTTGCGCGGAATTTTCGGGACCCGTTCCCGGTTGGGTCGTGTGTGATCGATCACAGAGGCGAATTCAAGCCTCGCACTCTCTGTGATCAAGCCCCTGACGGAAAGCCGGGAAAATCCGGGTTTCCAGGGGTCGGGATCACGGGAAGTACACGGGGTGGCGCCCGTGAAGTACGACATTCGGACCGTGTACGGTCCGGTTCGCACCCAAAGCCGATCACTCGGAAAGAGTCCGGTTGGGTGTCGATTGAGTAACAGACCTTGATGTGAGGCAAAATCTCCGCCTCAGGTCGGGCACAAGTCCGGCCTCTCACGCGTTACGTGCGCTGAGACACCGATGACACCCAGAGGGGGAGAAGCGACATGGCAACGGATTACGACACCCCACGCAAGACCGACGACGACGTCGATTCCGACAGCCTTGAGGAACTGAAGGCCCGCCGGAACGACAAGTCGACATCCGCGGTCGACGTGGACGAGTTCGAGCAGGCCGAGGGACTTGAGCTGCCCGGGGCCGACCTCTCCAACGAGGAGCTGTCGGTTCGTGTACTGCCCAGGCAGGCCGACGAGTTCACCTGCATGAGCTGCTTCCTCGTGCACCACCGCAGCCAGCTGTCCCGGGAGAAGAACGGTCAGCCGATCTGCCGCGACTGCGACTGAGGAGCGGTCGGCCGTGGCAGGTGACACACCGTCCAGGAAACGGCGTTTCCGGCGCAGTAGCGCGCCGGAGGCGTACCAGAGCGGCCCGGGCCCGGCAGAAGGCGCCACGCCCCCTGCCGAGCACTCCGCTCTCCTGCCCCACCCCGGCGTATCCGACGACGACGGGCGAGGCCTCCCGGCCTCGCTCGAAGCGGCCCAGGGCGGCCACCACGGGCCCACGACCGGGGCCAGGCGCCCGGGCAGGGTCAGGCGGGGCATCCAGAAGGGCGGCGCCAGCGCCAGGGCCGGACTCGCGCATCTCGCCGACCGGATCATCGACAACGCCCCGCGCGTTCCCGTCCGTGATCTGGCCACGCTGCGCGGGCAGTTCCCGGGCCTCGGGCCCGAAGAGCTCGCCGACAAACTCATCGCGGGCGCGGCGAACAGCAGCTCCACGGTGGGCGCCGGTATCGGCGCCGTCGCGATGATGCCCGTACCGCCCGCGATGCCGACCGAACTGGCCGCGGAGATCACGGCGGTCGCCGCGATCGAACTGAAACTCATAGCCGAGCTGCACGAGGTCTACGGCCTGCGTCCGCCCGGCAATCTCAAGGAGCGCAGCACCGCGTACCTGACCTCGTGGACCGAGGAGCGCGGCGTCGACATCACCAAACCGGCGACGATCAACTCGGCGCTCTCCGGCCGCATGAAGCGCGAACTGCGCCAGCAGATCATGAAGCGCACGGTGCGCAGCCTGCCCAACCTGGTGCCGTTCATGATCGGAGCGGCCGTCGGCGCGATGATGAACCGCCGTGACACCCGCAAGGTCGCCGAGCGCGTCCGCAAGGACCTGCGCACCCGACAGGTCCCCTGGGACGCCCTGCCCGCGCTTCCCCCGCTTGAGCAGCCGAAGGTGCTGCCTCCCGAACTCCCGAAGGAACTGGGCCGCTAGCTACAGGCCCTGGACCGGGCCGGACTTTTCCTTCTCCTCGCTCCCGCCGCGCCGCACCGCGTCCAGCGCCGCCGCGAGCGCCCTCGGGTTCCGGGTCGACACATAGACGTACGGTGTCGGGTCGGCCGGGTCCGTGATCCTCACCCGCAGGGCGGTCGGGATGTAGCTGCGCAGCAGCATGAAGGCGCGGGGATCGCCCTTGTGCATGCGCCAGGCGCGCGCCTCCTCGCCCGCCAGCACCTCGGCGTCGCCGAGCGCCGTCACCGGGATCCTGGCGTCGCCCGCGACCAGCGAGCCGGCCACCACCCGGATCCGCGCCGAGCCGTACGAGCTGACGGCCACCGCGGCCAGCAGCCCCGTCACGACCACCGCCCCCAGCATCGGCACCGTGCCCAGCGGCAGCAGGATGAGACCCCCCGAGAGTGCGACGAGAGCGGTGATCACCCACCAGGAACCGGGTGCGGTGAGACGTTCGTCGTAAGGCGCCGCTGAATGCTCCATGGCGCCAAGCTTGGCACGGTGCGACCGGCGGGTAGCCGCGCGGGTAAGGTCTGCGCCTGTGAGTACTGTGCCCTCCGGGGGTAAGCGACCCCGTTCCGCCGCCCGGTCCCCGGCTCTGACGCCGCCGGCCGGCGCCATGGCGCCGGTGAGGCACCCCGACGCCCCCGCCCCCGGCGAACCGCTCGGCTCGCACTACGCGCACTGCTTCGGCTGCGGCGACGAACAGCCCCACGGCCTGCACCTCCAGGCCAGGGCCGGCGAGGGCGTCTCGATCACGGCCGAGTTCACCGTACGGCCCGCCCACCAGGGCGCCCCCGGCCTCGCGCACGGCGGCGTGCTCGCCACCGCCCTCGACGAGTCGCTCGGCGCGCTCAGCTGGCTGCTGCGCGTGGTCGCCGTGACCGGGAAGCTGGAGACGGACTTCGTCCGCCCCGTACCCGTGGGCTCCGTGCTGTTCCTGGCCGCCGAGGCCACCGCCGTCAGCGGCCGCAAGATCTTCTGCTCGGCGACCGGCCGGCTCGGCGGCCCCGAGGGACCCGTCGCGCTGCGCGCCGACGCCCTCTTCGTCGAGGTCAAGGTCGACCACTTCATCGACAACGGCCGCCAGGAGGAGATCCAGGTGGCCATGGCCGATCCCGACCAGGTCAGGCGCGCCCGCGCCTTCGAGGTGAACCCATGAGTCCTGCCCCCCGCACCCCCGTCGACGTGCTGATCCGCCGGACCGACCCCGAGGTGCCGCTCCCCTCGTACGCGCACCCGGGCGACGCCGGCGTCGATGTGGTGACCACCGAGGCCGCCGATCTCGCTCCGGGCGAACGCGCCGTACTGCCCACCGGGGTTTCCCTCGCGCTGCCCGACGGGTACGCCGCCTTCGTGCACCCGCGATCCGGGCTGGCCGCCCGTTGTGGGGTGGCCCTGGTGAATGCCCCGGGGACGGTCGATGCCGGGTACCGTGGGGAGATCAAGGTGATCGTGGTCAATCTCGATCCGCGCGAGACGGTGCGGTTCGAGCGGTTCGACCGGATTGCCCAACTGGTCGTCCAGCAGGTCGAGAAGGTGCGCTTCCACGAGGTGGCGGAGCTTCCCGGCTCGGCAAGGGCCGAGGGGGGCTTCGGATCCACCGGAGGTCATGCCGCGGTGGGCGCTTCACAGGGCGGGAATCGATACGCATCGGTCGTATCCGACCGGGAAGGACAGTGACGTGTTCGGACGTCGCAAGAAGAGCGGTGCCGCCGAAGACACGGCGGGCGAGGCCGAGCAGGTCGTCGACGACATCGACGCCGATGACACGGAGGACGGGGCCGAGCAGCCCCGCCGGGTGAATCTTCCCCCGGCCCCCCGGCCCGACGGGCCGTGGGACATCTCCGAGGTCTCCAAGCCCGACGAGGGCCGGGTCGACCTGGGCGGCATCTACGTCCCCGGGGTCGACGGAATGGAGCTTCGTGTAGAGGTCGCGGGCGACGCGATCGTCGCGGCGACCGTCGTCGTACGCGACAGCGCCGTACAGCTCCAGGCCTTCGCCGCTCCCAAGAAGGAGGGCATCTGGAGCGAGGTGCGCGAGGAGATCGCCTCGGGCATCACGCAGCAGGGCGGCATCATCGACGAGGTCGAGGGCCCGCTCGGCTGGGAGCTCCGGGCCCAGGTGCCGGTACAGCTCCCGGACGGCACCGGTGGCGTACAGCTCGTGCGCTTCATCGGGGTCGACGGCCCGCGCTGGTTCCTGCGCGGAGTGATCTCCGGACAGGGCGCGGTGCAGCCCGAGGCCGCCGGACTGCTGGAGCAGATCTTCAAGGACACGGTCGTCGTGCGCGGCGAGGGCCCGATGGCCCCCCGCGACCCGATCGTCCTGAAGCTGCCGGACGACGCGCAGATGGTCGCCGAGGGCGTGCAGCAGGCCGAGGAGCAGGAAGGTTCACGCTTCGCCGGCGGCATGGGGCAGCTCCAGCGCGGCCCCGAGATCACCGAGGTCCGCTGACCCGAGAGTCCCGGGCCCCGACGGGGACGCCCGGACACGCTCGACACACGCGGGTGGGCCGCGTCCCCGGCACGGGGGCGCGGCCCACCCGCGTGTGTGAGCACCACCATTGCCCGGCCACACACGCCCCGCACATACTGACGCCCGGGATCCGGCACCGCACGGGGGATGACTCATGACCAGGACCAGCAGCACCGGCACGGCCGTCGTGGACGAGACGGCGGGCCCCATGGTGCGGGTGAGCGGCCTGCACCGCTCGTACGGCACCGGCGCCGCCGCCGTCCACGCGCTGCGCGGAGTGTCGTTCACCGTGCCGCGCGGCGAGCTGATCGCGCTCAAGGGCCGCTCCGGATCGGGCAAGACGACCCTGCTCAACCTCGTCGGCGGACTCGACACCCCGGACGACGGGCAGATCACCGTCGACGGCACGGACCTCGCCACGCTCGGCGAGAGCGGACTGCTCGAAATGCGCCGCGACCGCATCGGCTTCATCTTCCAGTCCTTCGGACTGATCCCCATCCTCACCGCCGCCGAGAACGTCGGCGTGCCCCTGCGGCTGCGCCGGGCCGACCCGCGTGAGCGCGAGGAGCGCGTGGCCCTGCTGCTCGCCCTCGTCGGCCTCGGCGACCACGCGGCGCAGCGGCCCGGCGAACTCTCCGGCGGACAGCAGCAGCGCGTCGCCATCGCCCGCGCCCTCGCGAACCGGCCCGCCCTGCTGATCGCCGACGAACCCACCGGGCAGCTCGACGCGGAGACCGGTCTCGCCGTAATGGAACTGCTGCGCGCGGTCGTGCGCAGCGAGGGTGTCACCGTGCTGGTGGCCACCCACGACGCGCAGCTCCTCGGCCTCGCCGACCGGGTGCTCGAACTCGCCGACGGCCACCTGCTGGAGCACGAGCCGACGCCCGGCCCTTAGGGGGTGTCTTGCCGATCTTGCCGGGCTCGCGGGGTCTGGCACGCACGTTCGCCGCGTTGACAGCGCAGGAGGGAGGCACGGCTCCCGCCATGCCTCCCTCCTCCGCCTTGCGATCGCACGCACCAGACCCCGCTCCCTGATCCGGCCTGATCGACAAGACACCCCCTGGGGGGTGTCCTCGAAGTCCCGCCTGGCCCGCGACGCCCGGCACGGCACCTCGCCGCGTTGTCGGACCCGGCCGAGTACGCCCGGTACGAGTCCGGCCCTCCGCCTTGCGATGCACCGCACCAGCCGCCGCGGGCCCCGCCCTGCGGGCGGACGCCGCTACTTCGAGGACAGGCCCTGACACCGGGCACCATCAGAATCATGTCAAGACGGACCCCCCACCCCGCCGGATGTCCGTTTCGGGGTCATCCTGGGCGGTAGCTTCGGGCGCGAGGCCGTGACGGGACGCGGCGGCCCGGCGGGAAGACAATGGGGCCATGGGACGCGGCAAGCTGAGGATCTATCTGGGCGCGGCACCGGGCGTCGGCAAGACGTACGCGATGCTCTCCGAGGCGCACCGGCGCGTCGAGCGCGGCACCGACTGCGTCGTGGCGTTCGTCGAGCACCACAACCGGCCACGCACCGAGGTCATGCTCCAGGGCCTCGAACAGATCCACCGCACGGAGCTGCCGCACCGGGGCACCGTCTTCACCGAGATGGACGTCGACGCGGTCATCGAGCGCCGCCCCACCGTCGCCCTGGTGGACGAGCTGGCCCACACCAACGTCCCCGGCTCCCGCAACTCCAAGCGCTGGCAGGACGTCGAGGAACTGCTCCAGGCCGGCATCGACGTCGTCTCGACCGTCAACATCCAGCACCTGGAGTCACTCGGCGATGTCGTCGAGTCGATAACGGGCGTACGGCAGCGCGAGACCGTCCCCGACGAGATGGTCAGACGGGCCGACCAGATCGAGCTTGTCGACATGTCGCCCCAGGCGCTGCGGCGCCGTATGGCGCACGGCAACATCTACCAGCCCGACAAGGTCAACGCCGCCCTCTCGCACTACTTCCGCCCCGGCAACCTCACCGCCCTGCGCGAGCTCGCCCTCCTGTGGACCGCCGACCGCGTCGACGAGTACCTCCAGCAGTACCGCGGCGAGCACAACATCCGCACCACCTGGCAGGCCCGCGAGCGCATCGCCGTGGGCCTCACCGGCGGACCCGAGGGCCGTACCCTCATCCGCCGCGCCGCCCGCATGGCCGCCAAGGGCTCCGGCAGCGAGATCCTCGCCGTGTACATCGCCCGCAGCGACGGCCTCACCTCCGCGTCGCCCAAGGAACTGACCGTCCAGCGCACCCTGGTCGAGGACCTCGGCGGCACCTTCCACCACGTCATCGGGGACGACGTGCCCTCGGCACTGCTGGAATTCGCCCGCGGCGTCAACGCCACCCAGATCGTCCTCGGCTCCAGCCGCCGCAAGGCCTGGCAGTACATGTTCGGGCCCGGCGTCGGCGCCACCGTCGCCCGCGAGTCCGGACCCGACCTGGACGTCCACATCGTCACCCACGAGGAGGTCGCCAAGGGCCGCGGCCTGCCCGTCGCGCACGGCGCCCGCCTCGGCCGCTCCCGGATCGTCTCCGGCTGGCTGGCCGGCGTCGTCGCCCCCGTCCTGCTGACGCTGCTCCTCACCGCGCTGCACGACACCCTCGGCCTGGCCAACGACGTCCTGCTCTTCCTCTTCCTGACCGTCCTCGCCGCACTGCTCGGCGGACTGCGGCCGGCCCTGGCATCGGCCGCAGTCGGCTCGATCCTGCTGAACTTCTACTTCACGCCACCGACCCACAACCTCACCATCCAGGACCCCCGGAACCTCGTCGCCATCGTGATCTTCTTCGCGGTCGCCGTCGCCGTGGCGTCCGTGGTCGACCTCGCGGCCCGCCGTACCCACCAGGCCGCCAGACTCCGCGCCGAGTCCGAGATCCTCTCCTTCCTGGCCGGCAGCGTGCTGCGCGGCGAGACCACCCTGGACGCGCTGCTGGAGCGCGTGCGCGAGACGTTCTCCATGGAGTCCGTGGCGCTGCTGGAACGCGCCGGCGGCGTCGACCCGTGGACCCGCGCGGGCAGCGTCGGCCCCCGGCCCGTCGACCGCCCCGAGGAGGCGGACGTCGACATGCCCGTCGGCGACCACATGGCGCTCGCGCTCTCCGGCCGGGTACTGCCCGCCGAGGACCGCCGGGTGCTCTCCGCCTTCGCCGCCCAGGCCGCCGTCGTACTGGACCGCCAGCGCCTGGTCGGCGAGGCCGAGGGCGCCCGCAGGCTCGCGGAGGGCAACCGGATACGTACGGCCCTGCTCGCCGCCGTCAGCCACGACCTGCGCACCCCGCTCGCCGCCATCAAGGCCGCCGTCACCTCGCTCCGCTCCGACGACGTCGAATGGTCCGAGGAGGACCACGCCGAACTCCTCGAAGGCATCGAGAACGGCGCCGACCGCCTCGACCACCTCGTCGGCAACCTCCTCGACATGTCGCGGCTCCAGACCGGCACCGTCACCCCGCTGATCCGCGAGATCGACCTCGACGAGGTCGTTCCCATGGCGCTCGGCGGAGTCCCCGAGGACAGCGTGGACCTGGACGTCCCGGAGTCGCTGCCGATGGTCGCCGTCGACCCCGGCCTGCTGGAGCGCGCCGTGGCCAACATCGTCGAGAACGCCGTCAAGTACAGCCCCGAGGGCACCCGCGTCACCGTCTCGGCCAGCTCGCTCGGCGCCCGCGTCCAGGTACGCGTCGTGGACCGCGGCCCCGGCGTCCCCGACGACGCCAAGGAACGCATCTTCGAGCCCTTCCAGCGCCACGGGGACGCCCCCCGCGGCGCGGGCGTGGGCCTCGGCCTCGCCGTCGCCCGCGGCTTCGTGGACGCCATGGACGGCACCCTCACCGCCGAGGACACCCCCGGCGGCGGACTCACCATGGTCATCGACCTCACGGCCGTACCGGGCCTCGCGCCGGCCGGCCCCGAACTACCCGCCCAGGTCGTCTCGTGACCGGCGGCACAGCAGAAAGGCAGGCCACCATGGCGCCTCCCGCCGGGGGAGACCCCCGAGGGCCCGTGAGGGTGCTCGTGGTCGACGACGAGCCGCAGATCGTGCGCGCGCTCGTGATCAACCTGAAGGCCCGCAAGTACGAGGTCGACGCCGCAGCCGACGGCGCGAGCGCCCTGGAACTCGCCGCCGCCCGCCACCCGGACGTCGTCGTGCTCGACCTCGGCCTGCCCGACATGGACGGCGTGGAGGTCATCAAGGGCCTGCGCGGCTGGACCCGCGTACCGATCCTGGTGCTCTCCGCGCGCCAGACCTCCGACGAGAAGGTCGAGGCGCTGGACGCGGGCGCCGACGACTACGTCACCAAACCCTTCGGCATGGACGAACTCCTCGCCCGGCTGCGCGCCGCCGTCCGCCGCGCCGAGCCCGTCGGCTCCGGCGACGACGCCGCGGCGGCCATGGTCGAGACCGAGGGCTTCACCGTCGACCTGGTGGCCAAGAAGGTGCACCGGGAGGGCCGCGACGTACGGCTCACCCCGACCGAGTGGCACCTCCTGGAGGTGCTCGTACGCAACACCGGCCGCCTCGTCAGCCAGAAACAGCTCCTCCAGGAGGTCTGGGGGCCCTCCTACGGCACGGAGACCAACTATCTGCGGGTCTACATGGCCCAGCTCCGCCGCAAGCTGGAGGCCGACCCCTCGCACCCCAGACACTTCGTGACCGAGCCCGGCATGGGCTACCGGTTCGACCGATGATCCGGCGCCCGCGGACCCCGGTACGCTTCTGTCATGAGTGCTGAGAAGCCGACCGGCCGCTTCCGCCGGATGCTCGACCGGCTGTCCAGCTCCCAGGAGGACCTGGAATCCGAGGAGCTGCGTGAGGACGCGCAGGCTTCGGGCTGCACACGCATCAGCGACTGCGGCGACCGCCAGATAGTCAAGGTGACTGGTACGTTGCGGACGGTCACTTTGCGTCCGCGGGCCGGTGTGCCCGCGCTGGAGGCGGAGCTGTTCGACGGCACCGCGCCGCTGGACGTGGTGTGGCTGGGACGGCGCTCCATCGCGGGCATAGAGCCGGGCCGCAAGCTCATCGCATCCGGCCGGATCTCCATGAGCCACGGCCGCAGGGTGCTGTTCAACCCCAAATACGAACTCCGACCGCTCGGACAGGAGTAGCCGGTGACGTCAACCGACAAGCCCGCCGCGACGACAGACCCCAGTACCCCCGCCCCCGGGGGCGACCCGCAGACCGACGCCGACGCCAAGGCCGTCACCGAGGCCGCGCTCTTCGAGGCCTTCGGCGGCGTGCGCGGGATGGTGGAGACGGTCGTCCCCGGACTGCTCTTCGTCACGATCTTCACGATCAACAAGGACCTGCACGTCTCGGCGATCGCCGCCCTCGCGGTGTCGCTGCTGCTGGTGGCCGTCCGGCTGATCCGCCGCGACACCGTGAAGCACGCCTTCAGCGGCGTCTTCGGGGTCGCCTTCGGCGTGGTCTTCGCGATGATGACCGGCAACGCGAAGGACTTCTACCTGCCGGGCATGCTCTACACGCTGGGGCTGGCCGTCGCGTACATCGGGACCAGCGTCGCGGGGGTGCCCCTGATCGGGCTGATCCTGGGCCCGGTCTTCAAGGAGAACCTGTCCTGGCGCACGCGGAACCCGGGGCGCAAGGCGGCGTACACGAAGGCGAGTTACGCGTGGGGGTTCATCCTCCTCGCGAAGTGCGCGATCCTCTTCCCGCTGTACTGGTGGGCGGACACGACGCAGCTGGGCTGGGTCCTGGTGTCGCTGAAGATCCCGCCGTTCCTGCTGGCGGTGTATCTGACCTGGGTGTTCCTGGCGAAGGCCCCGGCGCCGATCGACGTCTTCGCCGAGATGGAGGCGGAGGAGGAGGCGGAGCGGTCGGCGCAGGCGGCGCGGTCGGCGCGCGAGCAGGGCTAGTTGGTTGCGGGTTCGTTGCCGGGGGCTGGGTGCTGTTCACACCCGCCGGACGGGCGGATTTGAAGCCCGTCCGGCGATTGAGGACAACCCGACCACCGGGCGGACGCGGTCGAACGAAACCCCGCACCGATCAAGCCCGGCCCGCAGGGACAGGCACACACGCAACCGCACAGCGCAGCGCTACGCGTCTTCCCGTCGCACCGACAGCAGGTCCTCCAGCTGCTCCTCCCGCGCCTGCGCCGCCACGAAGAGCAGTTCGTCCCCCGCCTCCAGCGTCTCCTCCGCGTTCGGCGTCAGCACGCGCGACCCTCGGATGATCGTCACCAGCGACGTGTCCTCCGGCCAGTTCACGTCCCCGACCTGCGTCCCCGTCACCGCCGACTCCGGCGGCAGCGTCAGCTCCACGAGGTTCGCGTCGCCGTGGCTGAAGCGCAGCAGCCGTACGAGATCGCCGACGCTCACCGCCTCTTCCACCAGCGCCGACATCAGCCGCGGCGTCGACACCGCGACGTCCACGCCCCACGACTCGTTGAACAGCCACTCGTTCTTGGGGTTGTTGACGCGGGCCACCACCCTCGGGACGCCGTACTCCGTCTTGGCCAGCAGCGAGACGACCAGGTTGACCTTGTCGTCGCCGGTCGCGGCGATCACGACGTTGCAGCGTTGCAGCGCCGCCTCGTCCAGCGAGGTGATCTCGCACGCGTCGGCCAGCAGCCACTCCGCCATCGGGACCCGTTCGACCGAGATGGCGGTGGGCGCCTTGTCGATCAGCAGGATCTCGTGGCCGTTCTCCAGCAGTTCGCCCGCGATGGAACGACCCACCGCACCTGCTCCGGCAATCGCGACGCGCATCAGTGACCGCCCTCCTCAGGGCCCTCGGCGAAGGCCGCCTCGACCTTCTGGATGTCGTCCGTACGCATCATCACGTGGACGAGGTCGCCCTCCTGGAGCACGGTCTGCGACGTGGGCAGTATGGCCTCGCCGAGCCGGGTGAGGAACGCGACGCGGACGCCCGTCTCCTCCTGGAGGGTGCTGATCTTGTGGCCGATCCAGCCGGCCGACGTGTGGACCTCGGCGAGCTGCACGCCGCCGCTCGGGTCGCGCCACAGCGGCTCCGCGCCGGACGGCAGCAGCCGCCTGAGCATCTGGTCGGCGGTCCACCGGACGGTCGCCACGGTCGGGATGCCGAGCCGCTGGTAGACCTCCGCACGCCGGGGGTCGTAGATGCGCGCGGCCACGTTCTCGATGCCGAACATCTCGCGGGCCACCCGGGCGGCGATGATGTTCGAGTTGTCGCCGCTACTGACCGCGGCGAACGCGCCCGCGTCCTCGATGCCCGCGTCGCGCAACGTGTCCTGGTCGAAGCCGACGCCGTTGACACGCCGGCCGCCGAAGCCGGAGCCGAGCCTGCGGAACGCCGTGGGGTCGCGGTCGATGACCGCGACCGTGTGCCCCTGCCGCTCCAGGCTGGTCGCGAGCGCGGCTCCCACTCGGCCGCAGCCCATGATGACGATGTGCACGTCCTCTTTACCCCGCAGTCCTGTTCGCCGAGCTGACCTGCGTAAACACCTGGTTCACTCTTCCTTCTCCGTGCGCCGGGCCACGGACGGGACAACCGTACGGGGCGCCGCCCGGTGATGAGCTTATGCGTCCGCGTCCGCCGTGCCGTCACCCGTGTCGGGGATGCGCCGGGGGACCCTGAGACGACCCCGACTTCCCCTCAGCCGACCCTGATATGTGTCAGGTTTCTTTGACAGGTCCCGGGGCTGCTGTCAGTCTTCTCTGACAGGTGCTGAGAAAGGGCGCTGCGATGCAAGAGGTCCCGACCGGCGACGAGCTGCTGAAAGTGCTCGGCGCGCTCGGCAATCCCCACCGGATGCGGATCATCGGCGCGCTCCTGGAGGGCCGGAACTACGTCAGCAGGCTCGCCCGCGAGCTCGGCATCGGCCGTCCGCTGCTGCACATGCACCTCCAGCGGCTGGAGGCGGCCGGTCTGGTCGCAGGGACGCTGGAGCTCTCCGAGAGCGGCAAGTCGATGAAGTACTTCGAGCTGACGCCGTTCTGTTTCGCCCTGACCCCCCAGTCCGTCGCCACGGCGGCGCAGACGCTCACCGAGGAAGAGGGAACGACCGTGAAGGAGTCCGCGAAATGAACGATTCGGGATGGACGGACCTGGCGGGGGCCATCGGCGCCGGCGGCGTCTTCCTGTTCCTCATCGTGGTCGTCTGGCAGGTCGCGGCGACCTGGCGCGCGCGCATGGTGGCCGCGCGTGAGGAGCAGTACAAGAAGCTCGCCATGAAGTACGCGCAGCTTCTGGAGGACAACGTCGAACTCCACCGCCGCACGCTCGACGAACTGACACAGGCCCGTGGCTCGATCGCGTCGATGGAGAAGATGATGCGCGAGATCGAGTAGTACCGGCGCCAAGTGAAGACGTACGGCCGGGAGTTCCCGCTCCCGGCCGTACTCATGGAGATCCGTCACTCAGGGCACCATCCCGCGCGCCGCGGCAGGTCGGCAAACCATCACGCCGCGGTGCGGAAGGAGCGTGCCCTCACTCACTCCATACCAAGGAGATTACTCATGACCACCTTGCCGAAGCGGCTCGCCGGGGCACCCGGCGGCAGTCGCGGGAAGTGGTTCGTCCTCGTCGCCTGGCTGATCCTCGTCGTCGCGCTCGGCCCGCTCGCGGGCAAGCTCGGCGAAGTCGAGGAGACGGGGCCGAACGCGTTCCTGCCCCGTGGCGCGGAATCGGCCCGGGTCAACACCGAGCTGGAGAAATTCCGCACCGACACCCTGATGCCGGCGGTCGTCGTCTACACCGGCGACGGGGCCGCGGCGAAGGCCGCCGCGGACCGCGAGCGCTTCGCGCCGTACGTCGCCGACGGCGAGCAACTGCCGCCCGCCGTACCGTCCGAGGACGGCGAGGCCCTGATGGCCGTCGTCCCCCTGTCGTACGAGGACGAGATCACCGACACGGTCGACAGGCTCCGCGACATCGCCGGCGCCAACGCCCCACCCGGTGTCGAGGCCGAGGTGGGCGGCCCCGCCGCCTCCCTGACCGACTCCGTCGCCGTCTTCGGCACCCTCGACGCGACCCTGATGATCGCGACCGGGCTCGTCGTCGCCGTCCTGCTGCTGATCACTTACCGCAGCCCCCTGCTGTGGCTGTTCCCGCTGCTGTCCGTCGGCTTCGCCGCCGTACTCACCCAGGTCGGCACGTATCTGCTCGCCAAGTACGGCCATCTGCCCGTCGATCCGCAGAGCGCGGGCATCCTGATGGTGCTCGTCTTCGGCGTCGGCACGGACTACGCCCTGCTGCTCATCGCCCGCTACCGCGAGGAACTGCACCGGCGGGAGGACCGGCACGAGGCGATGCGGACCGCGCTGGTCCGCTCGGGCCCGGCGATCCTCGCCTCCGCGGGCACCGTCGCGATCGGACTGGCCTGTCTGGCGTTCGCCGACATCAACTCCTCGCGCTCCATGGGGCTGGTCGGCGCCGTCGGGGTGGTCTGCGCGTTCCTCGCGATGGTCACGGTGCTGCCCGCGCTGCTGGTGATCGCCGGCCGCTGGGTCTTCTGGCCGTTCGTCCCGCGCTTCGGCACCCCCGCCCGCAAGGAGACCACCGTGTGGTCCCGGATCGGCGCCCTGGTCGCCCGGCGCCCGCGCTGGTCCTGGCTGATGTCGGTGGGCGTCACCGGAGCGCTCGCGCTCAGCGCGTTCGGCATCGACATGGGGCTGCGGCAGTCCGAGATGTTCCAGGAGAAGCCCGAATCGGTCGTGGCGCAGGAACTCATCTCCGCGCACTACCCGTCGGGCGCCTCCGACCCGGCCAAGGTCGTCACCCGCGCCGACCGCGCCGCCGACGTCGAGTCGGCCCTGCGGGACGTCGAGGGCGTCGCGCGCGTCGAGGACGGCGACCGTACGCCCGACGGCCGTCTCGCCACCCTGTCGGTGGTCCTGACCGACACCCCGGACAGCACGGCGGCCAAGGACACCGTCGACCGGCTCCGGGACGCCGTGGGCACCGTCGACGGCGCCGACGCCGTCGTCGGCGGGGCCACCGCGCAGACCCTCGACACCCAGCGGGCCGCCGACCGCGATCTGCGCACCGTCATCCCCGTGGTGCTGGTGGTGGTACTGGTCGTACTGATCCTGCTGCTGCGCGCCCTGGTCGCACCGCTGCTGCTGCTCGCGACGGTCGTCCTGTCGTACTTCGCCGCCCTCGGCGCCTCGAACCTCCTGTTCGAGACCGTCTTCGGATTCGCCGGTGTCGACTGGTCGATCCCGCTGATGGGCTTCGTGTTCCTGGTCGCGCTCGGCATCGACTACAACATCTTCCTGATGCACCGGGTCCGCGAGGAGGCACTGCGGACCGGCCACAGGCGTGGCGTACTGGAGGGTCTGACCAGCACCGGAGGCGTCATCACCTCGGCGGGCGTGGTGCTCGCCGCGACCTTCGCCGTCTTCGCGGCGCTGCCGCTGGTGACGATGGCGCAGATGGGCGTAATCGTCGGCATCGGAGTCCTGCTGGACACCTTCCTGGTCCGTACGGTGCTCGTGCCCGCCCTCGCCCTGGACCTCGGGCGCCGGTTCTGGTGGCCGGGGCGGCTCTTCGCGCGGGGCGCGCACGACGGCCCCGCCGGGCTGTCCGGAGGGAAGGCGGGGGAGCGCTCGCCCGAGCACGTCTGACGCCGTTCGCCGGGGGCCCGCCGCCCGTCGCGCGGGGTGGCGCGCCTCCGGCCCCGCCCGGGCGGGGTGGTGCTTGGGAGGGCCGAGCCCGGACGGCTTACGATCCTCATCGTGCCGAAACTGACCGACGTGCCCAAACGGATCCTGATCGGGAGGGCGCTGCGTAGCGACAGGCTGGGAGAAACGCTCCTTCCCAAACGCATCGCACTGCCCGTCTTCGCCTCCGACCCGCTCTCCTCGGTGGCCTACGCACCAGGAGAAGTCCTCCTGGTGCTCTCCATCGCGGGCGCGTCCGCGTACCACTTCAGCCCGTGGATCGCACTGGCCGTCGTGGTCCTGATGTTCACCGTCGTCGCCTCCTACCGTCAGAACGTGCACGCCTATCCGAGCGGCGGCGGCGACTACGAGGTCGCCAACACCAACCTCGGTCCCAAGGCCGGACTGACCGTCGCGAGCGCGCTGCTCGTCGACTACGTCCTGACCGTGGCCGTGTCGATCTCCTCGGGCGTGGAGAACCTCGGCTCGGCGATCCCCTTCGTCATCGAGAACAAGGTCCTGTGCGCGATCGGGATAATCGTCATCCTGACGCTGATGAATCTGCGCGGCGTACGGGAGTCGGGCAAGCTCTTCGCCTTTCCGACGTACGTCTTCGTCACCGGCGTCTTCATCATGATCGTGTGGGGCGCCTACCGGGGCCTCGTACTCGACGACACCATGCACGCGCCCACCGCCCACTTCGAGATCAAGGCGGAGGAGAGCGGACTGGCCGGTTTCGCGCTCGTCTTCCTGCTGCTGCGCGCGTTCTCCTCCGGCTGCGCGGCCCTGACCGGCGTCGAGGCCATCAGCAACGGCGTCCCCGCCTTTCGCAAGCCCAAGAGCAGGAACGCGGCGACGACGCTGGCGCTGATGGGCACCCTGGCCGTCACCATGTTCTGCGGCATCATCGGGCTGGCCCTGGCCACCGATGTGAAGATGGCCGAGTTCCCCGGCAGGGATCTGCTGCGCGACGGTGTGCCGGTCGGTGAGGGCTACGTCCAGAACCCGGTCATCACCCAGGTCGCCGCCGCCGTCTTCGGCGCGGACACGTTCTTCTTCGTCCTGCTCGCCGCCGCCACCGCGCTCGTGCTGTTCCTGGCCGCCAACACCGCGTACAACGGCTTCCCGCTGCTCGGCTCGATCCTCGCCCAGGACCGCTATCTGCCGCGCCAGCTCCACACCCGCGGCGACCGCCTCGCCTTCTCCAACGGCATCGTGCTGCTGGCGGGCGCCGCCATCCTGCTGGTGTGGCTCTACGGGGCGGACTCGACCAAGCTGATCCAGCTCTACATCGTCGGCGTCTTCGTCTCCTTCACCCTCAGCCAGACCGGCATGGTCCGGCACTGGAACCGCCATCTGCGGACCGAACGCGACAGGTCCAAGCGCCGCCACATGATCCGCTCACGCGCGATCAACGCCTTCGGCGCCTTCTTCACCGGGCTCGTCCTGATCGTCGTGCTGGCCACCAAGTTCACGCACGGGGCATGGGTCGCCCTGCTCGGCATGGTGATCTTCTACGGGACGATGAGCGCGATCCGCCGGCACTACGACCGGGTGTCCGAGGAGATCGCCGCCGCCGAGGCCCCCGGGCCCGACAGCGTACGGCCGTCCCGCGTCCACACCATCGTGCTCGTCTCCAAGGTCCACAAGCCGACGCTGCGCGCGCTCGCGTTCGCGAAACTGACGCGCTCGGACCGGCTGGAGGCGCTCTCCATCAATGTCGACCCCGCCGAGACGAAGCAGCTGAGGGAGGAGTGGGAGCGGCGCGGCATCAACGTGCCGCTGAAGATCCTCGACTCCCCGTACCGCGAGATCACCCGGCCCGTCATCGAGTACGTGAAGGGCCTGCGCACCGAGAACCCGCGCGACGTGGTCAGCATCTTCATCCCCGAGTACGTGGTCGGCCGCTGGTACGAGCAGGTGCTCCACAACCAGAGCGCGCTGCGGCTCAAGGGGCGGCTGCTCTTCTCCCCGGGCGTGATGGTGACCTCCGTGCCGTACCAGCTGGAGTCCTCCGAGGTCGCGAAGAAGCGGGCCAGACGGCGTGCGGAGTGGAGCGCGCCCGGCTCGGTGCGGCGGGGGCCGGTGGACACGCGGCCGGGGAAGGAGCCCACGGGGAAGTCCTGAGGGACCGCGGGTGGCGGTGGGCGCCGCCGCCCGCACGTAGACTGATTGGCTTCCGCCGCCCCACCTTCTCGCCTCTGACCTCGCCTTTGACGTTTTGGAGCCCAGCCCCTCATGCAGACACAACCGCAGCCTTCAGAGCAGGCCCCTGAGCAGGCTTCGCTGGTCGGCGAGGAGTACGAGGTCGAGGTCGGGCCCGTCGCGCACGGCGGCCACTGCGTCGCCCGCACCGACGGGGGCCGGGTGCTCTTCGTACGGCACGCGCTGCCCGGCGAGAAGGTCGTCGCCCGGGTGACGGACGGCGACGAGGGCTCGCGCTATCTGCGCGCCGACGCGGTCACCGTCCTGGAAGCCTCCAAGGAGCGCGTCGAGGCCCCCTGCCCGTACGCGGGCCCGGGCATGTGCGGCGGCTGCGACTGGCAGCACGCCAAGCCGGGCGCCCAGCGCCGGCTCAAGGGCGACGTCATCACCGAACAGCTCCAGCGGCTGGCCGGCCTCACCCCGGAGGAGGCGGGCTGGGACGGCACCGTCATGCCCGCGCCCGGCGACAAACTGCCCGCGGGCGAGGTGCCCCAGTGGCGTACCCGCGTCCAGTACGCCGTCGACGCCGACGGCCGGGCCGGACTGCGCAAGCACCGCTCGCACGACGTACAGCCCGTCGACCACTGCATGATCGCCTCCGAGGGCGTCAGCGAACTCGGCGTCGAGAAGCGCGAATGGCCGCAGATGGCCTCGGTCGAGGCGATCGCGGCCTCCGGCTCCGGCGACCGCCAAGTGGTCCTCGCCCCCCTCAAGGGCGGCCGGCTCCCCCTGGTCGAGCTGGACAAGCCGGTGTCGGTCCTGCGGATCGAGGAGCACGACGGAGGAGTGCACCGGGTCCACGGCCGCGCCTTCGTCCGCGAACGCGCCGACGACCGCACCTGGCGCATCGGCATGGGCGGCTTCTGGCAGGTCCACCCGAAGGCCCCCGAGGTCCTGGTGGAGGCCGTGATGCAGGGCCTGATGCCCCGCAGGGGCGAGACGGCCCTCGATCTCTACTGCGGCGTGGGCCTGTTCGCGGGGGCGATCGCCCAACGCGTGGGCGAGACGGGCGCGGTGCTCGGCATCGAATCCGGCAGGCGCGCGGCGGAGGACGCCCAGTACAACCTCAAGGACCTCCCCAGGGTCCGCATCGAACACGGCAAGGTCGACACGGTGCTGCCCCGCACCCAGATCACCGAGACGGACCTGATCGTCCTCGACCCCCCACGCGCGGGCGCCGGCAAACAGGTCGTCACCCACCTGTCGACCCTGGGCGCCCGCCGCATCGCCTACGTGGCCTGCGACCCGGCGGCACTGGCCCGCGACCTGGCGTATTTCCGGGAGTCGGGCTACAAGCCGCGGACACTGCGGGCGTTCGACCTGTTCCCGATGACGCACCACGTGGAGTGCGTGGCGATCCTGGAGCCGGTTCGCGAAGGTGCCTGAAATGCGCCACGGTCGATTTCCTGACGCTGGGACGACCCGCGCCGAGGCGCCTCGGCACTCGTCCCGACGGGGGGCGGTCGTCTCATGGGTCCGGCGCGCGTGCGGTTTGACCGATGTGGCCTCGACCGGCCGCGGTTCTGGGACCTCGGTCACCGACCAAAAACAGTGACCCGGCCTGGGCCGCGCCCTGGGACATGAGGCCGGTGCTGAGGTCGCCGGGCTCATCGTCCTTCGGTCGCGGTCACGGGGTGTTCCGCTCACCGTCCCTGCCGTGCGAGCTTTTTCCCCAGAACGCCCGGGAGAGAACCTTCTGCTCGTGTTTGGTCTGTTCCTTTTTCAGGATGCCCTTGAACTTCGGCTGGTCCGCGGCCCGGCGGGCCAGCCGATCGGCGTCGTCCGTCAGGCCCGCGTCGCTCAGTGACATCAGCAGTGTTGCCTGCCGGACCATCGGCCAGCTCTGCGTCACGGCCACCATGATGCGGTCGACTACGCCCATGACGCGTGGCCTTATCGGGTGATCCAGGTTGTGCAACTGCCGCAGCAGCATGACGAGTTCGGAGACGTCACCGTTGCTGATGCAGCCGTGCACCACGGCGTCGCGGGCGGGAAGTCCGCCGGCAGCCGTCAGTGCGAGCAGAAGCGGTGCCATGTCCGGCCCCTGTGCGGCACAAGCCCGGGCATACAGGTCGGCTTCTCGTACGACAGCAGCACTGGATCGGTCCAGTACGTCCAGGAACAGTCCGGCGTGACCGGTGGGCTTCTCCCGCAGCGTCTGCTGGAACACCACCTCGGCCAGCAGCGGCAGCTCGGCGCCCTCCAGGCATGTCAGCAAATGGGCGGCCCGTTCGGGACTGCCCGTGGCGACGACCATCTCCACCACGGCCTCCGCACCGGGGTAGGTCTCGTCCAGATAGCGCAGGAGGAACCGTGTCGATACGCCGGAGTGCCGCATGGAGGCCATCAACGCCTGGGCGGCCTGGGGGAAATGGTTCGTGCTGTACAGATCGGCGATCATGGTGGCGATGTATTCCACCGGCCGATGTCTCACCGCGAGATCCACCACCGAGGCGGCGGCCTCGCTGTGCTTTCCCTGCACCAGCGCACGCACCAGCGCCAGCACATGGGACACGCCCCGGCCCTGGGTCGCGGAGAGAGTGAAGTCGGCTTCCCCGGTCATTCCCTTGGCCGTGAAGCACTCGATCACACTGACGACGTTCATGGCCTCGCATCGCTCCGCGACCGCGACCGGCAGCGAGTCGGCATGCTTGTGCCGGCCCGCGGCACGCAGCGCGATGGTGAGTTCCACCAGCTCCTGAGCACTGCGCTGATCCACGGCCGGACCCAGCGCGCTCAGACTCGCCGGTTCGACCTCGGTGCCTGCGGCCCATACCGCGACAGCGACCACATCGGTCACCGTGCGCACAACGAAAGCGGCCGTAAGAAGACTCTCCGCCAGCTCGCCCTGTCCGCCTCTGTGCAAGCCCAGACAGAGGCCGATGATGTCGCACGGGGACTTCAACTCGACCGACGACCGCAGTACCGCGGCCACTCCGTCCTCAAAGCCCGAGCGGTGCAGTTCACCGGCGAGCGCCGCGGTCTCGGTCACGGGCCGTGTCATCACCAACGCGGGTACGGCGCTCACCGCGTGGGCATGAAGGCCGGCCTGCTCCAACCCCGACAACAGCGCCGCCACGTCCTCGACCCGGCGAGAACGGCTGGCCGCGGAGACCAGCTCACGCGCCATGGCCTGCTGCGTGCGTGCCTCCAGGTCACCCACCACGTTGACCAGCTCAGCGACAGAGGAGGTCCGGTTCGCCGCCTCCAGGGCTGCCATCAGCGACGACGCCCCCTCGGCCCGGCCTTCAAGCCCCGCCATGGCGTCGAGCTCGGCCTCCAGCCGATTGCACTGCACCTCGGCGGCGATCAGTTCAGCCCTCGTGACGGCGAGGGCCTCCTGCAGGTGGAGCATCTCCTCGCGGAGATCGTCGCAGTCCCTCCGCAGCTGTTCGTACTCTCCCTCCCACAGCGCCACATCGGTCCGGTGCGCCAACTGCCGGTTGTCGAGCTCCATTTCCAGATGCCGGGACCGACTCACCGACTCGGACAGACTCCGCTCGCGGTCGTGCAGGGCCTGCTCCAGGGCCCGTTCCCGTGTCCTGATCCGGCGTGTCTCCTCGTCCGCGCCGGCCAGTTCGTCCTGTAGTTCCTGCATGGCGCTGCTGCGACGGTTCGCCTTCAGGGCTGCCCGGTGCGTCTCGCGCAGTGCGGCCTCCGCCTGAGGCGTCAGAGGTGCTGACGCCTCTCTGACATCGCCGATCAGGCCGGCCACGAAGTCCCAGGGCGGGACCCGGTCACCGCTGAGATAGCGCGTCACCGAGCTGGCGTCGAGATGGCGGCGCACGGCGTACCGCCGCACGCTCACGCCCAGCGCACCGAACAGCGCCCGGAGATCCTCGGCCAAAGCCCGCTTGTCCGCGGGCAGACCCTCCTTGAGGGCGGCAAGGCGCGCCGACCGTCCCCGGCCGCCGGGGTTCGCGTCGATGATCTCGAAGGCACTGTCAGGCATACCGACAGTATCCGCCGCGAGTTGTGCGCCCGCCGTCCGACATGTGTTGCCAACTCATCTGGCAACACGCCCTGTTGTTGCCGACGGCTGGCAACAACAGGGCACGCTGATGCCGTCTGCGCCTGGCAACACCGGAGTCCACCGTTCTGGCCCGCGGGCCGGTAACCATGGTCGTGACGAGCAAGAGGCCAGGGGCACCGACCGTCGGCGGCTCCGGCGTATCCAGGAGGACCACCACCCATGACCGACACAGGTGACACCACGCGCGAGCAGCCCAAGACGCCGGTGTGGCGCCGCCTCCTCCTCCAAGCGGCGATCGGCGCTGCCGGAGCCGTGGGCTCCGCGACGGTGACGTGGGCCGTGTACTGGTTGCAGAGCCGATGACCGGCTGGGCGACGGCACTGCGGCATATGATCTGTTACAGAGTGGTCACAATAAGTGACATCGGAACCGCCTGAACCACAACTACCGTGCCATGATGCGGAGTTATGACGGTTGGAGAGCACGGGGGCTATCGCTCGATTCGCGTCAGACTTGCCGGAGGTGCGGCGGGGAACGTCGATGTGCACGCGCTGAGGAAGTGGCTGGAGCGCGAGCGCGGCCTGGAAATCCTGGTCGACGACGGCGAACTGAGCATCCACGAGCAGCCGCGGGCGGACGGCGGCGACGCGGGCGGTGACGGTCCCGTCATGGGCGTCGCCATGGACATCATGCTGGTCATGACCGGGGCCGTGGCTCCCCAGCTCTTCGACCTGGTGCTCGCCAGGACCAGATCGGGAGTCGAAGCCTGGCGGAAGAACCGCCGGTCCGTGGAGCCCGGCGACCCGCCCGAGGTCGAGATCACCCCGATCGATCCGCCTGAGGGCGGTCCCGGCACACCGGACAACGGGGAGGAGTGACCAGGTGCCACGGTTCGACCCGAGGGGGAGGGCGAATCGGGCACTGCTGGTCGGGGTGTCCGAGTACGAGACATTGGACAGCGGCAACCTGCCGGGCGTGGTCCACAACCTCGCGCAGCTCTCGGACGTGCTGGGAGCCGGCGAGATCTTCGGCCGGGACGAGATCACCGTCTGCAGCCCCGCGGGTGTGGACGAGTTCACCAGAACACTCAACACGGCCGTCGAGTCGGCCGAGGGCCTGCTGCTGTTCTACTTCGCCGGCCATGGAGCCGTCCCCAGCGGCGGGGACGAGCTGTGGCTCCAGATGCGCAACGCGCACGTCGTCAAGGGTGTCGTGTTCCAGGGAGCCCAGTCGTGGACCCAGGTGCTCGGCACGCTGGCCAGCAGCAGGGCGAAGCAGATCGTCGTCGTTCTCGACTGCTGCCACGCTGGCAACGCCGGTAGTGCCTGGGAGATGTTGGAGCACAAAGGGCGCATCTCGCAGCTCATGAGCGTGCAGGCCAACCACCAGATCGGCGCGGGGCCGGGGACGAGGCCAACCCCCTTCACCGAACAACTCCTACGGATTCTGCGGGAAGGAGTGGCCGGGCAGGGAGGCGACGTCAGCTTCCGGACACTGTCGGAGGAGATCCGGGCGCGCATGTCCAAGCACAGGACGGCACGTTCCGACACCTGGGAGCCACAGAGCCGCCCCGGCACTTCCGGTACGGACGTGCTGCTCGCCACGGACATCCCGCTCCCGCCCGCGCCACCGATCCCGTGGTGGCGCCGAAAACCGGTCCTCGGCGCCGTCGCCGCCGCGCTGCTGCCGGTCCTCGGCCTGGGCACGTACTACCTGACCACCCAGGGCGGCCAGGCACTCTGCGCGCCACCCCTGGAACTGCGGCTGCTCACCGATCCCGACATCGAGCCCACCGTGCGCAAGGCGGCCGCGACGTACATGGTCTCCGACGCGAACCGTACGGGCGACGGCTGCCGACGCAGCGGGATCACGACGTACAGTGCGGGCGCCTCCGATGTCGTAGCGGCGCTCCGTGACAACTCCTCGGCCTGGCAGAAGCCGTCGGACGACGAGGCCACCGCCAATCCGCAACGCGACATAGGCGCACAGCCCGACATCTGGATCCCGTCCACCTCGGCGGATGTCGAACTGGTCCGTCCGACGAGCGGATTGGGTGACGCGTCGCTCGGCACGGACACCCCACTGGCTTCCTCGCCGATCGTGCTCGCCGTCCCGGAGGACTCCGCGAAACAGCTTGCCGGTCAGCGGGAGGGGCGGAAGATCGCCGACCTGATCACCGCGTTCCTCCGCACGGAACCCGGCTCCGAAGTGCGCCGCGCGGATCCGGAGTTCACGTCCGCCGCCCTGCTGGCCACACGGGGGCTGTACGGTACGGCGGCCTCCGGCAAGAACGCCGAGAAGACGGTCGCGCACGCGGGACTGCCCGCACTCACCGGACGGGAGATGCTCTGCCGGTTGCCGGACCTCGGCGAGGTGGACGACCGCACGGCCGCGATCGTGCCCGAGCACCTGCTCAGGACCGGCGTCGACTGCGAGAAGGAGAAACGTGCCGAGCGCATCGCCCTGTACCCGGCCGATGTACCGGGTCTCGACCCGGCATTCGTCCGGGTGACCTGGGAGGGCGCGAACCTGGACGAGGGTCCCAGGAGTGAGGCCGCGGACAGCTTCAGGACATGGCTCACCGGCAAGGAAGGGGCCGCCGTCTTCGGCGCGGACGGATTCAGGGGTGCCTTGGAGGGCAGGACCCGTGCCGACGAGGTGGCCGGCCCGGCCAAGGCCGTCCCCGGGACACTGCCCGAGCCGGCCCCGCTCGCCGAACCCGCCAACGGTGACGCGCTCGACGACGCGCTTGGCAAGTACCGCAACGCGAGCGGCCCCGGGCGCGTGCTCTTCCTGCTCGACAGCTCCGGCTCCATGCGGAAACACTGGGAGGGCCCGAGCGGCGCCCCCGGGATGCTCAAACAGTCGCTCGCCGGACTCGGTGAGGAGGACACGTACGGCATCTGGGCGGTCGCCGACACAGGCTCCGGTCCGTACACCGAACTGCTCGACTTCGCCTCGCGTACGAACACGGACGCGATGAACAGGATCGACAAGGACGCCCAGGTGAAGGACGCCCAGGCCGACCCGTACCGGGCGCTCTCCGAGGCCCTTGAGTACATGGCGGAAAGGGGCGCCGACGACCAGGGTCCGCAGCTGATCGTCTACCTCACCGACGACGAGGACAACGACCGGCCGGCAGGTGCCGACAAGCTGTCCAGGCTGCTCGGGTCGGCCAGGGACAAGGGGATTCCGGTAGCCATGGTGTCGCTGGAATCGGACGCGTGCCTCGAGGACAGACCCGACCGGAAGATCGCGGATGAAAGCGGGGGACGCTGCCTGGACAGCGCCGGCAGTGACCTCACCTCCGCGCTGTTGGACGAGGTCGCCAGCACCGGGTCAGGAGACCAGAAATGACGCTGCCCCGTTTTCCGCGCCCCGCGCGATTCCGCGTGGCGGGGCTCGCAGCGGCGCTCGCGCTCACGTTCACCGCTGCCTGCACCGGAGACGGCGGGGACGACGGACCGTACAGCGCCGACGAGGGTACCGGCACGACTGCCCAGGGCTCCGGCGGTCCCCGTCACATCTGGGTGGCCAGCGGACGTGATGTCACCGGCAAGGGCGGAATCCGCCAGCGGCTTGTGGACGGCTGGAACGCCGAACAGAAGGCAGAGGCGAAGAAGAAGGGCACGCATCCCTACCGCGCCCACCTGGTGGAACTGTCGGGCTCGGCCGACCAGCAGCGCAGCCAGCTGCTCGGCGCACTCCAGTCGGGCAGCGCGAAGTACGACGTGGTCAATCTCGATGTGACATGGGTACCGGAGTTCGCCGCGGCCGGCCTCATCAACACCTTGGACGAGAAACTCCTTGACGGCGATGTGATCGATTCCGTCGCCAGTACCGGGCGCTGGAACGAAGACGTCTACGCGGCGCCGTTCAACAGCGACGTAGGGCTCCTGTACTACCGGCGGGACTACCTGGAGCAAGCGGGTCTGAAGCCCCAGCACCGGGACTGGCGAGTGAAGACATGGGGCGGACTCCGGGGGGTGATCAACGACGTCGAGGAGGCGAACCTGCCCCAGCCGTACGACAAAGGGTGGACGACACAGCTCGACGGCTACGAGGGGCGAACGGTCAACGCGATCGAGGCGTTCGAGTCCGCGGATGACGGTCCGTCTCTTGTCGACGGTGAGGGACGATACAAAGGGACCGAACAGAGTCTGATCAGTGGAGTGCGCGAACTGAGCGACCGTACGGCCGAGCCGTTCACGCTCGAACGTGCCAGGGACTCGAAGGAGACGGAGTCACTGTCGGACTTCACGGCGGGCAAGACGGCCTTCCTGCGTCACTGGCCCACCGCCTACAGCACCCTGCACCAAACCTTCGAAGCGGATCAGCTGGGGGTGATGCCCCTGCCCGGCAGAGCCGTACTGGGCGGTCAGAACCTCGCCGTCAGCAGCAGATCCCAACACGCGGCAGCGGCCGAGGACCTGGTCGGTTTCCTCACCAACGCGGACAGCCAATGTCGCCTGCTGCGGGCGGGGTTCGCGGCGACCAGGGAGTCCGTCTACGCCAAGAGTCCTGGCCCTTGCGAGGACGAGGCCGAGAGTGACGCTTCGGCCTTGTCCCCTTCTCCGTCGTCCTCCGGCTCGGGTGAGAGCGCGGACCCCACGCCGCGTGACGAACACGGCCGTCCGATGTACGCGGCCGAGACGCTGCTGACCGCCTTGAAGAACGCGGCGCAGCGCCCCCGCACTCCGTACTACGGTGCGTTCACCCTCGCGTTCACCACCGCGCTCGATCCGCTCTTCCGCGACAGTCCTCCATCGGACCCCGCGATCGCGAAGGCCTTGGACAAGGCGCTGCGCGAGGCCATGCCGACGGCTGACTGAGCCGTCGGCAGGCCCGATCGCGACAAACCTGACGGCCAATCAGGCCGCGTCCAGCTCCGCCAGTTCGGCCGCAGTGAGTTCGAGAGTGGCGGCGGCAGTCGAGTCGGTGACGGTCTCCGGGCGGCTGGAGCCCGGAATCGGCACCACCGTGGGCGACTTCGCCAGCAGCCAGGCCAGGCAGACACGCTGCGGGCTCACTCCGTGCGCGTCGGCGACGGTCTTGAACGGGGAGTGGGAGGAGCCGAGTCCGCCGGCGTTCTTGATGCCGCCGAACGGGCTCCACGGCAGGAACGCAATCCCCAGCTCCCTGCACAGCTCCAACTCCGGTTCGCTGGAACGGAATGCCGGTGAGAACTGATTCTGTACGGAGGCGAGCCGGCCGCCGAGGATGTCGTAGGCCAGGCGGATCTGTTCCGGATTCGCGTTGGAGATGCCGGCCTGCTGGATCTTGCCCTCGTCGAGCAGATCCCGCAGGGCGCCGACGGACTCCTCGTACGGAACCCCGGGGTCGGGGCGGTGGAACTGGTACAGCCCGATCGCCTCCACACCGAGCCGGCCGAGCGATGCCTCGCAGGCGCGCCTGAGGTGCTCGGGGGAGCCGTCCACCGTCCAGGAGCCGTCACCCGGCCGCAGATGGCCGCCCTTGGTGGCGACCAGGACCTCGGAGCCCTGGCTGTGCGACGCCAGCGCCTTCGCGATCAGCGACTCGTTGTGGCCCACTTCGTCGGCGTGCATGTGATAGGCGTCCGCCGTGTCGATCAGCGTCACCCCGGCGTCCAGTGCCGCGTGGATGGTGGCCAGGGAACGGGCCTCGTCGGGCCGTCCCTCGATCGACATCGGCATACCGCCCAGGCCGATCGCGCCGACCTCGGCGCTACCAATACGGCGAGTCTTCATGGTGTGTCGATCTCCTTGCCGCTGTTACGCCCTGCCGGGTCTCCGGTGGGCTCCTCACGTCTGGCTCCTGCCCGGCGGCGCGTTCCGTACCCGTCGGGCGAGCCACGCTTCCCCAACCCGGGCGGGGCTGTGCTTGTTCCGCTCGTCCGGGCACGGAGGCGACCCTCGGCCCGGTGGAGGCGCGATTTGCCGATGGGCCGTCAGATGCCCCGCTCCTCCGCGCCTTTCGGGGTGGAGAAGTACCTGTTCGCCGTGGGCAGGAACATCAGCAGGACGGCGCCGGCCACCAGGAGGGGCGGGAGGGTGCCGATGGCGATGTCGTAGATGACATCGGCCGTGCTCCCTGTGGTGAATCCGTTCATGCTCATGCTGTTGATCATGAACAACGCGACGAGAGCGGCGACCGCGGCGAGTGTGTACCGTGCCCAGTTGCGGCCCTGGCGCATCTGGAAGACGAAGTAGACGAGCAGACCGCTGGTCGCGATCAGGAACCCGGCGGACATGGCGGCCTGCTGGATCGCGTTGCTCCCGCCCATCTCGTCGCGCATGTCGTCGAATCCGGAAGGGGAGACGACGAACGTGTCGAGTGTCCAGACCAGGGCGTCCACGGCGATGGCGGCCAGTAACAGGAGGAAGGCTGTCTCCACCTCCCTCGGGCGCGCCCCTCGCTGGTCCGTCTCCGGGTTCGTCGTCACTTTTTCTCCTCTGGTGGTCGTACTCCCGGAAGAGACGACCGACTCGGCCGAGTGGTTGACCGCAACGGTGGGGGCAAGGACCGGGGGCCGGTCAGTGCCACGCCTGGCGTTCCTGGGTGTGGGGGTCGTCGAGCTGTGTCCACTCGGTGTCGATCCGCATCGTGGTCCGGCGGTCGGTGTCGTACGGGTCCCAGCCCGGGTCGCCCGTTCTGGCGAACCTGACCCAGGTCTCGTGGACCCGGGCGGCGAGGTCGGTCGGGCTGTCGGGGCCGAGCAGTGCGGCGGGTCCGTGCAGGCGGGGCAGGTGGGTGAGGTCGAAGACGAAGGGCAGCTCCATGGTGTGGGTGGCGCCGAGTTGACCGTCCAGGGCTTCGGAGCGCCAGGCGAACTCGTAGCAGAAGGTGGCCGACGAGTTGTTCGTGGCGTGCGCGTCGGCCAGGGCCCAACTGCCCGCGCCGAACAGGGCGTCGCCCATGACCGCCGAACGCAGCGCGCCGAAGTCCGCGTCCGGCCGGGCCGTCCGGTACGCCGCCACGAGTCTCGACGGGTCCGGGTCCGGGTGCGAGCGGGCGGCGAGCGCTTCGATGTCGGCGGCCGTCGAGCGCGCGTACTCGCCCGTGGGGACCAGATAGAGGTTGCCCTCTTCGGAGTTGGTGCCGATGAGCAGGTCGACATCGGCGCCCCGGCCCCTGGCGACGGCGTGCGCGGGCTGGGTGTCGAGGACGAGGCTGAAGGGGCTGATCCCGACCAGGGGATCGTGGTGCGTCTCGGTCCGCAGGTCGATGCCCGTGAGCCGGGAAGCGGCCTCGACCAGGCGTTCGTCGGGGATTTCCGCGAAGGCGTCGGCCCGTGGCTCGATGCCGAGCGCCTTGGCCGCGGCCCTCGTGACCCGCGCCGCCTGCTCGGTAGTGAACGCGCCGAGGCCACTGCCGCTCTGGACGATCGCCCGCCGGAACAGGCCGGTGGCCTCGGGGGAAGCGAGTACGCCGCCGACGACGGTGGCTCCGGCCGACTGACCGAAGAGAGTCACGTTGTCCGCGTCACCGCCGAAGGCGGCGATGTTCGCGCGGACCCAGCGCAGCGCGGCCACGACATCGAGCAGACCACGGTTGGCGGGCGCCCCCGGGATGTCGAGGAAACCGCTGATCCCGAGCCGGTAGTTGAGGGTCACGAGGACGACGCCGTCGCGGGCGAAGCCCGTGCCGTCGTACAGCGCCGAGCGTGTCGAGCCGGCGACGAAACCGCCACCGTGCACGAACACCATCACCGGCAGGGCGGCGCCCGTGCCCCCCGGTGTCCGGACGCTAACGGTGAGGAAGTCCTCCCCGCGGCTCCAGCCGTCCCCGAAGTAGGGGGACATGTCCACGCCGCCGAGACGGCGTTCGGACTGAGGGGCGTTCGGCCCCGGCACGGTGGCGTCCCGCACACCGCGCCACGAGTCGTGCGGCCGCGGCGCCCCGAACCGGCCGGCGCCGGTGGGAGGAGCGGCGTACGGGATGTTCAGGAAGGAGAGGACTCCGTCCTGGCGCCGGCCGCGGACAGTGCCCTGCGCAGTGGTGGCGACGGGATCAACGCGACGGTTCACGGGGGTGGGTCGACGGGGCACTGCCTGGCCTCTCTGTCTGGACGGGTTCCGCGGGTTCGCCGGCGTCAGGCCTGGCTGTACGGCGTGAACGGGGCCCAGCCCTTGATGGCGAACGTGCCACCCTCGCGCCGCACTTCGGCCGCGCCGTGGCCGCTCAGATGCGCGGGGATCAGCAGCGCGTTGTTGTCGGCCGCCCAGCTCAGAATTCTGCGGCGGGTGGCGCGGGAGCCGGCGGGGTCCTCGCAGAAGCAGCTGTTGTGCTCGGGCTCCATGATCTGGAGCGGGGTGTGCAGCAGGTCACCGGCGAACACCGCGCGGTCCGCCCCGGAGGTCAGGGTGACCACGCTGGAACCGGGAGTGTGTCCGGGCGCCGCCTCCAGGAGCAGGTTGGCGTCGATACGGTGGCTGCCCTCCCACAACAGGGCCTGGCCCGCGTCGTGGACGGGGGCGACGCTGTCCTCGAAGACGTTCTCGTTGACGCCGCCGGTGATGTCCGGGTTGTTCGCCGGGTTCCAGAACTCGAAGTCGGCCCGGGGCATCAGATAGGTGGCGTTGGGGAACGTGGGTGTCCACGCGCCGTCGCTCAGCCGGGTGTTCCAGCCAACGTGGTCCACGTGCAGATGGGTGTTGATCACGAGGTCGACGTCCTCGGGCCGTACACCGGCGCGGGCGAGATTGCCGAGATAGTCGAGGCTCAGCCGGTCCCACGAAGCCACGGCGGGGCGGGACTTGTCGTTGCCGACGCCGGTGTCGACGAGGATGGTCCTGCCTTCGCTGCGCAGCAGCCAGGTCTGCATCGCGGCGTGGACCATGGTGTCGTCGGCGCCCAGATGGTCGGGAACGAGTGTCTCGCGGTGGTCATTCCACGCCTGCGCGGGCAGGTCCGGGAAGAACTGGTCCGCGGGCATGATCGGGCCGTGCGTCTCCTCGACGCGGGTGATGGTGACATCCCCCAGGGTGATCTCGTGTGTCTGCTGGTTGGGTTGGTTTGTGCTGCGTGTTCCGCGTGTGCTGCGTGTGCGACATGGGTGTTCCGTTCCGGGTTTGCTGAAGCGGGTGGACGGTCGGGCGGTGCGGCTCAGTCGTTGAGGCGGGCGAGGACGAGGTTGGGGTCCTCGGCGGTGGTGTAGGCGGCGCTCAGGACGTAGACCCTGTCGCCGCGCAGTGCGACGGAGGTGGGGTTCTGGAGCCCGTCGGCGGCGGTCAGCACGGTGGAGTGGGTGCCGTCGCGTCGCACGAGCGCCACCTCGTTGGGGCCGTTGAGGGTGGCCAGGACGCTGTCGCCGCTGCCGGTGAAGGCGAAGTCGTCGATGCCGGTCAGGCCGGTGGCCCGGGTCTGTACGCGGCCGGCGCGTCCGCCGGGCAGGACGGGGATCCGCAGGAGGGTGCCCTTGTCGAGATTGGTGGCCCAGACCGCGCCCCGGTGGATCTTCAGGCCGTTGGCGCCGAGGAATCCGGTGGAGGCCAGTTCGGGGGCGGTGGACCAGGCGGTGGGGGTGCCGCCCTTGGTGGGAACGCTCCAGATGACGCCGAGGACGGAGTCCGTCATGTAGAGGGTGCGGGAACCGGGGTCGAGAGCCAGGCCGTTGGGGAGCCCGGTGGCGGGCAGCGCCGCGATGCGCCGCGGTTCGCCGCCGGGGCGCAGACGCCACAGGCCCGTCAGGTCGTCGGTGCCGGTGGCGTACAGGAAGTACAGCGTGCCGTCGTGGGCCCGGACGATGCCGGTGGTCAGGGGGAAGCCCAGGACGGGGGTGCGGATTCCGCCGTCGGCCGGTTCGGGCAGTGTGGCCAGGATCCGCGTGGTGCCGCTGGGGGTGAACTGGGCGATCTGGCGGGCGGCGGCGAAGGTGACGTACGCGGTGCCGCCGGGGGACAGCGCGATGTTCTCCGGCATCCGGCCCTTGGCGAGGTCGAAGTGCGCGACGATCCGGGCGTTGTCCACGGTGGCTGCCGGGGAGATGGCTGTCGCGGTCGTGGTCGGCCGGGACATCGCTGTCGTGGAAGCGGCCGGTGTAGGAGCCAGGCCGGTCACCGCGACGGTGTGGGCGACCGCGGTGGTGACGGTGGCCGTGGAGAGCTTCTTCAACATGATGCCTTCGCTGTTTTCGGGCATGCGGCAGCGGTACGCCGACGCGTGAGTGATGTGGGGCGGCTCCCGCCCGGGACCGGGCGGAGCTGGGGGTTCGGGCTTGGGGTGGGGCTCGGGT
>NZ_JAAPBF010000299.1 GCF_022695985.1 Streptomyces sp. NP-1717 | reverse complement strand
ATCCGCGGACGCCGCACACGCACCAGTTCCAGGTGTGGCTTCCGTACGACGCGGCGGTGCTCAACGAGGCGGCCGTACGGCAGGCCGAGGAGACCGGTGTGACGCTGTTCCGCCGCTGGTTCGAGCCGGGCGCGGGGCCGCCCGGTGTGGCGGTGGCGGAGGTGACGGTGGGGTCGGCCGGCCTGGAGTGGACGGCGGACGACGTCCGGCGGGCCGTGGGTGAGTTCATGGCGCGGGTGGCGCGGGCGGCGCGCGTGGCGACGGAGAGCGGCCCCGCCGATTGACCGAGGGTGTCAATCGTCCGCCGCGCTGTCAGTGGTGGCGTGCAGCATGGGTGCATGAGCGTGACCATCGACATCACCGGGCTGCCCCACGAGCGCGTCGTCTTCGGACCCTCCCCGCTCGCGGAGCTGGGCGCCGCCCTGCACGCGCTGTCCGAGCCCGGCCACCACGCCCGGCTCCACGGGTGGGTCACTTCCACGTCCGCCGGTCTCAAGCCCGAGCTGGCCGACCGGCTGCACGAGGCGGACTTCCTGTGGCGGTCCGCCCGCTCCGACATCCTGCTGCCCGCCCACCCCCGCGAGACGCTGGCCGAGGAGCTGGACGACCTCGACAGGATGCCGGACGAGCGGTACGTGGCGGCGGCGCTGGAGATCTCCTGCGCCAGTCAGTACGGCACGGGCGCGCCGTCCCCGCTGGTGGACGCCGCGGCGCGCGAACGCACTCTGGAGCTGGCCGCGGCGCGCGGGCCGCGCCAGGCCGCCTTCGTACGGCGCATGCTGAGCGATCCGCCGGCCGTCCGGGGGTGGATACGGCGGCTGCTGGAGGACTGCGACGAGGCGTTCTTCGCGGAGACCTGGCGGCGCGTGCGGGTCCAGCTGGCCGCCGACGCCCGGCACAAGACGGAACTGCTGCGGCGCAAGGGGCTCGCGGACGCCGTCGCCGCCGTCTCGTCGGCCGTGAGCCTCCAGGAGACGGGGACGGGGGGCCTCGCCGTCGTCGTCGACAAGCTCACGTCGGGCGCCACGAGCGCCGCCGGATCGGGTCTGACGTTCCTGCCGACCGCCTTCGGCTGGCCGCATCTGCTGGCGCTGTACGCGCCCGGCTGGCGGCCGGTCGTCCAGTACCCGGTGGGCAGCCCGGAGCCGTCGGGCGGCGCACCCTCGGTGGAGGTCGTCAAGCTCCGTCTGGAGGCGGTCGCGCACCCCATGCGGATGCGGATGTGCCGGAGTCTCGCGCGGGGCTCGTACTCGACGGGCGAGCTCGCCGACGCGTACGGGATCACGGCGCCCGAGGTCTCCCGGCATCTGGCCGTGCTGCGCAAGGCAGGTCTGCTGACGACCCGCCGCCGGGGGCGCTATGTGCTGCATCAGCTGGACGTGACCCTGGTGGCCCGGCTCGGCAGCGACTTCCTGGAGGGCGTGCTGCGCTGACGGGGGACGGCCCGGGCACGGCCTCAGGAACGGGCTCAGGGCCGGAGGCCGGGCTCGGGCCCAGTCGCAGGCTCGGGCCCCGGTCGCAGGCTCGGGCTCAGTCGAAGCGGATGTGCTTGACCCCGGTCCAGGCCCGCCGCAGCCGGTGGCGGAACGCGCTGTCGGTGTTCGGGGCGAGCCGCAGCCCGGCCGACGCGGCGACGGTGTCGGCGACCTGGGGAATCGTCAGGTCGTCCGTACGGATGTGCTCGCCGAACTCCGGCCGGGACAACCGCTCCAGACAGTGGTCCAGCTTCTTGACGGCGAAGCTCTCCCGCTTGAGCCCCAGCCCGAGTCCGCGTTCGGTGAGCCTCTTCAGGACGGTCTCGCGCTCGGCCAGCAGCGCGAAGTGGTGTACCTCGTGCCCCCGCTCGCGCAGTCGGCCGACGATCTCCGCGAAGTAGCCGTCGTCGACGAGCGTCATGGGGGCGATGACCGTGCCGTCGTGCTCGCGCAGCGCCAGATCGAGCATGTCGTGGACGCCCTGCCGCCAGACGGGCAGGTCCTGGAAGTCGCCCCGGAGCCCCGCGGGCAGCATGCGGTGCAGCCCGAACCCGACGTACTCGGGGTCGCAGACGACGCCGCCCGGCAGCCGCCGCGCGATCTCGTGCGCGGTCTGTGTCTTCCCGCCGCCGAAGGGGCCGTTGATCCACAGCAGCATCAGAAGGCGCCGCCCCCGGCGCGCACCAGCCCCGACTCGTACGCGAGCACCACGACCTGTACCCGGTCGCGCAGACCGAGCTTGGTGAGGATCCGGCCCACGTGCGTCTTCACGGTCGCCTCGGAGAGCACCAGCCGGGCGGCGATCTCGCCGTTCGACAGTCCCTGGGCGACCAGCAGCATGACTTCGCGCTCGCGGCCGGTCAGCCGCTCCAGCGCGCCGTTGGCCGCCGCGTTCTCCTTGCCGCTCGGCAGCATGGCCGAGAAGCGGTCGAGCAGCCGCCGTGTCGTGGACGGCGCCACAACCGCGTCACCGCTGTGCACGGCGCGGATCGCGGTCAGCAGTTCGGAAGGAGGTACGTCCTTGAGCATGAAGCCGCTGGCACCCGCCTTGAGCCCCGAGAAGGCGTACTCGTCGAGGTCGAACGTGGTCAGGATGAGCACCTTGGGCGGGTCGGGCTCCGCGCAGATCCGGCGGGTCGCCTCCACACCGTCCAGCCGTGGCATGCGGACGTCCATCAGGACGACGTCCACGGCGGTGCCGCGCAGGTTCTCGATCGCCTCCGCGCCGTCGCCCGCCTCCGCGACGACCTCCATGTCCGGCTGTGCGGCCAGCACCATGCGAAAACCGGTGCGCAGCAGCACCTGGTCGTCGACGAGCATCACGCGGATCGACATCGGCGGGTTCCTTGTCCGTTGGGTCCAGTGGTCGGTCGGGGCGGTCGGTCGGGGCAGTCGGTCAGGGTGGTCGGCCGGGCCGGGCGGGCGCCGGTGGCAGTCGCGTCTCAGTGCGCGGGCTTCAGGGGAAGCAGCGCGCTGATCCGGAAGCCGCCCCCGGGGCGGGGCCCCGCGTCGAGGGTGCCGCCGACCATGCCGACGCGCTCACGCATCCCGATGAGACCGTGCCCCCGGCCGTCCGCGCCACCGTCCACGTACAGCTCGTGGCCCGCGCCGCGCCCGTCGTCCTCGACCAGTAGTCCGAGCCCGTCGTCGAAGTAGACCAGACGCACACTGGCTCCCACGTCGGGTCCGCCGTGCTTGCGGCTGTTCGTCAGGGCCTCCTGCACGATCCGGTACGCGGTGAGCTCCACCCCGCTCGGCAGCGACCGGGGGGTGCCCTCGACCTTGAAGTCCACGGTGAGCCCCGCCGACCGCACCTGTTCGACCAGGTCCTCTATCTGCCGGACGTCGGGCTGCGGCACGTACTCGCCGCTCTCCTTCACGTCCCCGGTCCGCAGCACACCGAGCAGCCGGCGCATCTCCGCCAGTGCCTGCCGTCCGGTGCCCGAGATGGTCTCCAGGGCCTGTCTGGCCTGCTCCGGCGCGGTGTCCAGGACATAGGCGGCGCCGTCGGCCTGGACGACCATCACGGACACGTTGTGCGCGACGACGTCGTGCAGTTCGCGGGCGATCCGCGCGCGCTCGGCGGCGACGGCCACCTTCGCCTGCGCCTCGCGCTCCTTCTCCAGCCGGGTGGCGCGCTCCTCCAGCTCGGCGAAGTACGCGCGACGGGTACGGATGGAGTCGCCGAGCACCCAGGCGAGCACGAAGGGCACGGTCAGCACGACGGTCAGGAAGACCTGTCCGGTGAAGCTGGCCTCGTTCGAGGGCCAGCGCACCGACGCCAGAGGCGCCGCCGCCACTCCGCCGATCAGCCCCAGCCGGGTGGCCCAGCGGGGGCCGCCACGGGCGGCGACGGTGTAGATCAGCGCCAGCATGGCGAAGTCGGCGGGGTTGACGCTGACATCGGCCAGTAGCTGGACCACGCCCAGGACGGCGGTGAGCAGCAGCATCTTGTCCGGGGCACGGCGGCGCAGCGCGACCGTCAGCGACAGCAGGAGGACGACGACGAGGGCCACGAGCTTCCGCTCGGCGCCGGCGCTCCCCTCCACCCCCACCCACAGCACGGAGCACCCGAAGAGCACCACAGCCCAGAAGCTGTCGACGCCCGTCGGGTGCCTGCGGAGAAAATCATAGAGACGCTGCACGTAACCCAGCGTAGGGAAGCGAGAAAGGTAGAAGGGTCAACCGGAGGGCCGATCCGGTCGGTCGGCGCGTACTCCCCAAGGTGGAGACTTGGGCCTGTGACGGATGAGACGTGTCAGTGCGAGGGGACTCAGGGGGCTGCTCCGGCCCCGGAGCCGCGTGGGTGGGCCGAGGCCATGGAGAGCGCGCTGTACGGCCCTCAGGGCTTCTACCGGCGCCCTGAGGGGCCCGCCGGGCACTTCCGCACCTCCGTGCACGCCTCCCCGCTGTTCGCGGCGGCCGTCGCGCGCCTGCTGGTGGCGACGGCAGAGGCGCTGGACGCCGACGAGATCGCGTTGGTCGACGTCGGCGCGGGGCGCGGGGAACTGCTGACGGGGGTCCTGGCCGCCGTACCGGAGGGGGTGACCGTGCGGCCGTACGCCGTCGAGCGGGCCGCGCGCCCACCGGGGCTGGACCCGCGTGTCGAGTGGACCGACCGGCCGCCGGCCGGTGTGCGGGGGCTGCTGGTCGCCAACGAGTGGCTGGACAACGTGCCGGTGGACATCGCCGAGACCGGGCCCGACGGGACGGTGCGGTACGTCCTGGTCGGCCCCGACGGTACGGAGCGGCCCGGTGAGCCGGTCGGCGGCGCGGACGCCGCGTGGCTGGCGCGCTGGTGGCCGGCGGCCGGGCCGGGGTCGCGGGCGGAGATCGGGCGCACGCGCGACGAGGCGTGGGCCGCCGCCGCGGCGACGCTGGACCGGGGGCTGGCGGTGGCCGTCGACTACGCCCATGTACGGGGCGACCGGCCGCTGTTCGGGACGCTGACCGGGTTCCGGGAAGGCCGCGAGGTGCGCCCCGTACCGGACGGGAGCTGTGACATCACCGCGCATGTGGCGCTGGACGCGTGCGCGGCGGCGGTCGCGGTGGACGGTGCGGGCGGCGCGGTCGACGGCTCAGCCCGCAGGGGCGGCTCGGCGGCCTTCGTACTGAGTCAGCGCGAGGCCCTGCACCGTCTGGGCGTGAGCGGACGGCGCCCGCCGCTCTCCCTCGCCTCGTCCGACCCCGCCTCCTACGTACGCGCGCTCGCCGCCGCCGGTGAGGCCGCCGAACTGACCGCCCGCGGCGGGCTCGGCGACTTCGGCTGGCTGATGACCCCCGTCCGGACCGCTCTGAGAGACTGGGCCCCATGACGGAGACCACCCGCACGACGGTCGGCATCGGCGGCGCGGCCGAGAGCACGGACATGGTGCTCAACATCGGGCCCCAGCACCCCTCCACGCACGGTGTGCTCCGACTGCGACTGGTACTCGACGGCGAGGTGATCCAGCACGCCGAGCCGGTCATCGGCTATATGCACCGGGGCGCCGAGAAGCTCTTCGAGGCGCGCGACTACCGCCAGATCGTGATGCTCGCCAACCGCCACGACTGGCTGTCGGCGTTCTCCAACGAGCTGGGTGTGGTCATGGCCGTCGAGCGCATGCTCGGCATGGAGGTGCCGCAGCGCGCCGTCTGGACCCGGACGCTGCTCGCCGAGCTGAACCGGATGCTCAACCATCTGATGTTCCTCGGCTCCTACCCCCTCGAACTGGGCGGGATCACCCCGGTGTTCCACGCGTTCCGTGAGCGCGAGGAGCTTCAGGCCGTCATGGAGGAGGTCTCCGGCGGCCGGATGCACTTCATGTTCAACCGGGTCGGCGGTCTCAAGGAGGATCTGCCCGCGGGCTGGCTGGGCCGCGCCAGGCACGCCGTCTCCGAGGTCCGTTCGCGGATGGACGTGTACGACAGGCTGGTCCTCGGCAACGAGATCTTCCGGGGCCGGACCCGCGGGGTGGGCGTCCTCTCGGCGAAGGCCGTGCACGCGTACGGGGTTTCGGGGCCGATCGCGCGCGCCTCGGGCGTGGACTTCGATCTGCGCCGCGACGAGCCGTACCTCGCGTACGGCGAACTCCAGGACACCCTTGAGGTCGTCACCCGCGAGGCGGGCGACTGTCTGGCCCGCTTCGAGTGCCTGCTGGGGCAGACCCACAACTCGCTGGACCTCGCGGACGCGTGTCTGGACCGCATCGCGGACCTGGAGCCCGGTCCGATCAACCAGCGGCTGCCCAAGGTCCTCAAGGCGCCCGAGGGCCACACGTACGCCTGGACCGAGAACCCGCTCGGCATCAACGGCTACTACCTGGTGTCGAAGGGCGAGAAGACGCCGTACCGGCTGAAGCTGCGCTCGGCGTCCTTCAACAACATCCAGGCCCTCACCGAACTGCTGCCGGGCACGCTGGTCGCCGACATGGTGGCGATCCTCGGCTCACTCTTCTTCGTCGTCGGCGACATCGACAAGTAGGCCGAGCGCCTCGACAGAGACCGCGCCGGACCGGCCAAGGGCGTGTGCGGTCTGGGGCCTGTCTTCAAAGTCCCGCCTGGCCCGTGACGCCCGGCACGGCACCTCGCCGCGTTGTCGGACTAGGCCGAGTACGCCCCCAGTACGAGGCCGATCCTCCGCCTTGCGATGCACCGCACCAGCCGCCGCGGGCCCCGCCCTACGGGCGGACGGCGCTACTTCGAGACGGGCACTAGGAGCCGATCGCGCTGCGCAGTTGCCCCAGGGGCAGCGGCTCGGTCTCGTCGTGTTCGGTCAGGTCGATGACCTGGCCCACCGCCCGGTCGTCGCCCCCGCTCCGGACGGCCAGGGCCTCCTCGCCGGCCACATCGGCCAGGTCCTCGCGCTGTGCTCGCTCCAGCTGCGCCGGCTCCGCCCGTCCGGCCCCGGTCTCGGGGGCGTCCTCCGCCGCGTCGGCGGGCGGTTCACTCTCCGCCGGGCCGCCCTTCTGCGTACCGAAGAAGTCGAACCCTCCCTCGGGGCCC
>NZ_JAAPBF010000298.1 GCF_022695985.1 Streptomyces sp. NP-1717 | reverse complement strand
GGCTCAGGAGTGGAACGGCAGTCCGGCGTCGGCGACCAGGTCGAGGTCGTCCGGGTCGGGAGGGGGGAGCAGCGTGGCCGATCCGTCGGTGACCGGTACGACGCCCAGGGCGAGCAGTTCGGCCATGGCGGCGCTGCCGGCCATGTCGCGGACCTGGAGTTGGTAGCGGGCCGTGGTGCGGTACGCGCCTCCGGCGTCGTCGCCGGTGCGGTGCAGGAACCCGGAGTCGGTGAGGAAGGCCATGGCCTTGCCGATGATGCCGGTGGTGGAGCCCGCGAGGCGGCGCGCGTCCTTGGTGGCACCGGTCGCGCTGCGGCGCGCGTAGACACGCCAGGCGGATTCGAGGCCGGGGGCGTCCGTCTCGGGGTCGGTGTTCTCGCCCTGTGCCTCGGCCTGTTCCTCCAGCCTGCGGCAGGCCTGCCGTACGAAGGCGTCGACGCCGTTGACGGTGATCCGGCCGATGTACCCGTCGTCGGCGAGGTCCTCGGGGCGGGGGAAGGCCATGGCGGCGACGGCGAGATGGGCGAGGCCGTGCAGGAACCGGTCGGCGGAGTCGGCCGAGGCGCGGCGGGCGTAGTCACCCATGCGGACGGCGAACACGGAGTCCTCGCCCGCCGTCACGGCCATCCCCGCGCGGGAGGAGACCTCGAGGACGACGAGACCGAGGCCGGTGGCGACCGCGTCGCAGAGCCGCGCGAAGGCGGGCTCCTCGCGGTAGCGGCGCAGCAGGTCGGCGTATTCGGCGTCGCGCGCGGGCAGCAGTTTGGGCTGCAGTCCGAAGGAGACGAGGCGGGCGGCGTCGGCCGCGTCGGCGGGGGTGACGGCGCCGCCCGGCGCGGGGGCGGACGTGCGGGCCGTCTCCGTGCCGCCCGGCTCGCCCCACGCCGCGGCGTGCTCTGCCTGGTGGTCGCTCACGGCCGCTGCTCCTTGCTGAGGGTCGTCGTCCCGTCGGAGGTGATGGGGGTGCTGGGGGTGCTCGTGGTGGTACGGAGGGCGCCGAGGGTGCGGGCGGTGGGCGTCATGCCGCCTCCGTACGGTCGGCGGTCATGCCGGCGGCGTCCAGCAGTGCCATGCCCACTATGAGGTCGGCCCCGCCGAACTCCGGGTCGTCGAGGGGTGTTCCGTCGTCCACGGCGAACAACAGCCGCTCCTCGCCCTGCCGGTAGGCCGTACCGACCGGCGGGCTCGCGGCGTGGACGGCGAGCAGCGCGACCAGATAGGGCAGGTCGGGATCGCGGCGGCGGGCCTCGGCGAGCAGGCCCGAGAGCCTGCGCGGCGCGTCGTGTTCCAGGTCGAGCAGCTCCCTCGCGCTCGCCAGCTGCTCCTCGCTGAAACGGCTGTCGTCGGGGGTCGCGATCAGATCGGGTTCGGGCATCTCCGCGCCGAGGTGTTCGCGCTCCACGGGAGGGGTGAGCAGCAGATCCACGAGGTCGCCCACCCGGACGGAGGCGGGTGTGCGCAGGCCGGTGCCGCGGGCGAAGAACGCGTCGGTGACCCTGCTCGCCCGGTCGACCGAGAGCGGGAGGAGCGGGGCGACGAGCTGGCCGTACAGATCGAGTCCCGTACGCGTGGTGGGTTCGGCGAACGCCTGGCGGTCCTGCTCGGCGCGGAACAGCGGGCCGGCCTCCAGCAGCCGGGACTGGAGCTGGGTGTGCCGGCGGATGCAGTCCTTGACGATGTCGACCAGTTCGGCGGCGCGCCTCTTGTGCTCGGCCGTCTTCGGGTCGGCGCCGGTCTCCGCCTCGTCGCGTGACTTGCGGATGTTGGTGAGGATGGCGTTCTCGTGGCGGTAGCGGTCGGCGACGTGGTCGAGCGCTTCGGCGATCATGTCGGGCACGGCGTTGAGCCAGTCGACCGCGCGGACGTTGCGCCGTGTGGCCTCCAGGGTCCGGCGCAGCGTCTCCGCGTACTGCACGGTGCGGTACCGGGCCTGTTCGGCGGCGAGCTGGGCGTCGGCGAGCCGCCCTCTGTTGATGAGTACTTCGAGTTTGACCTCGGCGGCGATCTGCGCGCTGGTGACGTCCGTGTCCAGCGCGCCCACCAGCACGTTGACCGCCTCGTCGGTGGTGCGCAGATAGACGCTGCCGCCGTGGCCGGGGACTTCCTCGATCAGTTTGAAGTCGTAGTCGCGGCGCGTGTAGACGCCGTCGGCGCCGAACGTGCCGTACACGGCGCGGAATCCGCGGTCGACGCTGCCGACGTTGATCAGGTTCTCCAGCACCCAGCGGGCCACCCGCTCGTGCTCGGTGACCGGGCGGTGCGGTGCCTGGGCCGCGACGCGCGGCAGGAGTCTGGCCACTATCTGCTCGTGGTCCGCGCCGGTGTCGAAGTCCATGTTGAGCGTCACGAGGTCGATCGCCGCGAGCGCGACCTCCGCCATCGCGTAGACGGAGTACTCGCCCGCCAGATTGGCCTTGCGGGTGTCGAGGTCGTGCAGCGGCGCGGTGCACGCGAGCGCGCGCAGCCGCCGCGCCAGCCCTTCGTCGGCGGCCGGGCCCTGGGCGAGCCGCGGCCCCGCGCTGAGCTGGGGCGGAACGGGATCCGTCGAGGCAGGCGAAGTCACGTTGCACAGATTAGGTCCTCGGACCGACAACGGTCGAAACGACGCAGAAGCCCCAGCGGTGTCCGCGGGCCGGCACGGCGGGCCGGTGATCCGCCCACCGGCCCGCCGTGCCGGGCGAGTTCACCGAGGGGTGCCGTATCCCCCGCCGCCCGGGGTGCGCAGCACGAGTACGTCGTCCACGGCCACGTCGACCGAGTCGACCCCCTTGAGCGCCGTGCGCGTCCCGTCGGCCCGTTCCACCTCGTTGGCGCCTCTCGCGCCCGTCCCGCCGCCCGCCATGCCGTACGGAGGCACCGTGCGGTGCCCGGTCAGCAGCGTCACCGTCATGGGCTCCAGGAAACGGATGCGCCGTACGACTCCGTTGCCGCCGGTCCAGCGGCCAGGGCCGCCGCTGCCGTCCCGGACGGCGAATCCGTCGACCCGTACCGGGTAGCGCCATTCGAGGACTTCGGGGTCGGTGAGGCGGGAGTTGGTCATGTGGGTCTGGACGGCGTCGGCGCCGTCGAAGCCCTGGCCCGCGCCCGATCCGCTGGCGACCGTTTCGTAGTACTGGACCCGTTCGTTGCCGAACGTGAGGTTGTTCATGGTGCCCGAGCCCTCGGCCTGGACGCCGAGCGCCGCGTACAGCGCCCCTGTCACGGCCTGCGAGGTCTCCACGTTGCCCGCCACCGTCGCCGCGGGGAAGGCCGGCGACAGCATGGAGCCCTCGGGCACGCGTACGTCCAGCGGCGCCAGACAGCCGCTGTTGAGCGGGATGTCGTCGGCTACCAGTGTGCGGAAGACGTACAGGACGGCCGCCATCACCACGGATCTGGGCGCGTTGAAGTTGCCCTCCTGCTGCGGGGAGGTGCCGGTGAAGTCCACGACGGCGCTGCGGGCCTCGCGGTCGACGCGCACGGCGACCTCGATGACCGCGTCGTTGTCGGTCGCGTAGCGGTACGTCCCGTCGCTCAGCCCGGCGATGATGCGGCGTACGGACTCCTCCGCGTTGCGCCGTACGTGCCCCATGTAGGCGTCGACGACGTCGTGGCCGAACTGCTCGGTCATGCGGCGCAGTTCGGCGATGCCCTTCTCGTTGGCCGCGATCTGGGCGCGCAGGTCGGCGAGGTTGGTGTCCGGATCGCGGGAGGGGTACGGCGCGGTGGCGAGCAGTTCGCGGGTCTCGGCCTCGCGCAGCCTGCCGTCGCGTACGAGGAGCCAGTTGTCGAAGAGCACGCCCTCCTCGTGGATGGTCCGGCTGAAGGCGGGCATCGAGCCGGGCGTGATGCCGCCGATCTCGGCGTGGTGGCCGCGCGAGGCGACGAGGAAGCGCAGTCGTTCGCCCTGTTCGTCGAAGACGGGCGTCACCACCGTCACGTCGGGCAGGTGGGTGCCTCCGTGGTAGGGGTCGTTGACGGCGTACACGTCGCCGGGGCGGATCGAGCCCTCGTCGCGCTTGAGCACCTCCTTGATGGACTCGCCCATGGAACCGAGGTGGACGGGGATGTGCGGCGCGTTGGCGATCAGGTTGCCGTCGGCGTCGAAGAGCGCGCAGGAGAAGTCGAGCCGTTCCTTGATGTTGACGGAGTGGGCGGTGTTCTCCAGCCGTACGCCCATCTGCTCGGCGATGGCCATGAAGAGGTTGTTGAAGACTTCGAGCAGGACGGGGTCGACGTCGGTGCCCGCGGCGATCCTGGTGGGGCGGGGGCGTACCCGGGTCAGGAGCAGATGTCCGAGGTCGCCGACGGCCGCCTGCCAGCCCGCGTCCACCACGGTGGTCGCGTCGTCCTCGGCGATCATCGCGGGGCCCTCCACGGTGTCGGCGGGCCGCAGATCACCGCGCCGCAGGAGCGGACAGTCGCGTTCGGTGCCGTCGACGAACATCCGTACCCGCGCGGGCGGTACGGGCTCGCCGTCGCCTTCCGCCGAAGTCGATTCGGCCGTGTACGCACCGTGCGAGGCCGCCTTCCCGACGGCTTCGACGGACACGGCCTCCACCACCAGGGGCTTGTCCATGGTGAAGGCGTAGCGCGAGCGGTGCTCCTCCTCGAAGGCCGCCGTCATCTCGGCGGCGCCACCGAGGGGCACCGCCAGGCTCGCGTCCGTTCCGGCGTAGCGGAGCAGCACGCGCGCGTGGGTGGTGATCGCGGCGTCCGGGACGGAGTCGGCGCGCAGTTCGGCGCGGGTGCGCTCCGCGAGGGCGTCGCACACCTCGCGCACCCGGCCGATCGTGCCACCGTCGCCGCCGTCCTCCCGGTCGCCGTCGCCGAGTTCGGCCTCCACCGACTGCTCGCGCATGGCGGTGGCGTCGGCGAGCCCGATGCCGTACGCGGAGAGGACCCCGGCGAGCGGCGGCACGATCACCGTGTCGACGCCGAGCGCGTCCGCGACGGCGCACGCGTGCTGGCCGCCGGCGCCGCCGAAGCTGGTGAGGGCGTAGCGGGTGATGTCGTGGCCGCGCTGCACGGAGATCTTCTTCACGGCGTTGGCCATGTTCAGTACGGCGATCTCCAGGAAGCCGGCGGCGACTTCGGCGGGTTCGCGCCGTACGCCGGTGGCCTTCTCGACCTCGGCGGCGAGCGCGGTGAAGCGCTCCCTCACCACGTCGGCGTCCAGCGGCTGGTCGCCGTCCGGTCCGAACACGGCGGGGAAGTGGTCCGGCTGGACCCGGCCGAGCATCACGTTGGCGTCGGTGACGGTGAGCGGGCCGCCCCGGCGGTAGCAGGCGGGGCCCGGTACGGCGCCGGCGGAGTCGGGGCCGACGCGGTAGCGCTGGCCGTCGAAGTGCAGCACGGAGCCACCGCCGGCGGCCACGGTGTGGATGTTCATCATGGGGGCGCGCATCCGGACCCCGGCGACCTGGGTGCCCAGTTCACGCTCGAACTCGCCCGCGTAGTGCGAGACGTCGGTCGACGTGCCGCCCATGTCGAAGCCGACGACGCGGTCGTGGCCCGCCTGTCCGGAGGTACGGGCCATGCCGACGACACCGCCGGCCGGTCCGGACAGCACGGCGTCCTTCCCACGGAAGTGGGCCGCTTCGCGCAGCCCTCCGTTGGACTGCATGAACATCAGGCGGATGTCGCGGAGTTCGCCGGCGATCTCGTCGACGTACCGCCGCAGGATCGGGGAGAGATAGGCGTCCACGACGGTGGTGTCGCCGCGTGGCACCAGTTTGATCAGGGGGCTGACCTCGTGGGAGGAGCTGACCTGGGTGAAGCCCGCCGCGCGGGCCGCCTCGGCGACGGCGGTCTCGTGCTCGGGGTGGCGGTATCCGTGCATGAGGACGACGGCGGCGCTGCGGAAGCCGTCGTCGTACGCCTCCCGCAGCCGCGCGGCGACGGCCGCCGTGTCCAGCGGCCGTACGGTGGCCCCGTGCGCGTCGACGCGTTCGGGCACCTCGATGACACGCTCGTAGACCTCTTCCGGCAGCACGATGTGACGGTCGAAGAGACGGGGCCGGTTCTGGTAGGCGATCCGCAGGGCGTCACCGAAGCCCTCGGTCACGAGGAGGACGGTCGGCTCACCGCGCCGCTCCAGCAGGGCGTTGGTGGCGACGGTGGTGCCCATCTTGACGACGTCGATCCGGTCGGCGGGCACCGGATCGTCCGGCGCCACGCCGAGCAGCAGCCGGATCCCGGCCACCGCGGCGTCGTCGTACTGCTCCGGGTTGTGCGAGAGCAGCTTCCGTGTGACGAGACGTCCGTCGGGGCGCCGCCCCACCACGTCGGTGAAGGTGCCGCCACGGTCGATCCAGAATTCCCAGCGCCCAGTCATTCCCCCATTCTCGCAAGCGGACGGGCCGGCGGCAGGGCTGTCAGCGCACGGGAGAGCGCGTGCTCGGCGCGCAGATCGAGACGGGTGGCGGTGCCGCGCGCCCAGTGGCGCATCTCGCCGCCCGCCAGCCACAGCAGTTCGGGCAGCAGGTCGGTGCTTCTGCGCACCATCCAGCCGGTGCCCGCCGTGGCCAGCCAGAGCAGTGCCTCCGTCCGGGTGGGCGGCGGCCGCTCGGGCTCCTGGGGAGGCGGCGGACCCAGTGTCAGGCCGCGCGCGGTGAGCATCGCGTGGAACCGGGCGGCGATCATCCGGTGGCCGCGTTCGCCGGGGTGCAGCCGGTCGGGGCCTCCACAGGGAGCGGTCGGCGACCCACGCCGGGTCGGCGGCGTGCAGATGGACGGCGCCGTACCGCGCGGAGAGCGCGTGGACGAGGGTGTTGACGGCGCGCTGTCTGCGGGCGAGGGGTCTGGCGAGCGGCGCGGGCAGGCCGAGCATGACGCCGGGGTCGGGGAGGCAGGCGGTGAGCAGGACGGTGCCGCGCGCCGTGAGGGCGGCGCACACCTCGTCGAGGGCGCGGGCGATGGCGGCGATGTCGAAGGCGCGACGCAGGGTGTCGTTGACGCCGACGACGACGGAGGCGATGTCGGGCCCGAAGGCGAGGGCGGCGGGCGTCTGTTCCGT
>NZ_JAAPBF010000297.1 GCF_022695985.1 Streptomyces sp. NP-1717 | reverse complement strand
CCTGACCGCCTCGCGTGCCAGGGGTACGGCGAGCAGGCGTTCGAGGAGCTGTGGGGTGCCCTCGATGATGCTGAGGACCTTGGCATCCCGGTAGACGCCGGCGACGCCGTTCTCCTCAAGGCAGCCCTGGGCACCCATGGCCTGTACGGCCTGGGCGCTGTGGCGTTCGAGGACCTGGCAGGCCAGGTATTTGGCCATGAGGACCTTGCGGGGAGCCGAGGCGTCGACGTCGTCCAGCGCACGCGAGGCGGTCAGGCAGAGGGCACGGGCGGCCGCGAGGTCGACGCCCATGGCCGTGACCAGGGACTGGATCTGGCCGTGGTCGATGACGTCGCGGCCGAAGGTCTCACGGCCGAGGACGAAGGCGGAGCAGGCGGAGAACGCCCGGTGGAGCATCCCGGCGGCCATCCAGGCGACCGCGTGCCGGCCGTGTTCGAGCAGTTGCGGGACCAGTACGGTGGAGGCGAAGCCGGGCCGGCCGATGACGGCGGACCGTTCCACGGGGCAGTCCCGCATCACCTCGGTGGCCAGTCCGGCCGCGCGCAGCCCGAGCAGCCCGGTCATGGGCGTGACCTCCAGACCGGGGTTGCCGCGCTCCAGCAGACAGCACACCTGGCCGCCGGCGCCGGCGGCCAGGACGAGGTACAGGTCGGCGCGTCGGCCGAAGGTGGTGTACAGCTTGGTGCCGTCGAGCCGCAGTCCGTCGGGCTGTTCCTTCAGGGTGGTCGTGATGCCGGACAGGTCGCTGCCCGCGGTGCGTTCGGTCATGCAGACGGCGGCGACGCGGCGGCCGGACGCCAGGTCCGGCAGGAGGGTCTCGCGCTGGGCGTCGCTCCCCCAGCGCACCAGGGTCCGCGCGACCATGCCGTGCACGTTGATCAGCGACGCGAGGGAGGCGCTGACCCGGCCGAGGGCCTCGTAGAGCAGGCCGAGTTCGACGGCGGACCAGCCGAGGCCGCCGTACTCCTTCGGGATCATCGCCCCGAACAGGCCCTGGGCGGCGCACCATTGGACCACGTCCTCGGGCAGTTCGGCCTCGCCTTCCCAGTCGGGGCCGTGCGTGCCCCACGCCGTGCCGACGAGCGCGGTGATCGTCCGGTGGTGCTGTCGCTGCGCCTCGGTGAGCAGGTCGTCCATGTCGTCCTCCGGCTCAGCCGCGGCCGGCGCGGACCGCGGCCTGTTTCTCGTTGACGGCACGGGCGATCCGGCGCAGGGTGGCGAAGTTCCCGAGGTCCAGGTCGTCCACGCCGAAGCGGATCGCGTACCTGCCTTCGAGGAACACCATCAGTTCGACGACGAGCAGCGAGTTCACCAGGCCCGACGTGAACAGTTCGTCGTCGGGGGCCGGGCGCAGGGTCGGGTCGTGCTGGGCGAGGAACGTCCCGACCGCCTGGCAGACGGCTTCTTCCTCCGCGTCGGTCATGAGGGAACCTCTCTGGGTGGGTGTGGCTGGTAGGTGTAGAAACCCTGGTCGGTCTTCCGGCCGAGCTGCCGCCGGCGGACCATGTCGCGCAGCAGGGCGCTGCTGTCGAACCGGGGGTCGCCGGTGGCCTCGCGCAGGTGATCGAGGGTGTGGACGACGGTGTCGAGGCCGATGAGGTCGGCGGTCTGCAACGGGCCCATCCGGTGGCCGAAGCAGTCACGGAAGATGCGGTCGACGGTCTCGGGTGCGACGCCGTGCTCCTCGACGACGCGGGCGGCCTCGTTGAAGAACAGGTGGGAGATGCGGTTGCTGACGAAGCCGGGGAAGTCGCCGACGACGATCGTCTTCTTCCGCAGCAGCGTGGCGAGTTCGCCGACGCGGGCGAGCGTCTCGTCGGAGGTGCGGTCGGGGCGCATCACCTCGACGGCGGCCGTCAGGTGGGGCGGGTTCATGAAGTGGACGCCGATGACGCGCTCCGGCCGGGTCAGGTGCGCGGCGAGACGGGCGACGGGGATGCTGGAGGTGTTGACGGCGATGACGGCCGTGTCGGTGACCACGGTGTCCAGCAGCCGGTAGACGTCCTCCTTGACGTCGAGGCGTTCGGTGACGTTCTCCACGATCAGCGTGCACTCCGTCAGCGCGGCGGGGTCCGTGCCGATCCGGACGGCGGCCGTGGCCCGGTCGGCGGGGACGGGGAAGCCGGGGCGGAGCATCGGTGCGAAGCGGACCGCCTCGGCGAGCCGGGCCGGTGCGCTCTCGCACTGGGCGGGGTCGTTGTCGACCAGGTTCACGCGGAAGCCGTGCAGGGCGAGGTCGGCGGCGACGCCGAGGCCGATGACGCCCGCTCCGAGGACGCCGACCGTACCGAAGGAGTCCGGGGTGGGGTCGCCGGTGCCGGTTACTGCCATGTGCGTCCTCCGGTGGCTGCGGCGAGGTGTCTGTGGCGCTCACGCTTGTCGATGCCCTTGACGGTCAACAGTGCGTCAAGTGCTTCGAGTCCGGCCGCGATCGCGTCGGGTGCCGGGGCGTTCCGGGTCTCCTCCAGGCGCCGGTGGTGCGACACGACGTCGGTGTCCTGGCGTCGGGTGGGAGTGCTCACGGCGATACGCAGGCACGCGTCGATGACGGCGGGCGCGTCGTCGGCGCCCAGGCGCAGGTCGCGCGCGAGCGCGCCGAAGTCCTCGTAACGGTCGACGGGCCAGGGCCGGGGATGGCCGCGGGTGCGGGCCGAGAGGAAGGTCAGGACCCTGCCGGGGCCCATCTCCAGGGTCGTACCGACGCCATCGGCGGCCAAGTGCCGCTGGATGGCGTGCCAGCGCACCGGGGAGACCAGTTGGGCGGCGAGCAGACGCGCGCCGGCCCGGCCGCCGGGGTGCGGTTGGGCGTCGACGCCGGAGATCACGGGCAGCCGGGGCGCGGCGATGTCGATGCCGGTCAGGGCGTCGGCCAGCGCGTCGGCTGCGGGCGCCATCAGCGGGCTGTGGAAGGGGCCGGTGACGCGCAGCGGGAACACTTGGCCGCCGCGGGCCTCGAACTCCTCTGCCGTGTCGCGCAGATCGGCGTTCAGGGCGGAGACGGCGGCTCGTCGCGGCCCGTCGATGATCGACGGGTGGACGGAGCGGACGCCCTGTTCCCTCCACAGCCGGCACAGGTGCTCCACGGTGCCGGTGTCGAGGCCGGTCACCCACATCATGCCGCCGTCGAGCTGGGCGGCGACGTCGGCGACGCACCGCCCGCGGTGCCGTACGAGCCGCAGCGCGGCGGCGAACGGCAGGGCGCCCGCGGCGCACAGCGCGGTGTACTCACCGAGACTGTGTCCGGCGGTGTGGGTCACGGTCCGGCCCAGCTCCTGCTCGCAGGCCCGGTACATCGCGACGCCCATGGTGAGCAGCGCGAGTTGCGACTCCGTCTGGAGGTTCAGGCGGGCGCGGGCCGACGGTTCGGTGGCGGTGCACAATTCGACGACGTCGAATTCGAGGACCTCGCTCGCCTCGGCGAACGTTTCCCGGACGATTCCGTACCGCTTGTGCAATTGGGCGGCCATTCCGGTGTATTGCGAGCCGACGCCGGGGAAAACGGCGGCAACTCCCCATGGAGCGGCGAACACGACTTCCCCCGTTGCATTTGATGGTCCGGAATTCTGGGTGATCCACGGGGAGTGAACCATAGACCGGCGGGCGGTTCAAGGAGCTCGTTTTCCCCTCCCCCAACCGCTGCCGACCTTCGAAACCGTCACGCCACAGCCGGATTTGACACGAGGGAGAACGCGACTCACTGTCGCGTTAAGGCGAATCAAGGGCGGCTTAAGCGGACTGCTCAATGCTGTAGAAAGGCGTGCACCGGTGTTGGCTCAGCGATGCCCCCGTCGCGAATGGCACCTAATACCGCTCCCCGTGCGCGCACTTATCTCACGGGTGCCGGGAAATTGAACGTGAGTTGACGGACAACGCCGGTCAGGCGACGAACGGCTGGGGCTGCCCGTCGCGGTACGACCCGCGCTCCCAGCCACCCGTCGTGTTCTCGGCGCCGCCCGGTGTCAGCTCCGCGTCGGCCCGTGCGGGGCGCGCAGGCGGTTCGTCAGTTCCGTCAGGACCCCGGGTCCGCTCTGGTCGCCGTGGACGAAGTAGTGATCACCGGGCATGACCAGCAACTCGAAGTCCGCGGTGGTCAGCGTCTGCCAGGCCCGCGCGTCCGACTCGTGCACCACCGGGTCGGCGGCGCCGTGGAAGGCCGTCACCGGCAGGTGCAGCGGTGGCTCGTCCGGGTCCTGGCGGTAGCTCTCGACGATGCGCAGGTCCGCGTACCCCGCGCCGTCCAGGGCCACTTCGGCCATGCCGGCCAGATCGTCGCCCAACTCGGTGCGCAGCGCGTCCATGTAGCGTTCGGGCTCCGCGCGGGACAGACGCATCAGGTCAGCGTGGCCGGGCATTCCGGTGAAGCCCAGGCTGCGTGTGACCGACCGCAGCCGCGCGCCGAGCGGGTTCTCCCGTCCCGTGGGCGCGCTGAACGCGCTGACGAACAGGTGGCGCAGCGACTCACCGTATTTGGGTGCCAGCCGGTGGGCCAGCCGGAAGGCGATCAGGGCGCCCATACTGTGTCCGTAGAGGGCGAAGGGCCGGTCCAGATAGGGCTCGATCGCCTGCGCGACGGCCTCCACCGCGTCCTCCACCGTGTCGAGGGGAGCCTCGTCCCTGCGTTCCTCCCGGCCCGGCAGTTGCACCGGGCACACGTCGATCGCGGGATCAGCGGCGGCCACCCAGTCCCGGTAGAGCGAGGTTCCGCGGCCGCCGTAGGGCAGACAGAACACCCGTACGGCGCTGTCGTCGCGCGGGGTGGCGGGGAGCCAGCGGGCGCTGTCCGTGTCGTGGGGGCGCCGGGTCGTGGTCCCGGTGTGTCCGTCGGCGGGCGCGGTGATGTGGTCCAGCACCTGGTCGAGAGTGGGCCCGGCGATGAGCAGGTCGACCGGGAGATCGATCGCGGCCTCGGCCCGCACGCGCTGGCGCAGTTCGAGGACGGCGAGCGAGTCGAGACCGGTTTCCGGCAGCGGCTGGGTGAACGGGACGTCGCCGGGCGGCAGTTGCAGCAGTTCCCCGACGACCCGCGCGAGCCGGGACCGCAGGGCCGCGCGGCCGGCCGGGCCGCGCCACCGCGCCTGGGTGGCGTCGGCCGCCGGGTCGGCGGGCGGAGCGGCCGTGGCGGGACCGCTGGGGCTGATGACCGAGATCGCGGTGTCGCGGCTCCAGCCGACCGTCCGGCCGTCGTCGGCGGACAGCACGTGGTCGCCGACGAGACGGTGGCGGGTGGCGGGCGCGGTCAGCCGTACGTGGCACCACAGGGGACCGTCGGCGGGGGCGGTGAAACCGGCCTCGCCGAGTCCCGCGACCATGAACAGATCGTGCTCGTGCAGGTCCCGCTCCGCGGCGAGCGCGTAGAGCGGGGCGCAGGCGTCCAGCAGGCCCGGCGGCACGGGGAGTTCGGGGGCGGGCCGGCCGGGACCGCCGTGTGTCTCCTCGGCGGACGGGGCGCGGAGCCGGGCCAGGATCTCACCGTCGCCGAGCCACGCCTCGGTGACCCATTCGACCGACGGGCCGTACGGAACACCGCGCTCGCTCAGTCGGCGGTAGAACTCGGCGCCGTCGATCCGCACGGCGCAGCGCTCCTTGATCGCCGCCCTGGCCTGCTCGGTGAGCGGCTCCGGGCCGGCCACGGGGTCCTCGCCGGCCCGCCCGGTGCGCACCCGGCCGCCGGCGTGGCGGCGCCAGGTGCCCGGTTCGTCGGCGGCGACCGGTTCGTCGGCGGCCCGGCTGTGCACCGAGAACGCGGACCAGCCGTCGCCGTCCGGGGGGTCGATGACGAGGTGCACGGCACGTTCCCGGGTGCCGGAGAGCGCCAGCGCCTGTTCGAAGGTGACGTGGGACAGCCGGAGTCCGCCGTCGGCGGGCGCGGCCGACGCGAGCATGTCCTGGTAGTAGCCGACGTGGACGACGCCGGCGGTGTCGGCGACCTCGGGCACCAGCGCCCGGCTCACCGTGGTGGTGAAGTGCCGCTGCTCCAGCGGCAGGGGCAGGGTCCGCAGTCCCAGGGTGCCGGCCGGTGAGCCGGTGGCGGGGGACGCCGAAGTGCCGGGTCCGGCGGGCGCGGTGCGGTACGCGTGGCGTTGGAAGGTCTGTCCGGGCAGGTCGAGCCGGGTCCGGTCGTAGCCGTCGTCGAAGGCGGACCAGTCGACCTCGTCGCCCGCGAGGTGGCGGTGGGCCAGGCCGTCCAGGAGTTCTCGCCAGATGTCGTCACCGGGCAGCCGCCACACACCGTTGGGGTCTCCCGGTGCCGGCGCGCCGCCGATGTGGACCAGGGTGTCGTAGCCGTGCGCGGCAAGGGCGTCGACCGCTGCCCGCGGTGAGGGGCCGGTCTCGGTCCGGGTCCAGAAGGCCGGGTCGGTGAACTGGTCGGTGGTCACCTGGACGGCCTGCGGACCGTGCAGCATACGCAGGGCGGGAGCGCGCCTGGCAAGGGTGGCTGGTGTGGGGGCGGTGGTGTGCCGGGCGGCGAGCAGGCTGCCCGTATCGCGTACGTCGAGGGCGCCGGCGAGCAGGCCGGCCGCGAGGTGGCCGGGGGCGTTCCCGGCGACCGCGGCGGCCGGGACGAGGCCCCAGTCCGCGAGCGTACGCACGAGGGCGACCTGGCAGGCGACGGTCCGCAGGTCCGCCGCGAGGGCGGCCGGTACGGCGTCGGTGTCGGTGGTGTTGGCGGTGGTGGCATTGGCGTCGGCGTTGGCGATGGCGGCGCTCGCCAACTCGGCGGCGCACGCGTCGTAGTGGACGCGAAAGCCCGCGTGGGCGGGGTGCAGCGCCGCGACGATGCGGGCCGCCTGGTCCGCGGTGGTGTCGAGCAGGAAGGCGACCGGCCGCGCGGGGGCGCGGTCGCGGGCGCCGACCGCGTCGGACGCGGAGAGCTGCCGGCCGTCGGCGACCGTACAAGGGGCATCGTCCGCCGCCAGGGCCGCCAGCCAGTCGGCGAGATCGTCGCGCGACGCGGTCACGCGGGCGGCCCGGTGCGCGAAGTGCGCGCGGCGGGCGGTCGTGGTGTGGCAGACGTCGGCGAGGGGTGCCTCGG
>NZ_JAAPBF010000296.1 GCF_022695985.1 Streptomyces sp. NP-1717 | reverse complement strand
CTCGCGGCGCCGCCGTAGTTCTTCTCGATCTCGTCCAGCACCTGGCCCGCGCCCGTGTAACCGATGCCCAGCATCCACACGTTGTCGTCGACCTTGAACGCCTTCCCGGCCTTCACCGCGTCCAGGTTCTTCCAGAGCGGACCGCCGATGATGTCGGTCTCCTTGGCCTTCTTCGGGTCACCGTAGGTGGAGTAGAAGACGACGTCCGCGTCGGCCTGGTCCATCTTCTCGGGGCTGACGTCGAGCGAGAAGCCGGTCTTGTCCTGGTTGGCGGGGCGGCCCACGCCGAGGTCGCCGTAGATCGAGCCGACGAACGTGTCGTTGAGGTACAGGCGCGTGTCGGCGCCCTCCACGAAGCGGACGAAGCCGAACGTGGTCTTCTTCGCAGCCTCCGGGCCGCCGAGCGTCGTGGTCAGCTCCTCGATCCGGGAGTCGTAGGCGGCGGCGATCTTCTTCCCCTCCGCCGACTTGCCGAGGGCGTCGGCGTGCAGCTCGAAGTTCTCCCGCCAGTTGGGACCTGTGGTGTCGGAGAAAACGGTCGGGGCGATCTCCGACAGCGGCTTGTAGTTCTTCTCGTCACGGACCTTGCTGCTCAGGATCAGGTCGGGCTTCAGGGCGGCGATCGCTTCGAGGTTCGGCTCGGCGATCAGCCCGACCGCCTTGATGCCCTTGAGCTCGTCCTGCGGCAGATAGGTGGAGAACGGGGTGCCCGCGACGGCGGTCGTGGCACCGACCGGAGTGATCCCGAGCGTGATCGCGGAGTCGAGCGCGTCCGTGTCGAGGACGACGACACGCTTGGGGTCGTCCGGGACCTTCACCTCGCCCATGGCGGTCTTGACGGCGTGAGTGGCTCCCGGCCCGGCCTTGTCCGAAGGCTCGTCGCCGTCGCCACCGCACGCGGAGAGTGAGACGGCGAGTGCCGTGACCGCGGCGGCCACGCTGATACGGCGAGTGAGGTGTGTGGACACGGTGGGAAAGCCTCCCTGACGGCAGCCCGGAGTCGGCCCGGACGAAACTAAGGCAAACCTAACTTCAGCGTCACCGGCCCAACAAGTTCCGTGCATCACGGTCCAGTCACAGGGCCCGCACACCGCACGTCTTCCCCCCTCGACGGCCATCCGCGACCATGGCGCACTGTCGCAAGTCTCGGGAAGCCTTGAAAACCTCGGGAAGGAGTCGCGAAATGGCAGGATTCCGAGCGGGCGAAGGCGTCATGCGCCGTAAACCCATCGACACCATCCAGGACTCCGAGGGCCCGGAGGGCCAGCAACTCACCCGCACCCTCGGGCTGCTCACTCCCTCCGCTGCCCGGGGATGCCGGTGGTGCCGGCGATCGGGGTGGTGGCGTCGCTCTGGCTGATCACCTACCTCCAGTGGCAGACCTGGGTCAGGTTCGGGATCTGGTTCGCGATCGGGCTCGTCGTGTACTTCGCGTACTCCTACCGGCGCTCGGAGCCGGCGAAGAACCCGCCACCGGCGCCGGAGCCCGCTCCGAAGGAGTAGGGCGGGGCACGTACGTACCATCGACGGGTACTCCGAACCCCGGCCGACCGGTCGGCCCCGACGATCCGGACCGCGAGCCGTGATGGCGCACGAACCCACCGACCCCGCCTGGGGCACCCTCCTCGACCTGGGCGAACGGGCCGCAGGCCCCCTGCACCTGCGGCTCGTCCGGGCCCTGCGGGCGGCCGTCGCCGGCGGCCGTATCGCGCCCGGCAGCGCTCTGCCGCCCAGCCGGGCGCTCGCCGCCGACCTCGGCTGCTCCCGCTGGGTGGTGACGGAGGCGTACGCGCAACTCGTCGCCGAGGGGTACTTCGAGGCGCGGAGCGGATCGGCCACCCGTGTCCGTACGACGGCGGCCGGGCCCGCCCCCTCGTACGAGCGAAGGCCCCGGCACGAGCCCTGGAAGCCGGAGTTCGACATGCTGCCCGGCATGCCCGACCTCCGCGCGTTCCCCCGCAAGCGGTGGGCCGACGCCGTACGGGATGCGGCCGGCTCCCTCACCCCCGCCGAGTTCGGCTATCCCGACCCGGCCGGCCACGACGGGCTGCGGCAGCGGATCGCCGCCTATCTCGTACGCGGCCGGGGCGCCGCACTCGACGCCGGGCAGCTCGTCGTGTGCGGCGGAACCCTGGACGGAGTGCTCCGGCTCAGCCGCGCCCTGCGCACCGCCGGGCACACCCATCTGGCCCTGGAGGATCCGGGCTGGTCGCGGCTGCGCGCCGCCGTCACGGCGGCGGGCCTGACGCCCGTCGCCGTCCCCGTGGACGACGCCGGTCTCCGCGTCGACCTGCTGCGCCGCGAGCCGCACGTCCGGGCGGTGATCGTGGCGCCCGCCCACCAGTTCCCCACCGGCGTGGTCCTCACCCCGCCCCGCCGCGCCGAACTCATCGCCTGGGCACGGGAGACGGACGGGCTGATCATGGAGGACGACTACGACGCCGAGTTCCGCTACGACCGCCACCCCGTCGGCACCCTCCAGGGCATGGACCCCGAACGCGTCGCCCTGCTGGGCTCGCTCAGCAAGACGCTCTCCCCCGCGCTGCGGATCGGCTGGGCCGCCGTACCGCCCCGGCTGCTCGACGGGCTGTACGCGGCGGACGCCGTGGGTTCGCCGCCGCCCGTGATCGACCAGGCGGCGTTCTCCGGGTTCCTCCGGTCGGGGTCGTACGACCGGCATCTGCGCGCCTCCCGGCTGCGGTACCGCCGGCGCCGCGACGTCCTCCTCACGGAGATCGCCGAACGGCTGCCCCGGCACCGGGTGTCGGGGGCCGCCGCCGGATTCCATCTGCTGCTCCATCTGACGGGGTGCGCGGCCGCGGACGTGGTCGGTGGCGCCGCCCGGCGTGACGTACGGCTGGCGGACCTCGCGGAGTACGGGGCGGGGAAGGGCGGTTCGGCGCGCGGCGCCACGCTCGTGATCGGGTACGGCAACCTCGCCGACACGGCCGTGGCCGGAGCCGTACGACGGCTGGCCGACGCGATCGGCGAGGCCGGCGGCCCGGCCTCCTGATCAGCCCCGTTGCTCCGCCGGTTCCCCCGCCACGTCCAGCCGGGCCCGTGTCCCGGCCGGCAGCTCCACCTCCAACGCGCCCAGTACGTCGTCCAGTTGTGCCACCGAGCTGACCCCCACGATCGGCAGCACCGCCGGATCCGCCCCCATCAGCCAGGAGAGGACCACCTGGTTGGGGCTCGCGCCCAGCTCGTCCGCCACCTCGCGCAGCACCGCGAGGCGGGCCGCCGTGCCGGGGTGGTCGTACGCGGCCGGCAGCCGCTTGTCCGTACGGGTGTAGGCGCCCGAGAGCAGCGCCGAGTAGGCCATGAGCGTCAGATCCGGCTCACTGCGCACGTAGTCGAGCAGTTCCGGGGTCACATGCACGTGCCCGGACTCCGGCAGGCCGGTGTCGAAGCGCGGCTGGAGATACGACTGGCGCTGCTGCACGCAGGTGTAGGCGGCCCAGCCGTTGGCGCGCGAGAGGTCACGTGCCCGCGCGGTGCGCCACGCGGTGTGGTTGGAGCAGCCGACGAGCCCGGCCCGGCCGACCTTCACCAGTTCGTCCAGCGCGCCGAGCGTCTCCTCCAGCGGGACGGACCGGTCCTCGATGTGCGTCCAGTACAGATCGATCCGGTCGGTCCCCAGCCGCCGCAGGCTGTCGGCGGCGGCCTGGCGGATCACACCGGCCGACAGTCCTTCGGCCGTCTCCAGGCCGGTGCCGGGGACGCTGGGGCGGGCGCCGGCCTTGGTCGAGATCAGCACCTCGTCCCGGACCCCCCGGCTCGCCATCCAGCGGCCGACCGTGGTCTCACTCTCGTCGCCGGTGGAGCCGGGGATCCAGAAGGCGTAGTTGTTGGCGGTGTCGATCAGATTGCCGCCGGCCTCGACGAACCGGTCGAGGATCGCGAAGGACGTCTTCTCGTCCACGCTGCTGCCGAAGGGCAGTGCGCCCAGGCACAGCGCACTGGCCAGGGGCCCGCCGGGCCCACCGATACGGCGTCGTCGCATCTCGGAACTCCTCGTGATTCAGGTGCGTGTGTTCGTGTTCCCGCCTCACGCTAGGCGTGGATCGGCACGGTGTACCGGTCCGATCCGTGACCGGAAAACCGGACCGATTCGCCGGGCGGGAGCCAATCGCGTGCCCCGTGCGTCCCCAGAGGGAGAACGGCTGATTACCCCCACGGTTCGAGGAGAGACGAGCGTCATGGACTTCGCCACGAATACGCCGACGAACACACCGGTCGAGACCACGCTGGGCGAGCAGCTGCTGCTGCTGTCGCTGGACGACGAGTCCGGGGCCGAGAAGGAGTCGGTGAACGTCTCCTACGCGATCGCGGCGGCGTCACTGGTCGAACTGGTGCTGGCGGGCCGCGTCGAGGTGGACGACGACCAGGTCACCGTCCGCGACGCGGCGCCCTTGGACGACCCCACCCTGGACGCGGCGCTGGCCGACATCTCCGGCCAGGAGAAGCGCAAGCCGCGCAAGACGAAGGAGTGGATCGAGCACCTGAAGAAGGGCGCCGTGGCCGGGACGACGGGAAGTCTCGTGGCCAAGGGTCTGATCCGCGAGGAGAAGAAGAAGGTGCTCGGCCTGTTCCCCGTACGCCGCTACCCGGAGGCCGACGGCTCGGTGGAGTCGGCGCTGCGCCGGCGGCTCGACGAGGTCGTGATGCGCGGGGCGGCTCCCGACGAGCGCACGGCGAGTCTGGTGGCCCTGCTGCACGGGGCGAAGCTGCACGGACTGCTGTACAAGAAGCCGCAGTTGGCGACCGCCAAGGTGAACATGGAGAAGGTCGCGCACGGCCAGTGGGCGGGACCGGCGGTGCGCCAGGCGGTCAAGGCGGCCGAGGACGCGCTGACGGCGATCGTCGTGCTGACGGTGGTCACGACGACCGTCATGTGACCGGCCGGGGCGGTCCCGGCAGCGGTCCCGGCAGCGGTCTCACCAGCCGGTGAAGACGAGGTGGTTGACCAGCAGGGCGACGGCCGCCTGCCCGGCCAGCCACCATCGCCGGCGGCCGGGCAGCAGGGCGGTGGCGGGGATCAGCCACAGCATGAACGGCAGCCAGATGCGTTCCGTCTCCGCCTTGCTCATCCCGGACAGATCGGCGGCGAGAATCGCGAGCAGCGCCGCCAGGACCAGAACGGCCAGGCGGAGTACGGGGGTTGAGAGGTCGCTGCGGCCGCCTCGGACGTTCCGTACGGCGCGGGGCGCCAGTGCGAACACCCGGCCCAGGCCGGCCACCGTCGCGAGGCCGACCGCCAGGGTGGTGGCGGCGAGGTTCCCCCAGATCCAGTACCAGTACGGACGCACCCCGCCCGCGCCCTGGTAGTAGCGCACGACCAACTCCTGGTACGCCTCCCACCAGTTGAACCCCGCGAGCGTGAACGCCACGGGCACCACCAGGGCGCCCGCCAGGACCAGGGGCAGCGGGCGCGCGGTGCGGGCCAGGACGAGTACCCCCAGGCCGGGAAGCGCCATGAGCGTCAGCCCGTACGAGAGGTAGCAGGTGAACCCGTACAGCAGCCCGGCGCCCAGCGCGGCGGCGGCGGGGAAGCGTGCCGTACGCGTCGCGGCGAGCGCCAGCAGGGCGAGGGACCAGGCGGCGACGCCCGCGAAGTAGCCGTCGGCCGAGGTGCCCATCCAGACGGCGGCCGGGGCCAGCGCCAGGAAGGGGACCGCGCGACGCGCGGTGCGCTCGTCGGTCAGCGCGCGGAGTGTGACCAGTACGGCGGCCACGGCCGAGCCGCCGACCACGATGCACCAGACCCCGGCCCATGAGCCGCCGCCGAGGCCGATCCGGTCGAGCCAGACGAAGGTGAGGGTGGCGCCCGGCGGATGACCGGCGACATGGGCGGGCCAGTTGCCGGGCGGGCCGATCACGATGTGCTCGCTGAAGCCGCGCAGCGTCGTACCGATGTCGGCGAAGCGGTCGATGACGGTGAGGTACTCGTTCTTGGTGGTGAGCCGGCGCGCCACGCCCCAGTGCCACCCGTCGACGAGCGCCAGCGAGAACGTCCAGGCCAGGGCGGCGGCCCAGGTGGTGAGGAGCAGCGCGCGCCACGGCAGCCGGGCGGCGAGACCCGGGCCGTACGCGATAATCAGGACGGCGACGGCGAGCGCGGCGGGGGTGCCGGGCCCGACGCGGGGGTCCCAGGTGCCGAGCAGCGGCGGCCAGTTGACCTGGAGGGTGCCGTTCGCGCTCTGGACCGACCGGCCGACGAGCGCGGCGGCGGTGACGAGCGCGAAGCCGGCCGCGGCGGCGACGAGATCCAGGCGGTGCGGGCGGCCGGTGCGTTCGCGTTCCTGTCCGTGGACGTCGGCGTGCGCGCCGGTGTCCGGGTCCGCGTGCGGGCCGGTGTCCTTGTCGCCGAGTGGGTGTCCTCGTTCATCCGTCTTCACCCCGGCACGTTATGCAGCGGGCGGCGGGTCGTGGCGCTGCGGCGGGGCCACGTCACCATTTCGTCAGAAGTCGTACCAGCTCTCCGGTGGGTGCGCGGGTTTACGGTCGCGGCATGGACCACCCCCCACGGCTCTCGAAACGTCCCGCCGGCGCGCGGCCGGCGCTGCCGACCGAACCCGGCTTCTGGCGCAGTCCGGTGCGCGGCGTCCGGTTCACCGCGGTGCTCGGGCTCGTGCTGCTGGCCGGGCTCACGCTGCTGTTCGTGACGGGCCTGCTGTCGTACGCGGCGTACAACCCGGATCTCGCCTCCGTCAACGACAAGACACCGGATCGTGGCTGGCTGGGCTTCTACCTCTTCGACTGGCCGACCCACCCGTACTGGCTCTACCGCCTCACCCAGGGGCTGCACGTCACGGTGGGCATCGCGCTGATCCCCGTGCTGCTGGCGAAGCTCTGGTCGGTGATCCCGAGGCTGTTCACGCTGCCGCCGGTGACGTCACTCGCGCACGCCCTGGAGCGGATCTCGCTGGTGCTGCTGGTGGGCGGTGCGCTGTTCGAGTTCGTCACCGGGGTGCTCAACATCCAGTTGGACTACCTCTTCCCCGGCTCCTTCTACCGGCTGCACTTCTACGGGGCGTGGGTGTTCTTCGGGGCGTTCGTCGCGCACGCGGCGCTGAAGATGCCGAAGGCGCTGCGGGCGATCCGCAGCGGTGAGCT
>NZ_JAAPBF010000295.1 GCF_022695985.1 Streptomyces sp. NP-1717 | reverse complement strand
CGGCGCCCCCACCGTCAAGAAATTCGGTCCACGTCTCCCCTTCCTCCTCAAGATCCTTGCCGCAGGCGCCCCCCTCTCCCTTCAGGTCCATCCCAACCTCGCCCAGGCGAAGGAGGGTTACGCCGCGGAGGAGCGCCAGGGCGTCCCCGTCGACGCGCCGCACCGCAACTACAAGGACGCCAATCACAAGCCCGAACTGATCTGCGCCCTGACCCCCTTCGACGGCCTGTGCGGCTTCCGAGCACCCGCCGAGACCGCCGACCTCCTCGCCCGGCTCGACGTCGACCCGCTCAAGCCCTACGTGGACCTCCTGCGCGCACATCCCGAGGAAGCCGCGCTGCGCGAGGTCCTCACCGCCGTGCTGACCGCCGACCCCGACGAGATGTCCCACACAGTGCATTCCTCCGCCGAGGCGGCGGCACGCCTCGGCGGCGAGTACTCGCCATACGTGTCGATCGCGCACCATTACCCCGGCGACCCGGGCGTCATCGCGGCCATGCTGCTCAACCACGTACAACTCCAGCCCGGCGAGGCGCTCTTCCTCGGCGCCGGCGTCCCGCACGCCTATCTGAACGGACTGGGCGTCGAGATCATGGCCAACTCGGACAACGTCCTGCGCTGCGGTCTCACCCCCAAGCACGTCGACGTACCGGAACTGCTCCGCATCGTGCGCTTCGAGTCCACCGAGCCCGCCGTCCTCCGCCCCGAGGCATCGGCGTCCGGCGAGGAGCTGTACGAGACCCCGATCGACGAATTCCGGCTGTCCAGCTACGGGTTGGCCCCGGGCGCCGAGCCCAGGGAACTCACCGCCGACACCCCGCAGATCCTCCTCTGCACGGCGGGCACACCGCGCGCCAACGAAATCGGCCTGAACCCGGGTGATTCGGTCTTCGTCCCCGCGGGCGAGAAGACCGAACTGACCGGTACGGGCAGGGTGTTCAGGGCCACCGTCATCGCCTGAACCGGAGCTTCTCGCACGGTCCGCCCCGGCGGCTGCAACAATGTGCCGCCGTACCGCGGCGCCAGGGCCGCAGACCGATGAAGGGACCCACCGCACCAATGAGCGCGTCAGGCGGAATCAAGGCGATCGTGGCGGCGCTCGTCGCCAACCTAGCGATCGCAGTAGCCAAGTTCGTGGCGTTCCTCTTCAGTGGTTCGTCGTCCATGCTCGCCGAGAGCGTGCACTCGCTCGCCGACTCCGGCAATCAGGGGCTGCTGCTCCTCGGCGGCAAGAAGGCGAAGCGCGAAGCGACCCCGGAACACCCCTTCGGTTACGGCCGTGAGCGCTACATCTACGCGTTCCTCGTCTCCATCGTGCTCTTCTCCGTCGGTGGCATGTTCGCCATCTACGAGGGCTACGAGAAGATCAAGCACCCGCACGAGATCGAGGCCTGGTACTGGCCGGTCGGCGTCCTGGTGTTCGCGATCATCGCCGAGTCGTTCTCCTTCCGTACGGCCATCGTCGAGTCCAACCAGACACGCGGCAAGCGCTCGTGGAAGGAGTTCGTCCGGCACTCCAAGGCGCCCGAACTCCCGGTCGTCCTGCTGGAGGACCTCGGCGCGCTCGTCGGTCTGATCCTCGCCCTCCTCGGCGTGAGCCTGGCGCTCGCCACGGGCAACGGCGTCTGGGACGGCATCGGCACGCTCTGCATCGGCATCCTGCTCATCGTGATCGCGCTGGTCCTGGCGGCCGAGACGAAGTCCCTGCTGCTCGGTGAGTCCGCCGGCCGGGAGGACGTGGAGAAGATCAAGGGCGCCATCGTCGACGGCGATGTCGTCACCGGCATCATCCACATGCGTACGCTCCACCTCGGCCCCGAGGAGCTGCTGGTCGCGGCCAAGATCGCGGTCGAGCACGACGACACGGCGGCCGAGGTCGCCCAGGCGATCAACGCCGCCGAGGGCCGGATCCGCGAGGCGGTCCCGATCGCTCGGGTGATCTACCTGGAACCGGACATCTTCAACGCCGCCGCCGCGGCGGCGGGCACCAACCCGGCCAAGGCGCCGGGCGGCACGACCCCCGAGCCGGCCTCGGGAGAGAGTCCCGGCAAGGGCGACCACTGATCACCTGCCCATCTGCGGCAAGGAGGCCCCGGCGCCGGTTGCGCCGGGGCCTCCTCGCGCAGCTGGGTCCGGGTGCGACTTTCAGCCGTTCCCGGAGAGATCAACATCGTGGGCATACGGCGAAACGCCCGTAAGGCCCGAGTTGAGGCCCCTTCGAAACCCGTCAACGACGGGCCCCGGGCCCAGGCGCCCTTTAGGGCGCTGGGCCGATCGGTGTAGATTCGTCACCAGAGCCAGACGTCGCTGCTGATGGCGGTCGGGCGGTCTGCGGCGCGGACCGGCCGAGGGAGAGAGGGCCTCCGACGGACTGCGTTGCGTACGTCCGGGCATTCGTATGCCCGCCGCCGCAGAGTCAGCCGTACCCACCCTCGACCCCTTTACGAGGAGCAGCTCGCTATGACCACTGTCGCCAACCGACAGGACTTCAAGGTCGCCGATCTCTCGCTTGCCGACTTCGGCCGCAAGGAGATCACCCTCGCCGAGCACGAGATGCCCGGCCTGATGTCGATCCGCGAGGAGTACGCCGAGGCGCAGCCCCTCGCCGGCTCCCGCATCACCGGCTCTCTGCACATGACCGTGCAGACCGCCGTCCTCATCGAGACGCTTGCCGCGCTCGGCGCCGACGTCCGCTGGGCCTCCTGCAACATCTTCTCCACCCAGGATCACGCCGCCGCCGCCGTGGCCGTCGGTCCGAACGGCACCCCGGACGACCCGCAGGGCATCCCGGTCTTCGCCTGGAAGGGCGAGACCCTCGAAGAGTACTGGTGGTGCACGGAGCAGGCCCTGACCTGGCCCAACGCCTCCACCGGCGGCCCGAACATGATCCTGGACGACGGTGGCGACGCCACCCTCCTGGTCCACAAGGGCGTCGAGTTCGAGAAGGCCGGCGCGGCCCCGGACCCGGCCACGGCGGACAGCGAGGAGTACAGCCACATCCTCCGTCTGCTCAACCGCACCCTCACCGAGAACCCGCAGAAGTGGACCCTCCTGGCGTCCGAGATCCGCGGCGTCACCGAAGAGACCACGACCGGTGTCCACCGTCTCTACGAGATGCACCGCGACGGCACGCTCCTCTTCCCGGCGATCAACGTCAACGACGCCGTGACCAAGTCGAAGTTCGACAACAAGTACGGCTGCCGCCACTCGCTGATCGACGGCATCAACCGCGCCACCGACGTGTTGATCGGCGGCAAGGTCGCCGTCGTCTTCGGCTACGGCGACGTGGGCAAGGGCTGCGCGGAGTCCCTGCGCGGCCAGGGCGCCCGCGTGATCATCACCGAGATCGACCCGATCTGCGCGCTCCAGGCGGCCATGGACGGCTACCAGGTCTCGACGCTGGACGACGTCGTCGGCATCGCCGACATCTTCGTCACCACGACGGGCAACAAGGACATCATCATGGCCGCGGACATGGCCAAGATGAAGCACCAGGCGATCGTCGGGAACATCGGCCACTTCGACAACGAGATCGACATGGCCGGCCTCGCGAAGGTCCCCGGCATCGTCAAGGACGAGGTCAAGCCGCAGGTCCACACCTGGAAGTTCCCCGACGGCAAGACGCTGATCGTCCTGTCCGAGGGCCGCCTGCTGAACCTCGGCAACGCGACCGGTCACCCCTCCTTCGTGATGTCCAACTCGTTCGCGGACCAGACGCTGGCCCAGATCGAGCTCTTCACCAAGCCCGAGGAGTACCCGACCGACGTCTACGTGCTGCCCAAGCACCTCGACGAGAAGGTCGCCCGCCTCCACCTCGACGCGCTCGGCGTGAAGCTCACGACGCTCCGCCCCGAGCAGGCCGCGTACATCGGCGTGAAGGTCGAAGGCCCGTACAAGGCCGACCACTACCGCTACTGACCCACAGGCACCGCCGCTGACCCCAGCGGTACGGGCAGGCCCCCACACCCCCGTGTTGGGGGCCTGCCCCGGTCTGTGGCTCCTGGATCTCCCACCGGCTCACGGTCCGGGCGGGTCCAGGCGGTCTGTGTGTAAGCGGGCGGCGCTCCCGTGCGCTCCCACGGCACGGGCTCCGAGAACAGCGAAGGACTCCCGCACATGCCCCGTGGCCGCTACTCACTCCACGACCCGCACGACCACACCCCCCTCGGCGAAGAACACTTCCACTGCGCACCCGGCGCCTCGGGCTGGCGATACGTCTCCCAGATCACCGCTCCCTCCGGCGAGCACTCCGGCTCCACCGACCTCACCCTCGACGAGCTCGGCCGCCCCATCCGTCTCGAACTGCACGCCGCGAGCTGGCGGGTGCGCGCCGCAGCGCTCGAAGGCGTCACCTGGGTCCGCACCGACCCCACCGGCACCGAAGCCACCGAAGGCAATGTCCCCGCCCATGCCTTCACCGGTGCATCTCCCGCTTTCCTCGTCGCGATCACCCGCCTTCTGCGCCTCACTCCCGCTTCCCCCGCGACCCGCGTGCGCCTTGTGGCGTTCACGGATCCCGTCCTCGCCCCCCGAACCGTCGACCAGTCGTGGGCGCTACTGAGAAGTGAAGCGCATGCCACTGACAATGGCCCCCTGACCGTGGACGAGTACCAGGTCAGCGCTCTGGACACCGGTGAGCGGCACACCGTTCACATCAGCGGCGACGTGGTGCTCGCGGCGCCGGGCATCGAACTCGAAGAGCTCGAATCCCCTCCCTCGCACTTGCCGTGACGCCGAGACAGGGGCAGCCGTCGGACCGTCACCTACGCAGGCGGCGCGAACCCGGATGCCGGAGGATCGGCCGGACGCTCTCCAGTTGACGCCGGCTCAGCCGCGACCGGCCGTACATCCCACCGCTCGGCGTCCTGAGGCGGTGTGTCCTCCGGACGGTGGGTGAGCCGCGGACGGACGTGCTGCCCGCCGACAGGGGCGACAGGAGCGACGTGAGCGGCCGGGGCGGACCGACCGTCCGCAGCGGCGCCGAAGGTCCGCCGCGCGTCCCGTGCCTGCCGTTCGTTCACCACGGCCGCCAGATACGCAGCCGGCGGCACGCCGGGCGGCAGCGGCACACCCGTACGCGCGGCAAGGTCACTTGCCAGCCGCTCCGACATCGACCAGCCGACGCCGGGGTCGAGTTGCCGCATCCGCGTCAGGTACTGCCGTACGGCCAGCCACAGATCGTCGGGCACCGACGACAGATCCAGCTCCGAGAAGCGGCCGACGAGCCACGGCGGCGGAGGCGGCACGGCGGGGGCCCGATCCGCCGGCACCCGCTCGCGTACGACCAGCGTCCCCGCGAAGAGGTCACCGACCCGACGCCCACGCGCCGACACGAGCGAAGCGATGGACGCGATGACGCCGAACGACATCAACAGCTCCACCACACCGATAGCCCCACGCACCAGGGCGTGGCGGAACCGGATGGGTCCGCCGTCGTCACGCACCACCCGCAGCCCACAGGCCAGCTTCCCCAACGACCGCCCATGGCTGAGGGTTTCCACCGCGATCGGCACACCCACCGGTATCAACAGGAAGCTCGCGACAGCCAGCGCCGCCACCGCGGCGGTGTCCAGCGAATCCGTCGCGATGGCGAGGACGATCGACACGGCGATGTACGCGGCCCAGACCACCACCAGGTCGATGACGACAGCCAACGCCCGGCTCGGCAGCTTCGCGGGGCGCAGCCCCAGCACGACCGCGTCGCCCGTCACGAGCTCGTTCACCGGTGCCACCCTTCGCCGACCTTCTCTGCCCCCGGACCGCTCAGTCTGCCAAGCTGGCCTGCAACGTGCCGCAGTAGTACGAACCGTACGCACCCAGTGCCTGGAGCAGCAGCCGACCATGGACCTCGACGTCTTCGTGACGGCCCACCGACCCGAGTGGGACCGCCTGGACTTTCTGCTGCGCCGGGGACGCCATCTCACGGGCGCCGAGGCGGACGAACTCGTCGCCCTCTACCAACGCACGTCCACTCATCTCTCCCTGATCCAGTCCAGCGCCCCGGACCCCATGCTCATCGCGCGCCTGACCCAGCTGGTCGCGCGGGCACGCTCGGTGGTCACCGGCACCCGCCGCGCCGGCTGGCGCGACGCCGCGCGCTTCCTCTACGCCGGGTTCCCCGCCGCCGTGTACCGCTCCAGGTACTGGTGGATACCCACCGCACTGCTTTCGGTCCTCGTCGCCGCGCTCATCGGCTGGTGGATATCGGCGCACCCCGAGGTCCAGTCGGCGATCGCGGCCCCCGAGGACCTCCGTCAGATGACCCGGCCCGGCGGTGAGTACGAGACCTACTACTCGAGTCACCCGGCGGCGTCCTTCGCAGCACAGGTATGGACGAACAACGCCCAGGCGGCGGCCATGTGCCTCGTCCTCGGCGCCTTCCTCTGCTTCCCGGTGATCTGGATCCTCTTCCTGAACATGCTCAACCTCGGTGTGGGCATCGGGCTGATGTCGTCGGCCGGGCGTCTGGACACGTTCCTCGGCCTCGTCCTGCCCCACGGTCTACTCGAACTGACAGCCGTGTTCGTCGCGGCGGGCACGGGCCTGCGCCTCGGCTGGACCTTGATCGACCCCGGTCCCCACACCCGCCGGACAGCGCTCGCCCAGCAGGGCCGGGCAGCGGTGGGCATGGCCATCGGCCTCGCCCTGATCCTCTTCGTCTCCGGCCTGATCGAAGGCTTCGTCACCCCCTCCGGCCTGCCGACGTGGGCGCGCATCACCATCGGCGTCCTGTCCGAGGTGGCCTTCCTGGCGTACGTGTACGTACTCGGCGGCAGAGCGGCCCGCGCGGGCGAGACGGGCGACGTGGAGAGCGCCGACCAGAGTGCCCAACTGCCCACGGCAGCCTGATGTGCGTCACGCGTCCCTGACCTGTTAGTCTCCTCTCCGCCCCGCAAAGATCGATGCCGATCGTTGACATGGTCTACGTGGGGAGGTAGATTTGAACGGTTGCCTCGAGGATGAACATGTTCGAGAGTGGCGCGCTTGTCTACTCGGCTCTGAGTGGGAATCGAATTTCCGCAGAGCTTTCCGATACATCATCCGAATCGCAGCGGCCGATTTAGATCGGCCCGGATGTTTCTGATAATGTCGGGCTCGCCGAAAGGCAAAGGGCCAATCCGAAGGCCATTGGAACTCTTAATCGAGACCGCTTCTCCATGAGGAGCGAGACGCGAAAAGGTTCTGATAGAGTCGGGAACGCAAGACAGCAGGA
>NZ_JAAPBF010000294.1 GCF_022695985.1 Streptomyces sp. NP-1717 | reverse complement strand
CGGCGGGCGGAGTGGGTTCGATTCGGTGCGGGGGGCCAGGAGCGGCGCTCCTCGGGCGTGGGCCACGTCAGCTCCCCGCCGGACGGACGAGCGAGAGGGCGGTTCGGATGATGATGCACACGTCCTGCCACAACGACCAGTGGTCGATGTAGTGGTTGTCGAATCGGGAGCGGTCCTCGATGGAGGTGTCCCCGCGCAGCCCGTTGACCTGCGCGAGACCGGTGATACCGACGGGCATCCGGTGGCGTGCCGCGTAACCGGGATGGGTCTTGCTGAAGTTGGCGACGAAGAAGGGGCGTTCGGGGCGGGGTCCGACGAGGCTCATGTCGCCGCGCAGGACGTTCCAGATCTGCGGGAGTTCGTCCATCGACGTACGGCGCAGGATGTGGCCGACCGTGCTCATCCGCCGGTCGTTGGCGACGGACCAGCGGGTGGCGGCCTCGGTGTCGTCGGCCGGGCGCAGGGTGCGGAACTTCAGCACGGTGAAGGGGCGGCCGTTCTGCCCGACGCGTTCCTGGCGGAACAGCACACCGGGCCCGTCGAGGAACCGTACGGCGAGCGCGCAGGCCAGCAGCACCGGCGAGACGGCGACCAGCGCGATCGCCGCCACGGCGATGTCGAGCAGGCGCTTGGCGAGGGCGCCTCGGGGTGGGGCGGGCGGGTTGACGCGGTGGCAGGTGTAGCCCCAGACGTGCTGGGACATGCCGCGGCGGGTGCCGGACCTGACGACGGTGTCCCAGGGGCCGGCGCCGACGAACCAGGTGGCGCAGCCGTACTCGTGGAAGAGGGAGACGAGCCCGGCGCGCTCCTCGTCACCGCCGGCGCCGTCCGGGCCGTCGACGAACACGGCCTGCCGGACCCCGTTCTGGATGACGGCGCGGTGGATCTCCTCGACGGTGGAGAGCACGGGGAGCCCGGGGGCCGGGGTGTCGGCGTCGGCGGGGTGGTCCTCGCCGACGCCGTCGTCGTGCGGGCCACCGTCCGGGCCGGCGGGCCCCTCCGCCTCCACGGGGGCGACGATGCCGACGGGCCGCAGGCCGTACTCGGGATGCCGGGCGAACAGCGCCGCGAACCGCCGGCCCGTCGGTCCGGTGCCCACGACGAGCGCGGATGACAGCCGCTTGCGCGCCGTGCGCCGCCGGTATCCGTGGACGACGGCCCGGCCGCAGCAAGCAAGGAGCAGTTGGGTCGCGCTCCCGGCCAGCAGGGCGGCCAGGCTCAGCGCGTGTGTGGGGTGGAGCGCGGCGAGCAGCGCCGCGGAGGCGCACCAGGCGACGAAGGTGCGCGCGGCCAGTGCGGGGAATTCGTCCAGTGCGGTCCGCGGGCCCGACGGCCGGTAGAGACCGGCGTACGCGTTGAGGACGGCGACGCAGATGAGGAGTTGCGCGATCAGCAGCGCGTGGCGCTGGCCGGAGTCGAGTAACGCGGTGCCGATCACGGCGGACAGCCAGTCGGACGCGAGGAGCGGCAGCCCGAAGCGCAGGGGGGCGGCCGTACGGCGGCGGGGTGGCAGCGCGAGGCGGTCGGCCCCGTCCTGCCGGGCCAGGAGCGAGGCGTATCCGAGCGGCGGCCGGTTCTCGGTCGTGACGGTCGTCGGTCCGGGGGCGCCGGGGGCACCGGGGTCGGCCGGACCGCGCGCTGTCGATCCGCGTCCCGACGGCGCGGGGACGCTGGTGCTTTCCGTGTTCACCGGGGAATCGGCTCCCTGCGCTCGGAGAGCGGCACGGCGGCCACGTCGCGGTACACGTCCGCGATGGCTCGCGTGGTCCGCCGCACGTCATAGGTGCCGCGTACGTGTTCGTGGCCCTCGCGGCCGAAGGTGTCGCGCAGCGACGGGTCACGCAGCAGCGCGGTGATCGCCTTCGCCGTGGCGGCGTGGTCCTCGGGCGCGGTCAGGCAGTGTGCCCGCTGGTGCGGCAGCAGGCTTTCGCGCGCCCCGTCCACGTCGCTGAGCAGTACGGTCCGTCCGCTGGCCATCGCTTCGAGCGGTGCCACCGCCATGCCCTCCCAGCGGGACGGCAGGACGACCAGGTCGGCGGCCCGGTACCAGGGGGCGGTGTCGGTCACGGCTCCGGCGAAGAGCACCGAGGGCGGGGCGCCCTCGCGCAGCCGCTCGGCGTCGGGACCGTCACCGACGAGTACGAGACGGGCGTCGGGCAGGTCGCGCAGGACCAGCGGCCAGGCCCGGAGCAGGATGTCCTGCCCCTTCTGCCGGCAGAGCCGTCCCACGCACACCACGAGGGGTGTGTCCGGGGGGAGTTGGGCGAGCAGGGGGAGCGCGGCGCGGCCGGCGGCGGTGGAGGAGAGGTCGTCGGCGGTGTCCGCCGGGCGGAAGCGGTCGGCGTCGACACCGTTGTGGACGACGGACCAGGGAACTCGTACTCCGGCGCGCTCGCCCCGGCCGCGCTCGGCCTCGCTCACGCAGACGACGCGCGCGGTCCAGCGGGCGGCCAGCCGCTCCCAGCCCCGGGCGAGGGCCGCCGTCGTACCGCTGACCGCCTCGAACGACCAGGCGTGCGGCTGGAACACGGTCGGGATACGTCCCCGTACGGCCAGGCGTCCGGCGAATCCGGCCTTCGCGCTGTGCGCGTGCACCACGTCGGGGCGGATCCGTGCGACGAGTTCGGTGACGCGGCGGATCTCCGCGGGCAGTCCGAACCCGGGGTCTCGGGTCGCGCGCCAGACCTCCGTCTCGGCGCCGAGCGCCGCGACGTCCGCCGTGAGCGGGCCCCGGTCGGGGCAGGCGACGACGACCCGCATTCCGGCGGCGACTTGGGCGTGGACGAGATCGGCGACGACGCGGCCCACTCCTCCGTCGACCGGCTGGACGAGATGGAGAACGGTGAAGCCGGAACGTGGACTGTTGCTCGGTTGCGGCACGCGCAAGTCACTCCATTCGTGGTCTCTGGTGTCGTGGATCGGACAATCGGGAAAACGCGTCAGCGCTGTTGATGCGCAGCGGAATGAGCCGGCTCAGCGCCGCGCGTCCACCGCTACAAAGAGCGCGCCGAGCCAGATCGAGTCGCGCCCGGTCCGGAAAGTGACGTTCATAGTGTCGCCTCCCGGGACGAGTGCTTCCCGCAGGTCGAAGAGATCGGAGTCATATCCGAGACTGTTCTTGTAAGCGGGTTGTCGTTTAATCTGATTGACACCCGCGTCTGCGATGCTGGAATTCAGCACGTCGTCGGCCGAGTTGGCGGTGTCGCCGATCGGGCGCGCTTTCCCGCTTCCCGTTCCGACCGTCAGCGAGTCTCCGGCGGTCCCGGGATCCCCGTCGTACGCGACGACGCCCAGGGCGCCCGCGCCGCCCGCCGGCGTGCGCAGCTTGCCGAGCCCGACGCGCAACTGCCGGTTCCCGGAGTCGAGCGCCTCGAAGCCGTCCCAGATGGCCAGATGACGCAGCGGGTCCTGGGCCTTCTCGTACGCGACGGCCAACGTCCAGCCGCCCCACGCGCCCGCCGCCGTCCTGCCCATGGCGACATTGATCTGCGCCACCGTGTACAGACCCGAACCGGCGGAGCGCACCAGGGGCGTGACGTCCGCCGACGCCTGGTAGGCGTCGGCCCCGCCGGCCGTACGGTGGCCGATCAGGGTGTCGGACAGGACTTCCCTGTACGAGCCGCCGGGCTCGGCGATCAGTACGCGGCCGTTGTCCTTCGACGGCTTCTGCTCGCCGACGCGCAGGTTCCCGCCCCAGTAGAGACGGGCGTAGCTGACCGTGGCTCCGGCCGGCAGGCGCACCTCGCCCCGGGTCGAGTTGTAGGTGTTCGGGTCGTCGTCGAGGTCCGTGTAGAACATGTCGAACCGGTCGTTGGAGGCCGTGGAACCGTCCCGCGCGGTGACGCAGGCGGCGGCGTCCGCCGGGGTGACGACGGTGAACTCACCTGTGGTCCGGCAGGTGATGGCCGAGTTGGCCGCGCGGACGATCCCGCCGTGCTGGACGGCGCGGTAGCGCTCGGCGAACGGAATCCGACTGGCCTCTTCCGCGGCCCGGACCGCGGAATCCGGCATGGCCCGCGCCGCCGAATGGGAGGACGGAGCCATTGCGGTGACGGTCACGGCCGCCGTCGCCATGACGGCGGTCAGCAGACCGCGCCTTACAGCATGAACCACGGAATGACGCATTAAGACTCTCCGACCCCAAGTATGAATCGACAGTGCACCCTTACAGACGCGGACTGAAAATCACGTGAGCCGCGCGGACCGTATCAAGGCACAGTCGCTTTCCCGGAATCGGGCCGCTCGCAAACCTTTCCGAGGGCCCTTTAGCACTCTTCGGGCGATGCCGCGTTTCCCGAACGGCCGCCGGTCGTTGAGCCTGTCGCACCATTCGTAAATCGAAAGGATATGGTGATGAAGCGAGTCGCTAAGTCCGTCGTCATGGCAACGTCGAGCGCTGCCTTCCTCCTCGCCGGCGCCGGAATGGCTTCCGCCACCGGCCACAGCGGCGCCTCCGCCGAGGGAGTCGCGGCCAACTCCCCGGGCGTCCTCTCCGGCAATCTGATCCAGATCCCGGTCCACGTGCCGATCAACCTCTGCGGCAACACGGTGAACGTCGTCGGCCTGCTCAACCCGGCCTTCGGCAACACCTGCGTCAACGCCTGACCTTCGACGGAGCCCGAGCTCCGTCGGCCCACGGCCGGCGCACCGGGCCCGGCGGCACCGCCCGCCGGGCCCGGAACCGTTTCTTCACTCATTCGGGCCGCAACCGATCAGCATGCCCCGCGTTGATCGGTAAGTCGGGCAACTGCGCCCGCACGGCCATTCCCCTCAAGACCGAGGAGCTCATCCCCATGTCGCGTATCGCCAAGGCTGTTGTTCTGTCCTCCGCGGCCGCCGCCGCCGTCGTCGGCGCCTCCGGTGCCGCCATCGCCGACAGCGGCGCCCAGGGCGCGGCTGTCGGTTCCCCGGGTGTCATCTCCGGCAACGTCGTCCAGGTTCCCGTGCACGTGCCCGTGAACGTCTGCGGCAACACCATCAACGTCATCGGTCTGCTCAACCCGGCCTTCGGCAACACCTGCGTCAACGCCTGATCCCGACGGCAGCCCCGACTGCCGTCACCCACGTCAAGAGCCGCTCCCCCCATCCAGGGGCGAGCGGCTCTTCCGCTGTACGAGGGTATGTCCGGCCACCCTTTCGGCCGCGACACGCGTACCGGACGGGTGGCGATCCGCCGGGGTCCGATGCAGGTCAGAGGGGTCGGGGCGGCCGATTGGCGCACAGGGAGCGAAGGTTCCGATCAGTTGCGGGTCACGGTGCGGCGACTCACGGTGAAAACGAAACCCCCACCCTGTCCTGAAAGGACCATTCATGCGTTCCCACGTTTCCTCCCGCGCCGCAGCCGCCGCCGTCTGCGCCGCGCTCGTTCTCGGCACCGCCGGAACCGCCGTCGCCACCGCCGGCACCGACGAGACGCCGACCGGTGTCACCGCCGAGACGGCGACCAGTGCCCCGATGGCCGACGTCGCTGCCGTCAAGCAGCAGGCCGAGGCCCTGAGTTCGCTGTCCGGCGCCATCACGCCGGTCACCGACCTGCTCGCCGACGTGCTCGAAGCGGACAACGGCCAGCTCGCCGCCGCGGACATCGAGAAGCACCAGACGGCCATCAAGGAAGGGCTGGACGCGGTCAAGAACGCCGCCCCGGCCGCCCCCGCCAAGCCCGCCGACAACACGGGCAACGCGGACGCGATGAACCCCGTCAACGCCGTGGGCGCCGACGGCAAGGCGTCGGCCCCGGCCGACATGACGGTCCAGGCCGTCGACTCCGTACAGAAGTCGACGGACGCGCTGCTCAAGGCGGCGGCCGCCAAGGACGCGAAGGCCGTCGCGACCCAGTCGCAGGCCGCCGTGACCTCGCTGGTCAACCTCACCACCGCGCTCGTCATGGACCGCGGCATGCCCGCCCCGAACCTGCCGGGCCTGCCCGAGCTGCCCAAGCTCCCGGGCGCCGAGCTTCCCGCGCCGGCTCCGGAGCTTCCGGGCGTGCCGACGACGCCGCAGGGCCAGTAACACCGAGTACGCCAGAGCGGCCGTGCCGGTCCCGTCACACGGGGCCGCACGGCCGTTCGTCGTGTCCGGGACGGCCGGAGATCGTTACTGAGGGCGAGGCCAGGACACGAGAGAACAACCGTTGAAAGAAGGATTCACCATGAAGCCCATGAAGGTCGCCGCGGTCATCGCCGGTTCCGTACTGACGCTGGGTGCCGCCTCCCCGGCGTTCGCCGCCCAGAACCTCCCGATGAGCCTGAACGGCGGACTGGGCGGGGCACTCGAAACGGTGACCAACCAGGAGACGCTCGACGCCCAGCCGGTACGGACGAACGCCCTGGACCCGAAGAACGACGGCTCCCTCGTCAACAGCGTGGGCGATGTGGCGGACGGTCTCACCGGCGGCGCCAAGGACGACAAGGGCAAGGGCGGCAAGGGCACCGACGGAGGCAAGGGCAAGGGCAAGGCCGACAAGGGCAAGGCGGACAAGAGTGGCAAGAGCAAGAGCGGTAAGGCCAAGGGCGGCGCGATGCTCGGCGGGATCCCGCTCGGCCGGTAGTCCCCGGCTCCCGTAACCCCCGCGACAGTGGCGGCCGTTCGGCGCTCCCGCGCTCATGCGCGGGGACACCGGACGGCCGCTCTCAGCTGGTCCAGAAGTCCCACCAACGGGTCAGGACGAGCATCCCGATGGTCCCGGTCCACAGGACGGGCAGCACCCAGGGGAACTCCCCCAGCGCGCCGCGCAGCCCCGCGGGCGCCGGCAGGATCCGGTGCGTGATGTTGTGCGTGGTGACGTAGGAGAACATCACGATCGTCGCCACCCACGCCAGCGAGCACCACAAACAGAGCGAGCCGATGCTGTAGAGCGACTGGTACTGGAGCCAGGCGCAGAAGGCGACACCGAGGAGCATCCCGGCGTTGAGCCCGAGCCAGAACCAGCGCCGGTAGCGCGCCCCGGCCAGCAGCCCCGCGCCCACGCAGCCGACGATCCCGTACGCCACCAGACCCAGCATCGGATTGGGGAACCCGAACACCGACGCCTGGTCGCTCGTCATGATGTTCCCGCACGAGACCACCGGGTTCAGACTGCACCCCGGTGTGAAGCCCGGGTCCTCCAGCAGCTTGAACTTGTCGATCGTGATCACCCAGGACGCCAGCACACCCGCCGCGCCCGTCACCACCAGCAGCCACGCCAGCGCCCGCCCCGCTCCGTAGCGGCGCGGCCCGTCCCGCAGGGCCTCGTCGCTGCCCGCGCCGGAGGCCGGCGCGTTGTCGATCACTACTGTCGTCATGGTGTGCTCCACTGGTTCGGTCACACATTCGAATGTGCGTTCTGGCTTTCCCCGCGACACGCCGGGCGCAGTGACTCGGGGGCCGAGTACGGCGTTTCCACGGCATGA
>NZ_JAAPBF010000293.1 GCF_022695985.1 Streptomyces sp. NP-1717 | reverse complement strand
CCGGCAGGCGCGAGGAAACAACGAGGTGAGAAGCCGTATGTTCACCACCCGCCCCACCCTCCAGGGCACCTTCGGCATGGTGTCCTCCACCCACTGGCTCGCCTCGCAGTCGGCGATGGCCGTCCTGGAGGACGGCGGCAACGCCTACGACGCCGCCGTGGCCGCCGGGTTCGTCCTGCACGTCGTGGAGCCGCACCTCAACGGACCGGGCGGCGAGGTGCCGATCATCCTCGCCCCCGCCGACGGCGAGGTCCGGGTCCTCTGCGGCCAGGGACCGGCGCCCGCCGGGGCCACGGTCGAGCACTACCGCTCCCTCGGCCTCGAACTCGTCCCCGGCACCGGACCGCTCGCCGCCGCCGTGCCCGGCGCCTTCGACGCGTGGATGCTGCTGCTGCGCGACCACGGCACCAAGTCCCTCGCGCAGGTGCTGCGTTACGCCATCGGCTACGCCGAGGACGGCCACGCGCCCGTCGAGCGGGTCGGCCAGACCGTGGAGAGCGTCCGCGAGCTGTTCGAGACCGAGTGGCACTCGTCGGCCGACATCTACCTGCCCGGCGGCGAGGCGCCCGCCCCCGGAGAGCTGTTCCGCAACCCCGCCCTGGCCGCCACATGGCGCCGTCTGACGACCGAGGCCGAGGAGGCGGGCGGCGACGACCGCGTCGCCCAGATCGAGGCCGCGCGCTCCATCTGGCGCACGGGATTCATCGCCGACGCGCTCATACGCCAGTCCGGCCGCCCCACCCTCGACACCAGCGGCGCCCACCACACCGGCACCCTCACGGCCGCCGACCTGGCGGGCTGGTCCGCGACGTACGAGACGCCCGCGACGTACGACTGGAACGGCTGGACCCTCTGCAAGGCCGCCGGCTGGAGCCAGGGCCCCGCCCTCCTCCAGCAACTCGCCCTCCTGCCGCCCGTACCCGATCTCCCGGCGTACGGCTCCGCGGAGTACGTCCACCTCCTTACGGAGGGCTGCAAGCTGGCCATGGCCGACCGCGAGGCCTGGTACGGCGATGCCGCCGACGTCCCCCTCGGCACGCTGCTCTCGGAGCCGTACAACACGGAGCGTCGCGCCCTGATCGGCGACAAGGCCTCCTACGAACTGCGCCCCGGCAGCCCCGACGGACGCACGCCCAACCTCAGCGCCCACGCCACCGCCGTCGCCGCCGGAGAGGCCGGCTTCGACGCCCTCGGTGTACCGGCCGCGGGCGCGGGCGAGCCGACCGTCGCCCGCGACGGCGCGACCCGCGGCGACACCTGCCACCTCGACGTCGTGGACCGCTGGGGCAACATGATCGCCGCGACGCCCAGCGGCGGCTGGCTCCAGTCCAACCCCGTCGTGCCCGAACTGGGCTTCCCCCTCGGCACCCGCCTCCAGATGGCCTGGCTGGAGCACGGGCTGCCCAACTCCCTCACGCCGGGCCGCAGGCCGCGCACCACGCTCACACCGTCCGTCGCCCTGCGCGACGGCACACCCGTCCTGGCCTTCGGCACCCCCGGCGGCGACCAGCAGGACCAGTGGCAGCTCCACTTCTTCCTGGCCGTCGCGCTGCGCCCGCACGTGCGCGGCGTACTCGACCTCCAGGGCGCCATCGACGCGCCCAACTGGCACAACGACAGCTTCCCCAGCTCCTTCTTTCCGCGCGGGATGCGGCCGGGCAGCGTCACCGTGGAGCCCGCCATGGACGCGTCCGTCGTGGACGGGCTGCGCGGCCGGGGCCACGACGTCACCGTCGGCGAACCCTGGTCGGAGGGGCGGCTCTGCGCGGTCGCCAGGGACCCGCGCACGGGAGTGCTGCTCGCCGCGGCCAACCCGCGCGGCATGCAGGGGTACGCCGTGGGCCGGTGAATGCCGTGCGGTGGCCGGACGCCCAGCCGCCATCGAGCCGTCATCTCCGCTCCCACCTGCGTTGTCGCACCTCTGTGGTTCTCTTGAGGCATGATCGATGACTTCCTGAACGGTGACCTTTCCACTGTCGAGGCGGCGGTGCGCGACGCCGCCGCCGCCGAGATCATGCCGCGCTACCGGCAGCTCGCCGCCCACGAGATCGTCGAGAAGTCCGGCCCGCACGACCTGGTGACCAGCGCCGACCGGGGCGCCGAGGAGCACCTGACCGCCGCCCTGACGGCGCTGCTGCCCGGCTCGGTGGTGGTGGGCGAGGAGGCGGTGCACGCCGACCCGGCCGTGTACGGGGCGCTGAGCGGCGACGCGCCGGTGTGGATAGTCGACCCCGTCGACGGCACCCGCCAGTTCGTCCGGGGCGAGCCCGGTTTCTGCATGCTCGTCGCGCTCGCCCAGGGCGGCGAGGTGCTGGCCTCCTGGACGTACGCGCCCGCGACGGACGAGATGGCGACCGCCGTACGGGGCCGGGGCGCCCGGCTGGACGGCGTCCCGCTGCGCTCCGGCGCCCCCGCCCCCGACGCGGTGCTCGACGTCGCGACGTCGCACCCGGACTACACGACCCCCGAGGAGAAGCGGGCGCTGCTGGGCGTCCTGAACGCCGACGACATCGCCGCGCGGCCGTGCGGGTCGGCGGGGCTGGAGTATCTGGACATCGCGCGCGGCGCGCTCGACGCGATCGCCTTCAGCTGGGAGCTGGCCTGGGACCACGCGGCGGGCCTGCTGCTGGTGACGGAGGCCGGCGGCGCGCAGATGACGCTCACGGGCGAGCCGTACCGGATCACGGGAGGCAACGCGCTGCCGTTCACGGCGGCCCGGGACACGGCGAGCGCGCGGCGGGTCCGGGAGCGCCTGCTGGCGGGCGCACCGACGCGGGCGGAGGCGGGCGCCGAGGCGGCTCCCGGGGCCGGGGCGGCTCCGGGAGCCTGACGCACCGGGGGCCCGTCGCCGGAGCAGCGCGGTCCGCACGCAGGGCGGGGCCCGCGCCCACCGGTGCGGTGCATCGCGAGGCGGAAGCCTGCTTCTGTGGACGGACCGGCCGCACTCGGCCGCTTCCGGCAGCGTGGCAAGGCACCGTGCCGGGCGTCGCGGGCACGGCGGGACTCCGACGACAGGCCCTGGTGGCTGGTGTGTCGCACCGCATCCGTCGCCCCGCCGACGGCGTGTCAGAGGCCAGGAATATCCTGGTTCCCCTGGCCATCGGCTGACGAAGGAGTCCGAAGGTGCCGTCGATGCTCGATGCCGTCGTCGTGGGGGCGGGCCCCAACGGGCTGACCGCCGCGGTCGAGCTGGCCCGGCGCGGATTCTCCGTCGCCGTGTTCGAGGCCCGTGACACCGTGGGCGGGGGAGCGAGGACCGAGGAGCTGACGCTGCCCGGCTTCCGTCACGACCCGTGTTCCGCCGTGCACCCGCTGGGTGTGGGCTCGCCCGCGTTCAACGACATGCCCCTCGGACGGTTCGGCCTGGAATGGCTGCACCCCGAGCTGCCGATGGCGCACCCCTGGGACGACGGCACGGCCGCCGTGCTGTCCCGCTCCGTCGCCGAGACCGCCGCCTCCCTGGGCCCGCGCGACGCGGGGGCCTACCGCCGGCTCCTCGCCCCCTTCCTCGGCAAGTGGGACGCGTTCTCGCGGGACTTCATGTCACTGCCTCCCCGGGGCCTGCCGCACGACACCCTCACGCTCGCCCGCTTCGGGCTCGCCGGGATCCCGTCGGCCAACCTCCTGATGAGGCGCTTCAAGGACGAGAAGGCCAAGGGACTGTTCGCCGGTCTCGTCGCCCATGTCATCGCCCCCCTGAGCGGGATCGCGACCGGCGGTGTCGGGCTGATGTTCGCGCTCGCCGCGCACGAGAACGGCTGGCCCCTGCCGCGCGGCGGCTCCCAGGCCATCTCGGACGCGCTCGCCGGCTATCTGCGCGACCTCGGTGGCACGGTCCACACCGGATTCGAGGTCAAGAGGCTCGACGACCTGCCCCCGGCCCGGGCGTACGTCTTCGACACCACGCCGACCGCGCTCGCCCGGATCGCGGGCCTCGGCAGGGTGTACGACTCGTTCAAGTACGGCCCCGCCGTGTTCAAGATCGACTACGCCCTCGACGGACCCGTGCCCTGGACGGCGGAGGCCGCGCGCCGGGCCGGCACCGTCCAGGTGGGACCCACGAAGGGGGAGATCAGCAGCGCGCTGAACCTGGCGTACGGCGGCAGCGCCCCCGCCACGCCGTTCCTGATCACCGCCCAGCCCAGCCTGGTGGACCCTTCCCGCGCTCCCGAGGGCAAGCATGTCTTCTGGGCGTACGGCCATGTTCCGCACGCCTGGGAGGGCGACCTCACGGGCGCGATAGAGCGGCAGATCGAGCGATTCGCGCCCGGCTTCCGGGACCGCGTACTGGCCCGCGCGACCGCCGGCCCGCCGGAGCTGGCCGCCCGTAACGCCAACTACGTGGGCGGGGACATCGCCAGCGGCTCCGTCGCGGGTCTGAAGCTGCTGGTGCGTCCGAAGCTCTCCCTGTCGCCGTACAGCACCCCGCACCCGGCGGTCTTCATCTGCTCGTCCTCGACCCCGCCGGGGCCGGGCGTGCACGGCATGTCGGGCCAGAACGCGGCGAAGGCGGTGTGGCGCAAGCTGCGGGCGGCTTGAGGCGCTGCGCGCCGCCGTTGTGTCCTCAATCGCCGGGCGGGGCTGCGAATGCAGCCCGTCCGGCGATTGAGGACGAACGGGCACGCCCAGGTTGATGTCGGATTCTCGCCAGCCCCCGCCACCCCGCGTCACCGATGCTTGACCCATGCACACCGACACCGAGCGCTGCTTGCGTGCCGTCCGCTCCAAGGACGCGCGATTCGACGGATGGTTCTTCACCGCCGTCCTGACCACCGGTATCTACTGCCGTCCCAGCTGCCCGGTCGTGCCCCCCATGGCCGGGAACATGGTCTTCCACCCGAGCGCGGCCTCCTGCCAGCAGGCCGGATTCCGTGCCTGCAAGCGCTGCCGGCCCGACACCAGCCCCGGCTCGCCCGAGTGGAACGCCCGCGCCGACTCCGTCGCACGCGCCATGCGGCTCATCCATGACGGGATCGTCGACCGTGAGGGCGTCTCGGGACTCGCCGGGCGGCTCGGCTACTCGCAGCGGCAGATCGAACGGCAGCTGCTCGCCGAACTCGGCGCCGGCCCCCTCGCCCTCGCGCGCGCCCAGCGGGCCCAGACCGCGCGGCTGCTCATCGAGACCACCACCCTTCCGATGGCGGAGGTCGCCTTCGCCGCCGGCTTCTCCTCGATCCGCACCTTCAACGACACCGTCCGTGAGGTTTTCGCGCTCGCCCCGACCGAACTGCGGGCACGCGGCGCCCGGCGGCCGGACACCACCGCCCCCGGCCCCCGGACACCCGGCGTGATCAGCCTGCGGCTGCCCTTCCGCGCACCGCTGACCCCCGACAACCTCTTCGGTCACCTGGCCGCGACCGCGGTCCCGGGCGTCGAGGAGTGGCGGGACGGCGCGTACCGGCGCACGCTCCGCCTTCCCTACGGACACGGCATCGTCGCCCTGACACCGCGCCCCGACCACATCGCCTGTCGGCTCGCGCTGACCGACCCGCGCGACCTCACCGTCGCCATCAGCCGCTGCCGCCGCATGCTCGACCTGGACGCCGACCCGGTCGCCGTGGACGAGCAGCTGCGCACCGATCCGCTGCTGGCCCCGCTGGTCGACAAGGCGCCCGGCCGCCGGGTGCCGGGCACCGTCGACGCCGCCGAGTTCGCCGTACGCGCGGTGCTCGGCCAGCAGGTCTCGACCGCCGCCGCGCGGACGCACGCCGCCCGTCTCGTCACGGCCTACGGCACACCCGTGGACGACCCCGAGGGCGGTCTCACCCATCTCTTCCCCACGACCGGCGCGCTCGCCGCGCTGGACCCCGAATCCCTCGCGCTGCCGCGCAGCCGCCGCGCCACACTCACGACCCTGGTCGCCGCACTGGCCGACGGCACGCTGACGCTCGGCACGGACAGCGACTGGGACGAGGCCAGGGCGCGGCTCCACGCGCTCCCCGGATTCGGCCCCTGGACCGTCGAGGTGATCGCGATGCGCGCGCTCGGCGACCCGGACGCCTTCCTCCCCGGAGACCTCGGTGTCCGGCGGTCCGCGCAGGCACTGGGGCTGCCGTCGACGCCCGCCGCGCTCACGGCGCGCGCCGCCGCCTGGCGGCCCTGGCGCGCGTACGCCGTGCAGTACCTCTGGGCCACCGAGGACCACGCCATCAACATCCTCCCCGCGTAAAGGAGTTCACTCCATGACCAGATCACACACGGTGATCGACAGCCCGTACGGGCCGCTGACCCTGGTGGCGACCGAAGGGGTGCTCAGCGCCCTCTACATGACCGAGCAGCGCCACCGCCCGCCGCAGGAGACGTTCGGCGAGGTGGACGCGAGTCCGTTCGGCTCCGTGATCGACCAGCTGGAGGAGTACTTCGCGGGCGAGCGCACCGAGTTCGACGTGCCGCTGCGGCTGGACGGCACCCCGTTCCAGCGCGGCGTCTGGGAGCAACTGCGGGCGATCCCGTACGGGGAGACCCGCTCGTACGGTCAACTGGCCGACGCCCTGGGCAAGTCGGGGGCGTCGCGCGCGGTCGGACTGGCCAACGGGAAGAACCCCGTGGGCATCATCGTGCCGTGCCACCGGGTGATCGGCTCCACGGGCGGCCTCACCGGATACGGCGGCGGACTGGACCGCAAGCGCCGCCTCCTGGCCTTCGAGGGCGCGGCGCGGACGGGGACGGGCGGCGCGGGCACCCTGTTCTGAGCCGGGCCCCCGGCCCCGCGCGTCCTCCTGCCGTCAGCTCGCGTGGAACCGCGTCAGCAGCGTGGGCAGCGCCGTACCGATCGGCTCGCGGATGATCTCGTCGGCCTGCTCGTCGTACGGCGTCGGCTCCGCGTTCATCACGATGAGCCGCGCGCCGTGCTCGGCCGCGATCCCCGCCAGCGAGGCGGCGGGCTGCACCTGGAGGGTCGACCCCACTGCGATGAAGACGTCGCACGCCTTGGCGATCGACATGGCCTGCCCGAGGACCTGCGGATCCAGCCGTTCGCCGAACATCACCGTCGCCGACTTGAGGACGGCGCCGCACACGGTGCACGGCGGATCCTCCTCGCCCGCCTCGACGCGGGCCAGCGCCTCCTCCATGGAGGACCGCGCCCCGCACCCTGTGCAGACCACCGCCCGCGCGGTGCCGTGCAGTTCGAGCACCTTGCGGGCGGGAGTCCCGGCGAGCTGGTGGAGTCCGTCGACGTTCTGCGTGATCACCCGGACCGCGCCGTCGCCCACCCGGTCCAGCTCGGCGACGGCACGGTGCGCGACGTTCGGCTCGGCACGGAACGTCGGGCTGTCACGGCGCATCCGCCAGGAGCGGCGGCGGATCTCCGGGTCGTTCATGTACGCGTCGTACGTCACCAGCTTCTCGGCGGAGGGGTCACGCCGCCACACGCCGTTGGGCCCGCGGTAGTCGGGGATGCCGGAGTCCGTGGAGATCCCGGCGCCGCTGAAAATCGCGACGAGAGTCATGCCGCGAGGGTATGCGGCGGAGCCGGGGACGGGCGAC
>NZ_JAAPBF010000292.1 GCF_022695985.1 Streptomyces sp. NP-1717 | reverse complement strand
GGGCTCGCCGGTTCTGCCTGGTCAACGCCCTGCCCGCGTTCGTTCCCCGTTGCCCGCACGCCGGCCCCGGAGGCGTACTTGCGCGTCAGCCCACCGTCGACCCGTCTGTTCACCCGGCTGCCGCTGGCCGGCAACTACCCGGCGGCCGTCGCCCTCGCGCTGCTCGCGCTGAGCCCGTACCTGATCCTCACCACCGCCACCTCCCTGGCGGAGCCGCAGATCATCGGGGGCATCGGCGCCACGGTGTACGAACTCCAGCTCAGCAGCGGCATGTCGAACGCGGCGTACGCCTTCGGTGCGGTCGCCGCCGCCGACCTCGTCCAGCGCTTCGCACGGCGGCGGGTCTACCTCATCTGCGAATGCGGCTTCGTGCTGAGTTCGGTGCTGGCGCTCAGTGCGCAGAACATCGGCATGTTCGCCGCCGGACTGGTGCTCCAGGGCCTGTTCACCGGCATGCTGCTGGTCGCCGCGCTGCCGCCGCTGATCATCGGCCACCCCATCGGCAGACTCCAGACGACCGCCGCCGTCGTCAGTCTCGGGCTCTTCGGGATGGTGGCCTTCGGGCCGCTGGTGGGCGGGCTCGTCGGCTCGCTCGGGGGCTGGCGGCCGCTGTTCGCGGGCGTCGGCACCCTGGCGCTGATCGGACTGTTCATCGGCTCCCTGACCTTCGAGGGCAACGACCCGCCGGACCGCCGGGCGAAGTTCGACTGGACCGCGATCCCGCTCGCCTTCGGCACCACCGCGCTGCCGTTCTTCGGTGTCGCGTGGCTGACGCGCGGCGATTTCAGCGACCCCGAGTTCTACGTGCCGGTCGTCGTCGGACTGACCTGCGGGGTCTTCCTGGTGGGCGGTCAGTACCGCAAGGCCCATCCGCTGATGCCGGTGCGCCCCATCAGCAACACCCTGCCGGTCGTCGGCACGCTCAACGCGATGCTCGTCGGGGCGTGCTTCACCACCCTGCTGGAGCTGATCGAGGTCTATCTGACCAGGGAGGCGGGCTACTCCCCGCTACGGATCGGGGCCCTCGTCACACCCCAGATCCTCGGTGTCGTCATCGCGGCCCTGCTGTTCCGCCGGCTGATGTCGACCCGCTGGACCCCTTTCCTGGCCCTGTGCGGCACCATCAGCGTGGCCATCGGCGCCGCCGTCCTGCTGGCCGCCTCCACGTCGAGCGCCTCGGCGACCGTCCCCGTCGCCTCGTTCTTCCTCGGTTTCGGCGCGGGCGCGGGCGTCACGCCGGGACTCTTCCTGGCCGGTTTCTCCGTCCCCGCCGCGCAGATCGGCCCTACCTTCGCCCTGGTCGAGCTGCTCCGCTCGGAGGCGGCGTTCCTGATCGGTCCCGTCCTGCTGCACTTCGCGCTCGTCCAGGGGCTCGCCGACGGGTTCCACCAGGCGGTGGGGATCACGCTGGGGATCACCGTGGTCGGCACGCTGGGCCTGGTGGTCCTCTACGTCCTGGGCGGCGCCCGCCCGGAGGCACCGGACCTGGTGTCCTGGCACGCGGGTACGTCGACGGGCTACCACTCGCCCGCGCTGCTGGCGGCCGTCCGCAACCGCTGACCGCGCTGCGACCGCCTCCGCCGACCGCCGCCCCCGGGCCCGCCGACGTGCGGGGCGCCGAGGGGCACCGGATAGTGGATGGGCGGGGCGGGCTCTTCGAGCGGAGGCGCAGCGATGAGCAAGCGAGGCCGGAATTCCGGTACCGCCGTGCGGCGGCGGGCCCCGTATCTGACCCCCCGCGAGCGGGCCGAGGAGGGGAAGGCGGCGCGCAAGAGCGCGCCGAGGAAGAGCCACGCGGGGTTCGAGCCCGCCCGAGGCCGGCCCGACCCGGTGTCGGTCGTCGACGCGCAGTCCCGGACGCGGGTGCCGGAACTCGTACCGATCCGGTACGGGCGGATGACGGAGTCACCCTTCCGCTTCTACCGCGGCGCCGCCGCGATCATGGCGGGTGATCTGGCCGGGACGCCCGACACGGGCCTGACGGCGCAGCTCTGCGGGGACGCGCATCTGATGAACTTCCGGCTGCTCGGCTCGCCCGAACGCCGGCTGGTGTTCGACATCAACGACTTCGACGAGACGCTGCCGGGGCCCTGGGAGTGGGACGTCAAACGGCTGGCCGCGAGCCTGGTGATCGCCGCGCGGGAGAACGGATTCTCCGCCAAGGACAGGGCGATGATCGTGGGCACGGCCGTACGGTCGTACCGCGAGCGCATGCGCCTGTTCGCCGGGATGGGCAACCTCGACGTCTGGTACACGCGGGCCGACATGGCGGAACTCCAGCCGCTGGCCGACCGGGAGCTGCGGGCGAAGGGCCGGAAGCGGCTGTCCGCGACGATGGCGAAGGCGCGAACCCGCGACAGCCTCCAGGCGTTCGAGAAGCTGACGCGCGTACGTGACGGGGAGCGCCGCTTCACACCCGATCCGCCGCTCCTCGTGCCGGTCGACGATCTGCTGCGGGGCGTGCGGCGCGACACGTTCGTCACCGAACTCCACGAGCTGGTCGAGCGGTACGGCAGGAGCCTGTCGACCGAGCGCCGGCATCTGCTCCGGCAGTACCGGGTGGTCGACATCGCCCGCAAGGTGGTCGGCGTGGGCAGTGTGGGGACGCGCTGCTGGATCCTGCTCCTGCTGGGCAAGGACGACACGGACCCGCTGATCCTCCAGGCGAAGGAGGCGGACCGCTCGGTGCTCGCCGAGCACGCGGGCCGCAGCGAGTACCGCAACCAGGGGCAGCGCGTCGCCGCCGGGCAGCGGCTCATGCAGGCCGTGGGCGACGTGTTCCTGGGATGGGACCGGGTACGGGGGCAGGACGGGCGCCAACGGGACTTCTACGTACGGCAGTTGCACGACTGGAAGGGCATCCTGGTGCCGCAGGAGATGGTGCCCAACGGGATGCGGGTGTTCGGCGAACTGTGCGGCGCGACCCTCGCCCGCGCGCACGCCCGGTCGGGCGACCGGATCGCCATCGCCGCGTATCTGGGCGGCGGCCCCGCGTTCGACGACGCGCTGATCGAGTTCGCGGAGGCGTACGCCGACCAGAACGAGCGCGATCACGCCGCGCTGGTGAAGGCGGTGAAGTCGGGGCGGGTGAAGGCGACGTCGGGCTGACCCGGCCACGGAACCCCGGTCCCGGTGCACCGCACCGGGCCGTGTCCGGCACATGACGCCACCCGTCCGCGAGGCCGGACCGGAGTGCCCGCCCCCGGATTTGGCATGGCAGGAAACAAATCTTGTCCCGACTCTTGCCCACCCCTCCCGGACCGCCCTAATGTGACGCCCACGTAAACATTGTCGAATCGATTCGACGAATCGATTCGACACGGGCTGGGGAGCGGCGTGGCCACCATCAAGGACGTAGCGCAGCGGGCCGGCGTGGCCCCCAGCACCGTCTCGTACGTGCTCAGCGGGTCCCGCAAGATCTCCGAGGAGACCCGGATCGCGGTCCGCGCCGCCGTCGAGGAACTCGGCTACCACCCGCGCGCCAGCGCCCGTACGCTGCGCAGCGCCCGCAGCAACGTCCTGGCACTGGCCGTGCCCCGGCAGCCCGGCAAGTACCGGGGCGCGGACGGCACGTTCGCCATAGACATCAGCGACGCGGCGCGCGACCACGGCTACGACGTCGTGCTGATCACCGATCTGGACGGCGTCGCCGCCATGAGCCGGGTCGTCGGCAGCGGAATGGCCGACGCGGCCGTACTGATGGCCGTTCAGGAGCGGGACGAGCGCGCCGCCGCCCTGCGCGAGAAGGCGTTCCCCGCCGCGCTGCTCGGCCGCGGCGAGGACGAGCCCGGTCTGCCCTGGGTCGACCTCGACTGGGAGGCGGCCGTGGCCCTCGCCCTGCGGGAGACCGTGGCGGCCGGTCACCGGCACATCGTCTTCCTGTCGTCAGCCGACCACGAGATCGCCTCCCGGCGCGGTTACGCCCTGCGGGGTCTGGCCGGTGCCCGGCTCGCCGCCCGCGAGAACACCGCCGACATCCGCGTCGTTCCCTCCAGCGGTGAGCCCGAGAAGCTAACCCGCACCCTGCGTGAGGCACTGACCGCCCGGCCCGCTCCCACCGCGCTCGTCGTCCAGCACCTGATCCTGCTGCCGCACCTGCTGGACGAGATCGCCGCCGCCGGACTGCGCGTCCCCGAGGACCTGGCCGTCGTCCTCGTCGGCGGCTTCCCCGACGACCCGGGCGGCCGGCCGCTGCCCCGTATCGAACTTCCCGTGCGGGAGATGTCCGCCGCCGTGGTCCGGCTCGCGCTCGGTGCCGTGGGCGGCGACGGCACCCTCCCCCCGGGAGAACAACCCCCACACCGGCTGATCACCCCCCTGATGGCGACGGGAAGCGTGATCTGCCCTCCTTCGGAGCCGTCTTCGTGAACGGAGAGCCCACCACCATGCAACGCCCAAGAGGCATACGGGTGATCGCGACCGCCACGGCCGCGATCTTCCCCGTCGCACTGGGTCTGACGGGATGCGCCGCCACCCCCGACCCGGGCACCGTCACCGTGCTCAACTCGGCCACCGACGCCGCCGAACACGGTGCGAACCAGAAGTTCTTCGACCGCTGCGCCGAGCCGCTGGGCCTGAAGGTCGAGCAGATCAGCGTGCCCGCGGACACCGTCGCCTCGAAGGCCCTGCGGATGGCGTCCTCCGACTCCCTGACCGACATCCTGGAACTGGACGGCTCGGAACTGCCCCAGTTCGCGGAGACCGGCGGGCTGCGCCCCCTGGACGAAGTGGGCCTGGACGCCACCGGATTCTCCGACAGCGCCACCTCGCTCGGGAGTTACGACGGGACGCAGTACGCCGTGGCCCGCTCTGTGAACTCCCTCGCGCTGCTCTACAACAAGGACCTGCTGCGTGAAGCGGGCGTCGAACCGCCCACCACCTGGGCCGAGTTGCGCGATACGGCGAAGAAGCTGACGTCGGGCGACACCTACGGCATGGCCTTCAGCGCCAGCCCGAACGCCGACGGCGTCTATCAGTTCCTGCCGTTCTTCTGGTCGGGCGGCGGCGACGAGGCACGGCTGGACAACGGCAAGGGCGAGGCCGCCCTGACCCTGTGGAAGGAACTGCTCGGCGACAGGTCCGTGTCGAAGTCGGTCGTCAACTGGAACCAGCAGGATGTCAACGACCAGTTCGTCGCGGGCCGCGCGGCCATGATGATCAACGGGCCGTGGCAGGTGCCGGTGCTCGGCGCGCAGGACAAGGTCGACTGGGCCGTCGCCACCATCCCCGTTCCCGAGGCCGGCCAGGACGCGGTCGCGCCGATCGGCGGCACGGTGATGGCCGTGCCCAAGAGCGACGACAGCGCGCGCGAGAGGAACGCGGGGAAGATCCTCACCTGTCTGAACAGCGAGAAGAACCAGCTCGCGTGGGGTGAGTCGGTGAACAACGTGCCCACCAAGGCGGCCGCGGCGGCGTCGTACGCCGAGAAGTACCCGCGACTGGCCCCGTTCGTCGATCTGGTGGCCACGGCACGCTCCCGTACCGCCGAGGTCGGCACCCGCTGGCCGGTGGTCAACGACGCGCTCGCCGGAGCCTTCCAGTCGGTGCTGACCGGCGGGGCGGGGCCGGAACAGGCCCTCAGGAACGCCCAGCGCCAGGCATCGGCCGGGGAGAAGTGAGGACACCATGACCACCGCCGTCCCCTCCGCCGGGTCCTTCGACCCCGCCGCCGGCCCGTCCGCGGACTCCGCTTCCGGCTCCACCGGCGCACCGGCGAAAACCGTCCCTCCCGCGCCCGACAGGCCCCGCCGCGACCGGCATTCACTGCTGCGCTGGCTGTTCGTCCTGCCGGCGCTGCTCTACATGGCGCTGTTCTTCGGCTATCCGCTGGTGCGCAACGTCGTCATGAGCTTCCAGCGGTACACACCGACGACGTACTTCACCGGCGAGGCGCCCTTCACCGGGCTGGACAACTGGCGCGCGGTGTTCGCCGACGAACTGTTCGCCGACTCGCTCTGGCACACCGCGGTGTTCACCGTCGGCTCGCTCGCCGGCCAGTTCACCATCGGCCTCGCGCTCGCCGTCTTCTTCTCCCGCCGCTTCCGGCTCTCCGGTGTCATCCGGGCGGTCCTGCTGCTGCCCTGGCTGGTCCCCATGGTCGTGTCCGCCGTCGTCTGGCGACGCGTGCTCGACCAGGACCACGGCATCCTCAACAGCGCGCTCCAGGCCGTCGGCCTGGCCGACGGCGGGGTGCCGTGGCTGAGCAGCCCCAGCGTGGCGCTGCTCTCGGCGATCATGGTCAACATCTGGATCGGCATCCCGTTCAACATGGTGATCCTCTACGGCGGACTCCAGGAGATCCCGCGCCAGCTCTACGAGGCGGCGGCCCTGGACGGCGCGAGCCCGTGGCGCGCGTTCCGCAGAGTCACCCTGCCGCTGCTGCGGCCGGTGATCACCGTCGTACTGGTGCTCGGCTTCATGTCCACGGTCAAGATCCTCGACCTGATCCTGGCACTGACCTCGGGCGGCCCCGCCGACTCCACCCAGACCCTGGGCACCGTCACCTACCAACTCTCCTTCCTCCAGCTCGACTTCGGACAGGGCGCCGTCGTCGGCAACGTCCTCATCGTCATCAGCGCGGTCTTCGCCGTGCTCTATCTGCGGGCCAACCGGGCCGACTTCGGAACGGGGAAGTGATCCGAGTGACACCGATGAAGCGGTCCTCGTCCCTGCGCGGCGCCTGGAACACCACCGCCGCCCTGCTCATCCTCGGTTTCCTGCTCTTCCCGGTGTACTGGATGCTCAACACCGCGCTCCAGCCGGACACGAGCATCACGGCCACCGAGTGGTTCCCCACCTCCCTCAGCCTGTCCAACTTCGACGCGGCCGTCAGCAGCCAGGGCAAGTCCCTGCTGACCAGCCTCGTCGTGGCGCTCGGCGCGGTCGTGGTCTGTCTGGCGCTGGCCGCCCCCGCGGCGTACGGGCTGGCGCAGTTCGGTCTGCGCGGCGGCCGGAGCATCGTCTTCACCACGCTCATCACCCAGATGGTGCCGGGCATCGTGATCGCCAACGCCCTGTACAGCGCCTACGCGCAACTGGGCCTCGTCAACTCGTATCTCGGGCTGATCCTCGCCGACGCGTCGCTCGGCCTGCCGTTCTCGATCGTGCTGCTGCGCGCGTTCATGGTGTCCATACCGGGTGAGGTCGTCGAGGCCGCGCTGGTCGACGGCGCCAACCGATTCACGGCCTTCGTGCGCATCGTGCTCCCGATGAGCCGCAACGCGCTGATCACCGCCGGCCTGTTCACGTTCCTCTTCGCCTGGTCGGACTTCATGTTCGCCCTGACCCTCAACACCACCGACGACGTCAAGCCGATCACCCTCGGCATCTACCAGTTCGTCGGAGCCCATGTCAGCGACTGGGGCGCCGTGATGGCGACCGCCGTGCTGTCGGCCGTACCGGCGGCGATCCTGCTCGTCGTCGCCCAGAAGTACATCGCCGCCGGTATCTCCGGCGGCTCCATCAAGTGAAGGCACCTCCTCCTGATGAGTTCCACCGACGACCGCCCGGTG
>NZ_JAAPBF010000291.1 GCF_022695985.1 Streptomyces sp. NP-1717 | reverse complement strand
GAACGCCCGGAACGCGCGCGGCGGACGCGGCGGGCGGCCCCGCTGGGGGATGCGGGTGGCGACCACCGTCTCCGTACTGGTCCTCGGCGCCGGCGGCATCGGCCACGCGCTGGTGACCAGCCTCGACACGGGAATCGACCGGGTCGACCCGTTCAAGGACATGAAGAACCGCCCGGACGCGGGTCACGGCATGAACATCCTCCTCGTCGGCACCGACGGCCGGGACAAGATCACCAAGGAGGAGCGGAAGAAGTACCGGCTCGGCGGCGCCCCCTGCCGCTGCACCGACACGATCATGCTCGTGCACATCTCGGAGGACCGGGAGCGCGCGAGCGTCGTGAGCCTGCCGCGCGACAGTTACGCGGAGCTGCCGTCGCACACCGACGGGACCACGGGCGACAAGCACGGACCGCACCCGGTGAAGCTCAACGCGGCGTACTCGGAGGGCGGTCCGCATCTGACGGTCCGGACCGTCGAGAGCATGACGGGCGTGAAGATCAACCACTATCTGGAGATCGACTTCACCAGCTTCATGAAGACGGTCGACGCGCTCGGCGGGGTGGAGATCTGCACCGCCAAGCGGCTGAAGGACTCGCACACCGGCCTCGATCTGAAGGCCGGGACGCATGAACTGGACGGCGGGCAGGCGCTTCAGTACGTACGGTCCCGCTATCTCGACGGCTCCTCCGACCTCGGCAGGATGCAGCGCCAGCAGCGCTTCATGGCGGCGCTGGTCAAGCAGGCCACCAGCAGCGGTGTACTGCTGAACCCGGTGAAGCTGCGCGGTGTGACCTCGACGATGCTCGAATCGGTGCGGGCGGACAAGGGCTTCGGTACGGAGGAGATGCTCACGCTTGGCAAGGCGATGCGCGACTTCACACCGGCGTCGTCGGAGTTCACGTCGGTGCCGGTCACCACCGGGGGCTTCCCGGTCAAGGGCATCGGATCGACGCTGAAGTGGGACCCGGTGAAGTCGAAGAAGCTCTTCCGGGCACTGCGCGAGGACAAGCCGCTCACCCCGTCGACCCCCGACGGGCCGCGCGGGCCGCAGGGGCCCCGGGAGCCGCCGGCCTCGATGGTCGAGGTGTCACCGCAGCAGATCAGGGTGCAGGTCTACAACGCGACGCGGCAGGACGGTCTGGGCCAGCGGGTCGACGGCGCCCTGCGCGGGACCGGCTTCGACACGACTCGGGCCCCGCTGAACCACACGGGGCCCGAGGCGACGCGCACACAGGTGCTGTTCGACCCGCGCTGGGACCGCTCGGCGAAGTCCCTGGCGGCGGCTCTGCCGGGCTGTGAGCTGCGGCCGGTGCCCCGGCAGGGCGCGACGCTGAAGGTGATGGCGGGCAAGGACTACGAGACGGTGCGGCCGGTACGGGCGGAGAACGCCCACCAGGGCGAGTTCGGGGCGGTGACCGGCGACCAGGTGGTGTGTCCGTGACACGGCGCGCGGCTCCCGGGCCGGGCCTGCCCCCTGGCACGTAACACGTCCGGCGGTTGAGGACGACCAGCCGTCGGCAGGGCGTCGTGCTGTGGCTGGGGACGTCGACCGGGTTGCGCGGCTCTTGGGCCGCTCCTGTCCTCAATCGCCGGACGGGCTGAATACGGGGCGGGGCACGGTCAGTCGTCGATGCCCTCCGCCGCGCGCTTCTCGCGCAGCTCCTTGATCGCCCGGCGCCGGGCGAGCCGGTGCGTGCGCCGGATCTGCGCCTCCTGGTAGCGCCGCTTGTCGCGCTCCGTCTGGGGGACCACCGGGGGTACGGGGCGGGGCCTGCCGTCCGCGTCGACAGCGGCGAAGACGAGATAGGCGCTGCCGACCTGCTGGGCGGGGGTCGACTCGTTCCAGCGCTCGGCGAGTACGCGGACGCCGACCTCCATGGAGGACCGGCCCGTCCAGTTGACCTGTGCCTTCACATGGACCAGATCGCCGACCCGTACCGGCTCCAGGAAGACCATCTCGTCCATGGACGCGGTGACCGCGGGCCCTCCCGAGTGCCGCCCGGCGACCGCTCCGGCGGCGTCGTCGACGAGCTTCATGATCACGCCGCCGTGCACCGTGCCGAGGAGGTTGGTGTCGCTCCCGGTCATGATGTGGCTGAGCGTGGTGCGGGACGCCGAGGTGGGCTTACCCGGAATATCTGTCTCGGGGCGGACGGCCTGGTCTGTCATGCCCTCCACCCTATGCGGGGGTCAGTCACGGCTCGCATTGCATCAGCTTGGCAACAGGGAGGCTGTGAATTTCCTCCACCCCTGTATGCGCGACACCTCCGAGCCGCACACTGGTCGGCATGAACGATTGGCCTGATGGATGGAACGGCGACCGCTCCGACCGTGGCGGCGAGCGTTACGGACGCGGCAGCGCGGGCGCGCAGCCCGAGGGAGCGCGCGCCATGCCGCACGTGCAGCGGCGCGCCGTCCCCCAGCAGCCGTCGCAGGGGTACGACGGGGGCTACGACCCGCCGCCGTACAGCAGTGACTACAACACCGGACAGGTCTACGGCTCCCCGGCCGGCCGGGGTCAGGGCGGGCCGCCTCGGGTGCCCCCGCAGGGTTCCTACGACAACGGCGGGGGCTACCCCCCGGACCAAGCACCGGACTGGCGGCGCCGTATCAAGATCACCGCGATATCCCTGGTCGTCGTTCTGCTGACCGTCTCCATAGGCACGTACTTCTGGGCGGACTCCAAGCTCAAGCGCGAGGTCGACCTCTCGAAGGTGATCGAGCGGCCCGGGTCGGGGGACGGCACGAACTATCTGATCGTGGGTTCCGACAGCCGTGAGGGCATGTCCGACGAGGAGAAGAAGAACCTCCACACGGGCAGCGCGGAGGGCAAGCGCACGGACTCGATGATGATCCTGCACGACGGCTCGAACGGCCCGACGCTGGTCTCGCTGCCGCGTGACTCGAACGTGGTCATCCCGTCGTTCCGCGGCTCGGAGTCCGGGAAGATGTTCCCGAACCAGGGCCGTGAGACGAAGCTCAACGCGGCGTACGCGGAGGACGGGCCCGAACTCCTCGTCCGTACGGTCGAGTTCAACACCGGTCTGCGGATCGACCACTACGTCGAGATCGGCTTCGCGGGCTTCGCCAACATCGTGGACGCGATCGGCGGTGTGGAGCTGGACATCCCGAAGGCGTTCAAGGACAAGAAGTCGGGCGCCGACTTCCAGAAGGGCAAGCAGACGCTGGACGGCGAGCAGTCCCTGGCGTACGTCCGTACCCGGTACGCGTTCGCGGGCAGTGACCTCGACCGGACGAAGAACCAGCAGAAGTTCCTGGCGGCCCTGGCCTCGCAGACGGCCACGCCGGGCACGATCCTCAACCCGTTCAAGCTCTACCCGACGCTGGGCGCGGGCCTGGACACCCTGATCGTCGACAAGGACATGTCCCTCTGGTCGCTGAGCCAGATGTTCTTCGCGATGAAGGGCGTCACGGGCGGCGACGGCACGTCGATGAACATCCCGATCTCGGGCAGCAAGGGCGGGAACCTGGTCTGGGACAAGGCCAAGGTCAAGCAGCTCGTGGACCAGCTGAACAACGACGAGAAGGTCACCGTCACCTCGGACTGATCCGGTCGTGCGGGAAACGGGGCAGGGGGCGCCGACGGCGCCCCCTGCCTCTTTCACGAGCGGGTACCGGCCCGCGGAGGGGCGGGCCGGTTCGGTCGCGCGCTACGGCAGGTTGCGCGCCATCACGATGCGCTGGACCTGGTTCGTGCCCTCGTAGATCTGGGTGATCTTGGCGTCGCGCATCATCCGCTCCACCGGGTAGTCGCGCGTGTAGCCGTAGCCGCCGAGGAGCTGGACCGCGTCCGTCGTGATCTCCATCGCCACGTCGGAGGCGAAGCACTTGGCCGCCGCGCCGAAGAAGGTCAGCTGCTCCTTGTCGCCGCCGTCCGAGACGCGCTGCGAGCGGGCGGCGGCGGAGTAGGTGAGCTGGCGGGCCGCCTCCAGCTTCATCGCCATGTCGGCGAGCATGAACTGGACGCCCTGGAAGTCGCCGACCGGCTTGCCGAACTGCTTGCGCTCCCGGACGTAGCCCGACGCGTAGTCGAGCGCGCCCTGGGCGATGCCGAGCGCCTGGGCCGCGATGGTGATGCGGGTGTGGTCCAGGGTCTTCATGGCCGTCGCGAAGCCGGTGCCCTCGGCACCGATGAGGCGGTCGGCGGGGATGCGGACGTTGTCGAGGTAGACCTCGCGGGTCGGTGAGCCCTTGATGCCGAGCTTCTTCTCGGGGGCGCCGAAGGAGACGCCCTCGTCGCCCTTCTCGACGACGAACGCCGATATGCCCTTCGTACGGAGGTCGGGGTCGGTGACGGCCATCACCGTGTAGTACTCGGAGACGCCGGCGTTGGTGATCCAGCGCTTCACGCCGTTGAGCACGTAGCTGTCGCCGTCCCGTACGGCCTTGGTCTTCATGCCGCCGGCGTCGGAGCCCGCGTCCGGCTCGGAGAGGCAGTACGAGAACATCCCGTCGCCCTTGGCCAGCGGACCGAGGTACTTCTTCTTCAGGTCGTCGCCGCCGGCGAGTACGACGGGCAGCGAGCCGAGCTTGTTCACGGCCGGGATCAGCGAGGACGACGCGCAGACGCGGGCGACCTCCTCGATGACGATCACGGTGGCCAGGGCGTCGGCACCGGCGCCGCCGTACTCCTCGGGGACGTGGACGGCGTGCAGATCGGCGGCGACCAGCGCGTCGAGCGCCTCCTGCGGGAAGCGGGCCTCCTCGTCCACGGCGGCGGCGAACGGCGCGATCTTCGCCTCGGAGAGCGCGCGCACGGCGTCACGGAGCATGTCGTGCTCCTCGGACGGGCGGTACAGGTCGAAATCAGCTGATCCGGCCACGGTCTTCCACTCCCCTGAATGCTAACTACCGTTAAGTAACCCCAATTTTAGAGGCCCGCGGCGCGGGGGCGTACGTGAGTTTCCCGACAGCTCCCGCACCTTGCCCCGAGGCGCCCGAAAAGGGGTCCCGACGGCGCGGCTATGCTCGGGCACCGCACTCGCGGTGCGATCGCGGCTGCGATCGCACCCGGTGCAACGCCTCCCGACCGCACTCCCTGGAGCACCCATGGCCCTCAAGATCACTGTGATCGGCACCGGCTACCTCGGCGCCACCCACGCCGCGGCCATGGCGGAGCTGGGCTTCGACGTGCTCGGGCTCGACGTCGTCCCCGAGAAGATCGAGATGCTGACGGCGGGCAGGGCACCGATGTACGAGCCCGGCCTCGAAGACCTGCTGCGCAAGCACGTCGCCGGCTTCGAGGGGTCGACCGGCCGGCTGCGCTTCACCTCCTCCTGGGAGGAGGTCGGCGCCTTCGGCGACATCCACTTCGTCTGCGTGAACACCCCGCAGAAGCACGGCGAGTACGCGTGCGACATGAGCTATGTGGAGAGCGCCTTCGACTCGCTGGCCCCGCGGCTGGGCCGCGCGGCGCTGGTGGTCGGCAAGTCGACCGTGCCGGTGGGCAGCGCGGAGCGCCTCGCGCGGCGGCTGACCGAGCTGGCGCCGGTGGGCGTCGACGTCGAGCTGGCCTGGAATCCGGAGTTCCTGCGGGAGGGCTTCGCCGTCCAGGACACGCTCCGCCCCGACCGGATCGTGGTGGGTACGGCCAGCGACCGTGCCGAGAAGCTGCTGCGCGAGGTGTACGCGACACCGATCGGCGAGGGGTCGCCGTTCGTCGTGACGGACTTCCCGACCTCGGAGCTGGTGAAGACCGCCGCGAACTCCTTCCTCGCCACCAAGATCTCCTTCATCAACGCGATGGCCGAGGTCTGCGAGGCGGCCGGCGGTGACGTCGTGAAACTGGCGGAGGCCATCGGCTACGACGAGCGCATCGGGAAGAAGTTCCTGCGGGCCGGGATCGGCTTCGGCGGCGGCTGTCTGCCCAAGGACATCCGGGCGTTCATGGCGCGGGCGGGCGAGCTGGGCGCCGACCAGGCACTGACGTTCCTGCGCGAGGTCGACTCGATCAACATGCGCCGCCGGGGCCACATGGTGGAGCTGGCGCGCGAGGCGGTCGGCGGCGACTCGTCGTTCCTGGGCAAGCGGGTCGCGGTCCTGGGCGCGACGTTCAAGCCGGACTCGGACGACGTACGGGACTCCCCCGCGCTGAACGTCGCGGGCCAGATCCATCTCCAGGGCGGCCAGGTGACCGTGTACGACCCGAAGGGCATGGACAACGCGCGCGGGATCTTCCCGACGCTCGGCTACGCCGAGTCCGCGCTGGAGGCCGTGCGCGGCGCCGATGTCGTACTGCACCTGACCGAGTGGAGCGAGTTCCGCGAGCTGGACCCGGCGGAGCTGGGCGAGGCCGTGACGCGGCGGCTGATCCTCGACGGGCGCAACGCGCTGGACCCGCAGGTGTGGCGCGGGGCGGGCTGGACGTACCGGGCGATGGGGCGGCCGAGGGCCTGACCGGCCGCGGGCACAACTACCGGCGCACGTCGTCCAGTTCCTCGATCGTCGCCGTCGAGGCCGGGCGGCGGCCCTGGGCCGCGCGGGCCAGGAACTCGGCGTCGCGCACCACGCGGGCCGCGTTGCCCCAGGTGAGATCGGTGATCTGGGTGTCGTCCCAGCCCCGGTCGAGCAGTTCGGTGATCAGGCGCGGGTAGCACGAGGTGTCTTCGAGTCCCGCGGTGCGGGGCGCGTCCGCCTCACGGCCGTAGGTCCCCGCGAGACCCACGCACTGCGGGCCGGCCACGTCCCGTACCCGCTCGACATGGTCGGCGACGGCGGAGACGGCCGGGGCGCGGCCGTCGCGGTGGATCAGGGCCGGGTCGAAACTCACCATGCAGACACCGGCGTTGGCGCCGAGCAGCGCCAGGATCTCGTCCGGGACGTTGCCGGGGTCCGCGGTCAGGGCGCCGGCGGCGGAGTGGGAGAACATCGCCGGGGCCTTGGTGACGGCGAGGGTGGCGCGCACCGTCTCGCCGGACGCGCCGGACAGGTCGACGAGCACGCCGAGGCGGTTCATCTCGCGGACGGCCTCCTGGCCGAAGCGGGTGAGCCCGTCGTCCGCCCAGCGCGCGCCCGCGAGGGCGAGGACCCGCACGCCGAGGAAGTGGAACGCGCGGAGCGTGGCGAGCGAGCCGCCGATGGCCCGGCCCGAGACGGGGCCGAGGAACGAGGCGACGCGCCCGCAGTGCCGGGCGTCGGCCAGGTCCCCGGCGCCGAGCGCGAGGCGCAGGCTCTCCGGGCAGGACGCGATCAGGTCCCGTACGACGTCGATCAGTTCCAGCGTGGTGCTGACGGCCCGGTCCTCGTCGTCGGCGTCGTCGGCCACCTGGAGGGACCAGAACTGCGCGCCGAGCGCGCCCGCCCGGATCCGCGGCATGTCGGTGTCCAGGAAGTTCTCGCCCTGTTCGAGGTCGTGGCTGTGCCCGGCGGCGCGGCGGCGCAGCAGGGTGGGGGCGAGGCTGTTGTGGCCGTCGATGACGGGGTGCGCGGCCAGCAGCGTGGCGGCGCGCTCGGCGGACGACGCGGGGGTGGCCGTGGCGGTGGCCGTGGCCGCCGGCTCCGCGGCGGGTGGCTCCGGCGGCGGGTCGAGGTCGCCGGCCGCGCTTGTCGAGTCCGAGTCGTGGGGGTCGTCCCGTAG
>NZ_JAAPBF010000290.1 GCF_022695985.1 Streptomyces sp. NP-1717 | reverse complement strand
CGCCACCAACCCACCCAACACACCCGTACCACCCGTCACCAACACCGTCCCATCCCGATCAAACGGGACAGGCAGCGTCAGAACGTTCTTGCCTACGTGCCGGGCCTGGCTGAGGTACCGGAACGCGGCCGGGGCCCGGCGCACGTCCCACACCGTTGTCGGCAGCAGGGCGAGCCGGCCATCGGCGAACAGCGCGAGCAACTTGGCGAGCATGTCGCCGATCTGGACAGGCTCCGGTTCGGAAAGGTCGAAGGTCCGGTACTGGACGTCGGCCGGCAACTCGGCCGCGTCCCGGAGGTCGGTCTTGCCCATCTCGATGAACCGGCCACCGCGCGGCAGCAGTTCGAGCGACGCGTCCACGAACTCACCGGCCAGCGAGTTCAGCACGACATCGACGCCGGCGCCGTCGGTAGCGCCGAGGAACGCCGTACGGAAGTCGAGGTCCCGCGAGGAAGCAATCCGGCTGTCCGGCAGCCCGAGCCCCCGCAACGTCTCCCACTTCGAAGGATGCGCCGTCGCGAACACATCCGCCCCGAGGTGCCGCGCCAGCTGTACGGCGGCCATGCCCACGCCGCCCGCGCCCGCGTGGATGAGCACGCGCTCACCCGGCCGGAGGTCCGCGAGCCGCACCAGCGAGTAGTACGCCGTCAGGAACGCGACGGGCACCGACGCCGCTTCCGCGAACGACCACGCCGCCGGGATGGGCGCCACGGTGCGTGCGTTCGCCACCACCACGTCACCGAACGCGTCGGGGATCAGACCCATGACGCGGTCACCGACGGCAAGTCCGGTGACGTCAGAGCCGACCTCGGTCACCACCCCGGCGCCCTCGCTGCCGAGCGTCGCATCGCCCGGATACATACCCAGCGCGATCAGCACGTCGCGGAAGTTCAGCCCCGTGGCCCGCATCGACAGCCGCACCGTTCCCGGCAGCAGCGGCGCCCCCGCCTCCGGGTACGAAACCGTGGTCAGCTCCGTCAGCGTCCCTCCCGAGCCGGCCATGAGCCGCCACGGCCCCTGCTCGGGAAGCCGCAACCGGTCCTTCTCATCGTCGTCGATGCCACCAAGGGCAGGCGCAATCAACTCACCGCCTCGCAGCGCTATTTGATCGAGACCGCTGGCCAGTACGGCAGGCAGCATCCGTGCCATCAACGCGTCATCGTCCACCGAGACGTCCTGCGGATCGAGGTCCAGCAGGATGAAGCGGTCCGGGTTCTCCGTCTGGGCGGACCGGATCATGCCCCAGATAGCGGACATGGCCGGATCCACCGGGGACAACGGCTCCTCGGTGGTCACCGCGCCCCGGGTGAGCACCAGCAAACGGGAGTCGGTCAGGTGCGAGGAGGCCAGGAACGCCTGCACCTCGGCCAGCAGCCGCACCAGCATGGCTTCGGCGCGTGCGGCGCCTCCGCTCTCCTCGCCGAACTCGCCCGGTGTGCCGGGGCAGGACAGCACCACGAGCGTGGGCGACGCGGCTCCGTCGTCCATCGCGTCTGCCAACCCGGCCAGGTCCGCGTGATCACCGGCGCCGTTCCCCACCAGCACCCATTCCGGTGCCGACTCCGTGGCCGATTCGTTCGCGCTGTCTGCCGGCTGCTCGGGCACGGGCGCCCACCGCATTTGCAGGAGACGTGCGGAGGAGGACGGAGAACCCGCGAGGCTCGCCCGGTTGATGGGGCGGAAGGCGAGGGATTCGACGGTGACGACGGGTTGCCCGGTCGGGTCGACGGCCTCGACGCCCACGCCGTCTTCGTTGCGGCGGAGCCGGACGTGGAGGGTGCGTGCGCCTGTGGTGTGGACCTGTACGCCGGTGAAGGCGAAGGGCATTCCGCCCTCGTCCTTCTCCGTGGTCTTGGTGGCGGCCAGGGCGTGGAGGGCGGCATCGAGGAGAGCCGGGTGGAGTGCGAACCCGGCCGGATCGTCGGGGAGTTCGACCTCGGCGTACACGTCATTGCCGTCCAGCCAGACCTTCCGCAGGCCCCGGAACACCGGCCCGTAATCGAAGCCGGCGTCCACCAGCCCCGCGTAGACCTCCTCTGCCGGGACCGGGTCACCAGCCGGAGGCCACACCCACGCCGTATCCGCAGAGTCGGCCGGGCCGCCGCTCGTGGTCAGGAAACCGGAGCCGTGCCGCACCCACTCCCCGTCGTCGTTCATGTCCGCACGGGAGAACACACTCACCGCACGCCGACCATGGTCGCCGCTCGCCTCAAGCTCGTCGACCACAACCTGAACCGCCACACCAGGCCCGCCCTCAACAAGCACCAACGGCGCCTGCAAAGTCAGCTCCTCAACACGCGGGCATCCGACCTGGCCACCGGCATGCACCGCAAGATCCAGGAACGCGGTCCCCGGCAGCACGACCACACCCGACACCGCGTGATCAGCGAGCCACGGCTGCGCCGACACCGACAACCGCCCCGTCAGCACCACACCACCACCGGCCAACGACACCTGCGCACCCAACAACCGATGCCCGGCAACGGTCAGACCCGCTCCTGACAAAGACCCCGCAGACGACCCCAACGATCCAGCGGCCCAGTAACGGCGACGCTGGAACGCATACGTCGGCACCTCCACCGGCCGCACCGAGGGGACCAACTTCTCCCAGCCGACCTCCACACCGTGAACATGGAGCCGGGCCAGACCCGTCAGCACACCGGTCACCTGGTCGCGATCACGCCGCATGAACGCCGTGATCACCTCACAGTCACGCTCGGGCATCGCCGCGGACAAGGCAGGCTGCGGACCGACCTCAGCCCACACCCGCACACCCAACTCACGTGCCACCTCGACCGCGTCGGCGAACTGCACCGGCCGCCGAGCATGCTCCACCCAGTACGCCGCACTCCCAAACTCCACACCCGCCACCTCACCCGACACCGTGGAGACCACAGGGACCTGCGCAGGAGCGACGGACAAGTCCCCGAGCGCCGTGGCGAAATCCTCCAGAACCGGGTCCATCAACGGCGTGTGGAAGGCATGCCCCACAGGCAGCCAACGACACCGCACACCCTCGTCCGTCAGCTCATCCACCACGCCACGCACCGCATCCGGCTCACCAGCCAGCACAACGGACTCCGGGGCATTGACCGCAGCCACCCACACCCCGGCAACACCTTCGACACGTTCCCGCACCTCACCGGCCGGGGCGGCTACGGACGCCATCACCCCGCCCCCGGCCAGCTTCTGCATCAACCCACCCCGCGCGCAGGCCAGGCGCACCGCGTCCTCCAGACTCAGCACACCCGCAGCCACAGCCGCACTGATCTCACCGACCGAATGCCCCACCAGAACATCAGCACGGACACCCGACTCGACCAGCACCCGCCACAACCCGACCTCCAGCGCAAGAAGACCCACCTGCGCAAAGACCGTCTCCCCCACCAACTCACCTCGGCCATCCTCACCGAAGATCACCGGCCGCAACGGCTCCGGCAACAAACCATCCGCCACCGCACACACCTCATCCACCACACCCGCAAACACCCCAAAGCGTTCGTAGAGCTGAGCGCCCATACCGGCGAACTGAGACCCCTGTCCCGTGAACAACACACCCGTCTTCCCACCCATCGGCGACCCCGACACCACCCCATCCGCCGAGCCGCCCGCAGCCAGCACATCCAACCCCGCCAGCAGTTCCTCTACATCCCCACCCACAACAACCGCACGGTCCTGCAGAGCAGCCCGGCCGGCCAACCCCGCAGCCACCCCAGCAACATCCACACCCTCACGGGCCCGCACAAACTCAGCCAGCTGTGCAGCCTGGCCACGCAACCCCGCATCACCCCGACCCGACACCACCCACGGCACCACCCCCGCGGGCTCCGCCTCCACGACAGGCACCTCTTCAAGGGCGGGCGGCTCCTCAAGGATCACGTGCGCGTTCGTCCCGCTGACACCGAACGACGACACACCCGCCCGCCGCACACGCCCCTCGCCCACCCACGGCACCGGCTCAGTCAGAAGACGCACCTCACCCGCAGACCAGTCCACATGGGGCGACGGCTCATCCACATGCAACGACACCGGCAGATGCCCATGGCGCATCGCCATCACCATCTTGATCACACCGGCCACACCCGCAGCGGACTGGGTGTGACCAATGTTCGACTTCACCGACCCCAGCCACAACGGACGTTCCTCAGGCCGGTCCTGCCCATACGTCGCGAGAAGCGCCTGCGCCTCGATCGGGTCACCCAGCGTCGTACCCGTACCGTGCGCCTCGACGACGTCCACGTCACGGGCGGACAACCCCGCATTCGCCAAGGCCTGCCGAATTACCCGCTGCTGCGACGGACCGTTCGGCGCCGTCAACCCGTTCGACGCACCGTCCTGGTTGACGGCCGAGCCCCGCAGTACGGCAAGAACCCGATGACCGTTCGCCTCCGCGTCCGACAGCCGCTCCAACAACAGCAGGCCGACACCCTCACCCCACCCCGTCCCATCAGCTCCCGCCGCGAACGGCTTGCACCGACCGTCAACAGCCAGACCCCGCTGCCTGCTGAACTCCACAAACGCACCCGGCGTCGACATCACGGAGACCCCGCCGGCCAACGCCAGCCCGCACTCACCCGAACGCAACGCCTGGGCTGCCAAATGCAACGCGACCAGCGACGACGAACACGCCGTGTCCACCGTCACCGCCGGACCCTCAAGACCGAACACATACGCCAGCCGACCCGACACCACACTCGCCGCGTTCCCGGTCAGGAAGTAGCCCTCGCTGCCTCCGCCCGCCTCGTCGGAGAACGTGCCGTAGTTCTGTGCCGAAGCGCCCACATAGACACCCGTACTGGTGTTTCGCAGGGTGGACACATCAATGCCCGCGCGCTCGATCGCCTCCCACGAGGACTCCAGGATGAGCCGCTGCTGCGGGTCCATCGCAAGCGCCTCGCGCGGACTGATCCCGAAGAACCCGGCATCGAACTCGCCCGCGTCGTAGATGAATCCGCCGGCCGCCGTGTACGACGTACCGGACCGATCCGGATCGGTGTCGAACAGCGTGTCGAGGTCCCAGCCCCGGTCCTCGGGGAAGTCCGCTATCGCGTCACCACCGGCGGCAACAAGGTCCCACAGCTCCTCCGGCGAGCGCACTCCACCGGGGAACCGGCAGCTCATGCCCACGATGGCGATGGGAGCGTGCTGCTCGGCCTCCAAGCGCTCCAGACGCTGGCGTGTCTCGTGCAGGTCCGTGGTGACGAACCGCAGGTAGGAGCGGAGCTGTTCCTCGTTAGCCATTTCGTGGGCCTTCCTCGCAACGGTGATACAGACAGGCGGAACAGGTCTCAGGAGCGTTTGAACCGCTTGTCGATGAAGTCGAAGATCTCCTCGTCGCTCGCCGAGCCGAGCTGTGCGCTCATGTCGTCGGCGTCGCGCGGTGGGCTGTCACAGGAGTCCAGGAGTTCCCGGAGCCGCTGCGCCACCCGTTTGCGTACGGCGCCGTCCCCGGCGACCTCGGCCAAGGTCTCCGCGAGACGGTCGATGTCCCCGAACACCCGGGTGGTGGGCGGCACTTCCGCTGTCGTCCCGAGCAGTTGGTCGCCCAGGTGCTCGGCCAGGATTCGCGGAGTGGGATGGTCGAACGCCACAGTGGCCGAAAGCTGAAGGCCGGTCTCGGCGTTGAGTTGCCTGCGGAGCTCTACGGAGGCGATGGAGTCGAACCCCATGTCCCGGAAGGCCCGTTCGGGCTCGATGGCATCCGGAGTGGAGTGGGACAGCACCCGGGCCGCTTCCGCACACACCAGTGTCGACAGCAGGTCGAGGCGGTCGCCGGCATCCAGCCCTTCCAGCCGGGACCGCAGCCGGGACGCGGCATCCGCATCCTTGTGGTCCGGTCCGGTGGCGATCCGGCGGCTCTCGGGCAGGTCCTCGATGAGCGGCCGACGGCGGGCCACCGTGAACGTGGGGACGAACTGCTCCCAGTCCACGTCCGCCACGGCCACGAACGTCTCGTCCAACGTCAGCGCCTCGTGCAGCGCCGAAACGGCGAGGTCCGGTGCCATCGGGCGCAGACCGAGCCTACGCAGGTAGGTACCGATCCCGCCCCCGCCCATTCCCTCGCCGTCCCACAGCCCCCAGGCCACCGACGTCACGGACCGGCCGGCTGCGCGCTGACGCTCCGCGAGGGCGTCGAGGTGGGCGTTGGCGGCGGCGTACGCTCCCTGCCGCGCGCCGCCCCATACGCCTGCGTTCGACGAGAAGAGCACCAGCCGCTCGAACGCACCCTCGGCGAGCTGCTCCGACAGCCTCTCCGCGCCACGGACCTTCGCCGCGAGGACTTCGTCCAGCGTGACGGGGGAGAGATCCGTGAGCTCGACGTCCTGGGAGATCCCGGCGGCGTGGATGACGGTGGTGATCGGCGGGTGGTCACCGCCGTTGCCGAACAGTCCGGCCACCTTGTGCGAATCGGCGATGTCGCAAGCGACGACGGTGGTCGGGGTCCCCTGGGTGGTCAGCTCGTGGGCGAGTTCACCCGCGCCGGGAGCTCCGGGCCCCGAGCGGCTGACCAGGATGAGTTGCTCCGCGCCGTTGCGTGCCAGCCAGCGGGCCACATGGGCACCGAGTCCGCCCGTACCCCCGGTGATCAGCACGGTCCCGCTCGGCTTCCACTCCTGTTCGCCGCCGGACCGCGCCGGAGCGTGCTGCAACCGGCGTACGAACACACCGGCCGCCCCAATGGCCATCTGGTCCTCCACCGGCTGAGCCAACGCCGCACACAGCAGCTCGCCCGTACCCGAGTTCCAGTCGGCGGGCAGGTCGATCAGACCGCCGTAGTGGTCGGGGTGTTCCAGACCGAAGACCCGGCCCAGCCCCCAGACCGCCGCCAGAGCGGGGTCGGGGGCGGTGTCCGTCCCGGGTGCGGTAACCGCACCTCGGGTCAGAATCCACAACCGTGTGTCGGACTGCTCCACGGCGGCCTGCATCACCGCCACCACATCGGCCAGCCCGCCGGAGAGTCCCGGGTTGCCCGGGTGGCTGCGGTCGAACCCGGTCGGCAGGTAAGCGATGTGCCCGGCACCGGTCAGCAGTTCCGCGACACCTTCACGGCCGACGTCCTCGGGCAGTACCCGCACCTCGACCTCGGCACCGGCCTGCTCCAACGCCCGCCGTACGTCGGCGACTTCGCCACCGTCGTGACACAGCAACAGCCACTGGCGCGGCAGCCCACCGGCGTGCTGGACGGCAAGCGGTGTCCAGCCCACCCGGTAACGCCACGCATCACGCACGGAAGCGCCTGTCGGCACAGTTGAGGCGGGTGCGTCGAGCCAGTAACGGTGGCGTTGGAAGGCGTACGTGGGCAGCGCAACCGGCTCCGCGGCGGGCAGCAACTCCCCCCAAGCCACGGGCAGACCAGCCGACCACGCCTCACCCAGACTCGTGAGCATCTGCGCCTCGTCGGGCTGGTCACGGCGCAGGGTGTGCAGCACACGTCCGTCGGTCACCGTCTGCTCCAACGCCAGCGACAGCACCGGATGCGGACCGATTTCGATGAACAGACCGTTGCTCTGAGCGTGTACGGCGCGGACGGCCGACTCGAAGAGGACCGGCTCCCTCAGATTCCGGTACCAGTACTGCGCGTCCAGATCTCCGGCGTCCACCAC
>NZ_JAAPBF010000029.1 GCF_022695985.1 Streptomyces sp. NP-1717 | reverse complement strand
CCGGAGGGGCATGTCCGGACGGCGTGATTTACGGCGCGTGAAAAGCCCGGTTTCCCTGGGTCCAACGAGCCTTGCACGCGCCGTAAATCACGCCGTCCGGGCATGACCCCGGAGCGGCACCCGGCCACCACCGCAACCACAACAAGCCCGGCCGGCGATTGAGGCCAAAACCACCCACCGGGGGACCCGGTCAGTCGACCCCCGGCTCCGTCACGAAGTCGATCAGCTCCTCCACCCGCCCCAGCAGCGCCGGCTCCAGGTCCCGGTACGAGCGGACCGCGCTCAGGATCCGCTGCCACGCCGCACCGGTGTTTTCCGGCCAGCCCAGCTCGCGGCACACGCCCGTCTTCCAGTCCTGGCCGCGCGGAATCGCCGGCCACGCCGGGATGCCGACCGACGACGGCTTCACCGCCTGCCAGACGTCGATGTACGGGTGGCCCACGACCAGGACGTCGTCCCCGGTGACCTGCTCGGCGAGGCGGGACTCCTTCGAGCCGGGCACCAGGTGGTCGACCAGCACACCGAGGCGCGCGTCCGCCGCCGGGCCGAACTCCGCGACGATCGCCGGGAGGTCGTCGATGCCCTCCAGGTACTCCACGACCACACCCTCGATCCGCAGGTCGTCGCCCCAGACCCGCTCGACCAGTTCCGCGTCGTGCCGCCCCTCGACGTAGATGCGCCCCGCACGGGCCACGCGGGCGCGCGCCCCCGGGACGGCGACCGAGCCGGAGGCCGTACGGGCGGGCCGGGCCGGGCCGCCGGCGGTGGGGCGGACCAGGGTGACGACCTGGCCTTCGAGCATGAACCCCCGCTCCACCAGCGGGAACACCCGGTGTTTGCCGAAGCGGTCCTCCAGGGTGACCGTGGGCCCCTCGGCGGTCTTCTCGCAGCGGATCACCGCGCCGCAGAAGCCCGTCGACACCTCCTCGACCACCAGATCCGGTTCGGCGGGCACCTCGGGCACCGGCTTCGAACGCTTCCAGGGAGGGGTCAGATCGGGGCTGTAGCTGCGCATCCGCCGACGATATCGGGGCCCGCGCCGCCCCGTGCGGGAACGCGCGGCCGGCCGGTCACGCCGTGCCGAATCGCGCCGCCAGCGCGTCCCGCTGCGCCCGTACGAACGCCGCGTCGACGGTCGCGCCGTGGCCGGGAACGTACAGCGCGTCCTCACCGCCCAGCGCCAGCAGCCGGTCCAGCGCGGCCGGCCAGCGGGACGGGATCGCGTCGTGGCCTGCCTGCGGTTCGCCCGACTCCTCGACCAGGTCGCCGCAGAAGACGACCTCACGGTCGCCGGGGACCAGGAGCGCGAGATCGTGCCCGGAGTGCCCCGGTCCGACATTGGCGAGAAGTACCTGCCGCCCGCCGAGATCGAGCGTCGATTCGCCGGAGACCTCGTGCTGCGGCGCGACCAGCAGATCGACCGCGTCGGCGGCGTCGGTGGCGGACACCCCGTGCCGCATCGCGGACTCGCGCAGGCTCTCGCGGTCGCGCAGGAGCAGCTCCGCCAGCCCGACCGCGCCGTACACCCGCGCGCCCGAGAAGGCCGCCGTCCCCAGGACATGGTCGAAATGGGGATGGCTGAGCGCGATGTGCGTGACCCGCCGGCCGCACAGCGCCTGCGCCTGCGCACGGATCCCGGCGCCCTCACGGAGCGTCGAGCCCGTGTCGTACAGAAGTACGGCGTCGTCACCGACGACCAGGCCGACCGTCGCATCCCAGCCAGGGAGTCGGCGTCTGCCGACTCCCCGGGCGATACGTTCCCAGCCGTGCTCTTCCCAACGGACGTTCATACGGCGACGCTATCGGTGGGGGCTGTGGTGCCGCGCGCGGTAGCGTGACCGGTCGGCCTTGCTAGGGGCGTACCTCACGGCCGTACACTGGCCCGGGGAATGCTGGCACTCCAACGCATCGAGTGCCAAGCCGGATCCGAGGAACCAGAGCTGGAGGTGCGCGATGCTGAGCGAACGCAGGCTTGAGGTGCTGCGCGCCATCGTCCAGGACTATGTCGGCACCGAGGAGCCCGTCGGCTCCAAGGCGCTCACCGAGCGGCACAAGCTCGGTGTCTCCCCGGCCACTGTCCGTAACGACATGGCCGTCCTGGAGGACGAGGGCTTCATCGCCCAGCCCCACACGAGTGCGGGGCGCATTCCGACGGACAAGGGCTACCGGCTCTTCGTCGACCGGCTGGCGGGCGTCAAGCCCCTGTCGGCGCCGGAGCGCAGGGCCATCCAGAACTTCCTCGACAGCGCCGTCGACCTGGACGACGTGGTGGGCCGTACGGTGCGGCTGCTCGCGCAGCTGACCCGGCAGGTCGCGGTCGTGCAGTACCCCTCGCTGACCCGTTCGACGGTGCGGCACGTGGAACTGCTCTCGCTGGCCCCCGCGCGGCTGATGCTCGTCCTGATCACCGACACCGGCCGGGTCGAGCAGCGCATGATCGACTGCCCGGTGCCGTTCGGCGACACGTCGCTGGCCGACCTGCGGGCCAGGCTCAACGCCCGGGTCGTCGGCCGCCGGTTCGCGGACGTGCCGCTGCTGGTGCAGGAGCTGCCCGAATCCTTCGACCTGGAGGACCGGGGCACGGTGTCCACGGTCCTGGCGACGCTGCTGGAGACGCTGGTCGAGGAGACGGAGGAGCGGCTGATGATCGGCGGAACCGCCAATCTGACGCGCTTCGGGCACGACTTCCCCCTGACGATCCGGCCGGTGCTGGAGGCACTTGAGGAGCAGGTCGTGCTCCTCAGGCTGCTCGGCGAGGCCGAGGACTCGGGCATGACCGTACGAATCGGGCACGAGAACGCCCACGAGGGCCTCAACTCCACGTCCGTCGTCGCGGTCGGCTACGGTTCGGGCGACGAGGCAGTCGCCAAACTCGGCGTGGTCGGACCGACCCGCATGGACTACCCCGGAACGATGGGAGCGGTACGCGCAGTGGCACGTTACGTCGGACAGATCCTGGCGGAGTCGTAAGTGGCCACGGACTACTACGCCGTACTCGGCGTACGCCGCGACGCATCACAGGACGAGATCAAGAAGGCATTCCGCAGGCTCGCCCGCGAGCTGCACCCGGATGTCAATCCCGATCCGAAGACGCAGGAGCGCTTCAAGGAGATCAACGCCGCCTACGAGGTGCTGTCGGACCCGCAGAAGAAGCAGGTCTACGACCTCGGCGGCGACCCGCTCTCGCAGGCGGGCGCCGGCGCGGGCGGATTCGGGGCCGGTGGATTCGGCAACTTCTCCGACATCATGGACGCGTTCTTCGGGACGTCGCAGCAGCGCGGGCCGAGGTCGCGCACGCGGCGCGGCCAGGACGCGATGATCCGGCTGGAGATCGACCTCAACGAGGCGGCCTTCGGCACCACCAAGGACATCCAGGTCGACACGGCGGTCGTCTGTACGACCTGCTCGGGCGAGGGCGCCGCACCCGGCACCTCCGCGCAGACCTGTGACATGTGCCGTGGTCGCGGTGAGGTCTCGCAGGTCACGCGGTCCTTCCTGGGCCAGGTCATGACGTCGCGGCCCTGCCCGCAGTGCCAGGGCTTCGGTACGGTCGTGCCGACCCCCTGCCCCGAGTGCGCCGGCGACGGCCGTATCCGCTCGCGCCGCACGCTCACGGTCAAGATCCCGGCGGGCGTCGACAACGGCACCCGCATCCAGCTCTCCGGTGAGGGCGAGGTCGGCCCCGGCGGCGGTCCGGCGGGTGACCTGTACGTCGAGATCCACGAGTCGCCGCACGCGGTGTTCCAGCGCCGTGGTGACGATCTGCACTGCACGGTGACCATCCCGATGACGGCGGCGGCGCTGGGTACGCAGTGTCCGCTGGAGACGCTGGACGGTGTCGAGGACATCGACGTCCGGCCGGGCACCCAGTCGGGCCAGTCGATCCCGCTGCACGGCCGCGGCATCACGCATCTGCGCGGTGGCGGCCGGGGCGACCTGATCGTCCATGTCGAGGTCATGACGCCGGCGAAACTCGACCCGGAGCAGGAGCGGTTGCTGCGCGAGCTGGCGAAGCTCAGGGGCGAGGAACGGCCCACCGGCCAGTTCCAGCCGGGCCAACAGGGCCTCTTCTCCAGGCTGAAGGACGCGTTCAACGGCCGTTAGGGCCCTCTGCCCTCAAGCGCCGGACGGGCTGCTTGCCAGCCCGTCCGGCGCTTGAGGACGAACCGGCACCGGCACCCCACCGGGGGCATGGCACGATGCGTGCATGTCCTCCGTGTTGACCGACATCTGCCGGTATCCGATCGTGCAGGCCCCCATGGCCGGCGGCGCGTCCTGCCCGCAGCTCGTCGCGGCCGTCGGTGACGCCGGGGGGCTTGGATTCCTCGCCGCCGGGTACAAGACCGCCGACGGTATGTACCAGGAGGTCAAACAGCTCCGGGGACTGAGCGGCAGCGCCTTCGGCATCAACCTGTTCATGCCGCAGCCGCTCCACGACGACCACGCCGCCGTGGAGCTGTACCGCGATCAGCTCGCCGGCGAGGCGACCTGGTACGAGACCCCCCTCGGGGATCCCGAGGCGGGCAGTGACGACGGGTACGAGGCCAAGCTCGCGATACTGCTCGACGACCCCGTCCCCGTCGTGTCGTTCACCTTCGGCTGCCCCACGCCCACCACACTCGACGCCTTCAGCCGTGTCGGCACCCTCACCGTCGTCACGGTGACCACGCCGGAGGAGGCCCAGACCGCCGAGTGGTCGGGCGCCGACGTCGTCTGCGTCCAGGGCGTCGAGGCCGGCGGCCACCAGGGCACGCACCGCGACGACCCCGCCGCCGACGGCGCGGGCATCGGGCTGCTGTCGCTCGTCACGCAGGTACGCGACTGCGTACGGCTGCCGGTCATCGCGGCCGGCGGCCTCATGCGCGGCGGCCAGATCGCCGCCGTACTCGCCGCGGGCGCCGACGCCGCACAGTTCGGCACCGCCTTCCTCGTCTGCCCGGAGTCCGGCGCCCACGCCCTCCACAAGCGCGCCATGACCAACCCCCTGTTCACCCGGACCGAACTCACCCGCGCCTTCTCCGGGCGGCCCGCGCGCGGTCTCGTCAACCGCTTCATGCGCGAACACGGCCCCTACGCGCCGCCCGCGTACCCCGCGGTGCACCACCTCACGGCCGGGCTGCGCAAGGCCGCCGCCAAGGTCGGCGACCCCCAGGGCATGGCCCTGTGGGCGGGCCAGGGCCACCGGATGGCCCGCGAACTGCCCGCCGGGCAGCTCGTCGAGGTCCTCGCCGACGAACTCGAAGCCGCCCGCGCCTCGCTGACCCCGGGAACCACCTCATGACCGCACCTGTCTTCGTCGTCGGCACCGCCGGGTCCCTGCGGCCCGGCACCGTCACGCTGGACGGCCCCGAGGGCCGCCACGCGGTCTCCGTGAGGAGGCTGCGCGTCGGGGAGGAGGTCGTCCTGACCGACGGCGCCGGCACCGGCGCCCACGGGACGGTCGAGGCCGTCCACGGCAAGGACCGGCTGGACGTGGCCGTCACCGGGGTACGGACCGAGGACGAGCCCGCGCCGCGCATCACCGTCGTGCAGGCCCTGCCCAAGGGCGACCGGGGCGAGCTGTCCGTCGAGACGATGACCGAGACCGGCGCCGACGCGATCGTGCCCTGGCAGGCCGCGCGCTGCATCACCCAGTGGAAGGGCGAGCGGGGCGCCAAGTCCCTGGCCAAGTGGCGCGCAACCGCCCGCGAGGCGGGCAAGCAGTCCCGAAGGCTCCGCTTCCCCGACGTCGCGGAGGCGATGTCCTCCAAAGAGGTCGCGGCGCTCCTGGCGACCGCCGACTTCGCCGCCGTCCTGCACGAGGAAGGCAGCCGGCCCCTGGCCACCGCCGAACTCCCGGACGCCGGAAGCATCGTGCTGGTCGTCGGGCCCGAAGGCGGCGTCTCCCCGGACGAGTTGGCGCTCTTCGCGGACGCCGGCGCCGCCCCGTACCGGCTCGGCCGCACCGTACTGCGCACGTCCACCGCCGGCACGGCCGCCTGCGCGCTGCTCCTGGGCCGCACGGGCCGCTGGTCCTGATCGCCGGGCGGACACCCCCGGCGCCGACGGGCGGATAGCATGCCTGGGTACGGAAGTGACCCGGGGTGACCGGCCGACCGATGAGGAGACCCGGACCATGGCGGGAGAACGACAGGCCGACTGCCTGTTCTGCAAGATCGTCGCCGGGGAGGTGCCCGCCACCGTCGTACGCGAGACGGAGACCACTCTGGCCTTCCGGGACATAAACCCGCAGGCCCCCACCCATGTGCTGGTGATCCCCAAGGTCCACTACCCGGACGCGGCGGCGCTCGCCGCCGCCGAGCCGCGGATCGCCGCCGACATCCTGCGCGAGTCCGCCGAGGTCGCCGCCGAGGACAAGACCGTCGGCAGCGGCTACCGGATCGTCTTCAACACCGGCAGCGGCGCCGGCCAGACCGTCTTCCACGCGCACGCCCACGTGCTGGGCGGACGCGGCCTCAACTGGCCCCCCGGGTAGGCGGCCGACACCGTGTCCGTACGCGAGCTCGTCGTCCTGGGCACCGCCAGCCAGGTCCCCACCCGACACCGCAACCACAACGGCTACCTGCTGCGCTGGGACGGCGAGGGCATCCTCTTCGACCCGGGTGACGGCACCCAGCGCCAGATGGCGCGCGCCTCGGTCGCGGCGTACGACATCAACCGGATCTGCGTCACGCACTTCCACGGCGACCACTCGCTCGGTCTCGCCGGGGTGATCCAGCGCATCAACCTCGACGGCGTCCCGCACGAGGTCACCGCGCACTACCCGGCGAGCGGACACGTCTTCTTCAGGAGGCTGCGTTACGCGACGGCGTACCGCGAGAGCGTCGACATCACCGAGGCGCCCGTCGACGCCGACGGCGTACTCGCCCGGACCGGCTCCTACACCCTGCGGGCGCACAAGCTCTCGCACCCCGTCGAGTCCTACGGTTACCGGATCACCGAGCCCGACGGCCGCAGGATGCTGCCCGGACGCCTCGCCGCGCACGGCATCGAGGGGCCCGACGTGGGACGCCTCCAGCGGGAGGGCGAACTGCGCGGGGTGACGCTCGCCGACGTCAGCGAGCAGCGCAGGGGCCAGAGCTTCGCGTTCGTCATGGACACCCGGCTCTGCGACGGCGTGCACGCCCTGGCCGACGGTGTCGACATGCTGGTCATCGAGTCCACCTTCCTCGACGATGACCACCAACTGGCGGCCGCTCACGGTCATCTGACGGCGGGCCAGGCGGGAGCGGTGGCGCGGGAGGCCGGCGTACGGCACCTCGTACTGACGCACTTCTCGCAGCGGTACAGCGACCCGGCCCAGTTCGAGCGGCAGGCCAGGGCCGCCGGGTACGACGGCGAGCTGACCGTCGCGGCGGACCTCGTGCGGGTGCCGCTCCCCAAGCGCTCCGCCTGATCCACCGCCCGGCCGGGCGGTGCCCGACCGGCGGTTGCCACCACGGCCTGTTTCACGCCGACTGTCAGTGCCATCGGGCACACTGTCCGGATCCGTACGCCGATCCGGGAGCGCGACCGTGACCCCACGTGAAGGAACGCCGCAGGCCCACACCGCCGACGTCGACCCGCTGGGCGCCCTGCGCGCCCCCGACGACCCGGACTGCGACGTCTACCTGACCGGCACGGTCTTCCTCGACATCATCTTCACCGGCCTCGACAGCGCCCCCGTGCGCGGCACCGAGTCCTGGGCCAGGGGGATGGGGTCGAGCCCCGGCGGCATCGCCAACATGGCCAGCGCGCTGGCCCGGCTGGGACTGCGCACCTCGCTGTCGGCCGCCTTCGGTGACGACCACTACGGGGAGTACTGCTGGGACGCGCTGGAGCAGGGCGAGGGCATCGACCTCTCCCGCTCGCGCACCGTCCCCGGCTGGCACTCACCGGTCACGGTCTCCATGGCGTACGAGGACGAGCGGACGATGGTCTCGCACGGCCACGAGGCGCCGCCGCCCGAAGGCACCCTGCCCGAGTGCCCGCCGCGCGCGCGTGCCGCCGTCGCCGCGCTCACACCGGGCCGCAGCGAGGGGTGGATCGCCCGCGCCGCCGGGCACGGCGCGCGGGTCTTCGCCGACGTCGGGTGGGACGACACGGGCCGCTGGGACCTCGCCGGGCTCCCCGACCTGGCGCACTGCGAGGCGTTCCTGCCCAACGCCGAGGAGGCGATGCGCTACACCCGCGCCGACTGCCCGCGGGCCGCCGCGCGGGCGCTGGCCGAACTGGTGCCGCTGGTCGTCGTGACCCTGGGCGCGGAGGGCGCGTACGCGGTCGACAGCGCCACCGGCGCCACCGCCGAGGTGCCGGCCATCGACGTGGAGGCGCTCGACCCGACAGGCGCGGGCGACGTGTTCGTCGCCGGGTTCGTCACCGGCACCCTCGCCGACTGGCCGCTCGCCGACCGGCTCGCCTTCTCAGGGCTCACGGCCGCCCTGTCCGTCCAGGAGTTCGGCGGATCGCTGTCGGCGCCCGGCTGGTCGGAGGTCGCCGCCTGGTGGGGCTACGTCCAGGAGTCGTCGGACCAGGACCCGGCGGCGCTGCGCCGGTACGGCTTCCTGGCGGGGCTGCTGCCCGCGCCCAGCCGGCCGTGGCCGCTGCGCAGGGCCGTCCCGACGATCGGGTTCGGCCGCTCGGGCTGACGCGTCCGGGCGCCTTCCGGGGGACGCACCGGCGGCCCGCCCGGAGGGCCCGCGAAAAGGCGCACGGAAAAGCCCTACGGGCATGTCAGTGCGGAGTCGTACGCTGGTACCCAGAGGTTGTCGAGCGGCGAGAACCCTGCAACGGGAGGTATGTGCAGGCCACAGTGCCGGCCCATGACTCAGACACCCACAGTCCGTACCCCCGCGCCCGGTCAGGCGCGAGCCCACTTCACCATCCCCGCCAAGCACCCGATGGTGACGATCCTGGGTTCCGGTGACTCGCTGTTGCGCGTGATCGAGAAGGCGTTCCCGGCCGCCGACATCCATGTCCGGGGCAATCAGATCAGCGCCGTGGGCGACGCGGCCGAGGTCGCGCTGATCCAGAGCCTGTTCGACGAGATGATGCTGGTGCTCCGCACCGGTCAGCCGATGACGGAGGACGCAGTGGAACGCTCGATCGCCATGCTCAGGGCGAGCGAGAACGGCGGCGCGGACGGACCCGAGACCCCCGCCGAAGTTCTCACGCAGAACATCGTCTCCAGCCGTGGCCGCACGATCCGCCCCAAGACGCTCAACCAGAAGCGTTACGTGGACGCGATCGACAAGCACACGATCGTCTTCGGCATCGGCCCGGCGGGCACCGGCAAGACCTATCTCGCCATGGCCAAGGCCGTGCAGGCCCTCCAGTCCAAGCAGGTCACCAGGATCATCCTGACCAGGCCCGCGGTGGAGGCGGGGGAGCGGCTCGGCTTCCTGCCCGGCACGCTGTACGAGAAGATCGACCCGTATCTGCGCCCGCTCTACGACGCGCTGCACGACATGCTCGACCCCGACTCGATCCCGCGCCTGATGGCGGCGGGCACGATCGAGGTCGCGCCCCTGGCGTACATGCGCGGCCGGACGCTGAACGACGCGTTCATCATCCTCGACGAGGCGCAGAACACCAGCTCGCAGCAGATGAAGATGTTCCTGACGAGGCTCGGCTTCGACTCGAAGATCGTCATCACGGGCGACGTCACCCAGGTCGACCTCCCCGGCGGCACGAAGAGCGGGCTGCGCCAGGTCCAGGACATCCTGCACGACGTCGAGGACGTGCACTTCTCCCGGCTCACATCGGATGATGTCGTCCGGCACAAGCTCGTCGGCCGTATCGTCGACGCCTACGAGCAGTACGACAGCCGCAACGGCAACGAACAGCACAGCTGAGCCGGCACACCCGCGGCCCAGCGGCATCTATCCGGGAGAGTCACACCGCACCATGTCGATCGACGTCAACAACGAGTCAGGCACCGAGGTCGACGAGCAGGCGATCCTCGGGGCCGCCCGCTACGCGCTCACCCGGATGCGTATCCACCCCCTCTCCGAGCTCTCGGTGATCGTGGTGGACTCCGCCGCCATGGAACAGCTGCACATGCAGTGGATGGACCTGCCCGGTCCGACCGACGTCATGTCCTTCCCGATGGACGAACTGCGTCCGCCGGTGAAGGACGACGAGGAGCCCCCGCAGGGGCTCCTCGGTGACGTCGTCCTGTGTCCCGAGGTCGCGAAGACCCAGGGCGAGGAAGCGCCGACGCGGCACTCCATGGACGAGGAGCTTCAGCTCCTCACCGTCCACGGTGTCCTGCACCTCCTCGGGTACGACCACGAGGAGCCGGACGAGAAGGCCGAGATGTTCGGCCTCCAGGCCGCCATCGTGGACGGCTGGCGGGCCGAACAGGGCCTCACCGGTCCCTCTCCCGCACCGACCGTCTCGTGATCACGCAACTGATCATCGGGGCGGTCGCGCTGGTCGTCGTCGCCTGGCTGGCGGCCTGCGCCGAGGCGGGGCTCGCCCGCGTCTCCACGTTCCGGGCGGCGGAGGCCGAGCGCTCGGGGCGGCGCGGCGCCGACAAGCTGGCGCAGATCGCCGCCGACCCGACGCGGTATCTCAACGTGGCGCTGCTGGTGCGTGTCGCGTGCGAGATGGCGGCGGGGGTGATCGTCACGTACGTCTGCCTGGAGGAGTTCAAGGAGACCTGGGCCGCGCTGCTCGTCGCGATCGGCGTGATGGTCCTCGTGAGCTATGTCGCCGTCGGCGTCTCGCCGCGCACCATCGGCCGCCAGCACCCGCTGAACACGGCGACCGCGGCGGCGTACGTGCTGCTGCCGCTGGCCCGGATCATGGGGCCGGTCCCGCAGCTGCTGATCCTCCTGGGCAACGCGCTGACGCCGGGCAAGGGCTTCCGCAAGGGACCCTTCGCGAGCGAGGCCGAGCTGCGGGCGATGGTCGACCTCGCCGAGCAGGAGTCGCTCATCGAGGACGACGAGCGCCGGATGGTGCACTCGGTCTTCGAACTCGGGGACACCCTGGTGCGGGAGGTCATGGTCCCGCGCACCGACCTGGTCTGCATCGAGCGCTACAAGACGATCAGGCAGGCCCTGACGCTGGCCCTGCGCTCCGGCTTCTCCCGGATCCCGGTCACGGGGGAGAACGAGGACGACATCGTCGGCATCGTCTACCTCAAGGACCTCGTCAGGAAGACGCACATCAACCGCGACTCCGAGGCCGATCTGGTCTCCACGGCGATGCGCCCGGCGGCGTTCGTGCCGGACACGAAGAACGCGGGCGATCTGCTGCGGGAGATGCAGCAGGAGCGCAATCACGTCGCCGTCGTCATCGACGAGTACGGCGGCACCGCCGGCATCGTGACGATCGAGGACATCCTGGAGGAGATCGTCGGCGAGATCACGGACGAGTACGACCGTGAGCTGCCGCCCGTCGAGGAGACGGGCACCGACTCCTACCGGGTCACGGCACGGCTCGACATCGGCGATCTCGGGGAGCTGTACGGGCTCGACGAGTTCGACGACGAGGACGTGGAGACGGTCGGCGGTCTGCTCGCCAAGGCGCTCGGACGGGTGCCGATCGCCGGGGCCAGCGCGCTGGTGGAGCTGCCGGACGGGCGCACGCTGCGGCTGACGGCGGAGTCCCCGGCCGGCCGGCGGAACAAGATCGTGACGGTCCTCGCGGAGCCGGCCGAGCGGACGACGGCGCGGTGAGCCGCTCCCGGCACGGATCGCTGTCGCGGGACGAACTGCGCGCGTTCTGCCTGGAGTTCAACGCCGTGACGGAGGAGTTCCCCTTCAACCCGGAGACCTCTGTCTTCAAGGTGACGGGGAAGGTGTTCGCGCTCACGGCGCTGGACGCGGAGCCGCTGAAGGTCTCGCTCAAGTGCGATCCGGACGAAGCGATCCGGCTCCGTGCCGCCCATCCCGGGATCGTCCCCGGCTGGCACCTCAACAAGCGGCACTGGAACACGGTCACCGTCGCCGGGCTGCCCGCCGGGACGGTGCGCGAGCTGATCGAGGACAGCTACGACCTCGTGGTGGCCGGTCTGCCGAAGGCGGAGCGCCTCCGGCTGGACCGGCCGTAGGCCGTGTTTCGAAAGTAGCGCCGTCCGCCCGTAGGCCAGGCGGGACTTTCGAAACACGGCCCAGCAGGGGCGGGTCAGTTGTTGGGCCGCAGCCGGCGGCGCACCTGACGCCGGACCGCCGGACCGATCCGCAGCGGCGAGCCGTTCTCCAGATCGGCCAGCCGCCGCTCCATGGAGTTCAGCTTCTTCTGGAGTTCGTTGTTCTTCTTGGTGAGCATCTCTATGCGGCGGTCGGTGACGGTGTGGCGCTCGTGCAGCCGGCTGAAGCGGTAGTGCAGCGATCCGTCGTCCGTGCCGTCCCACACCCCGAGGGACGGCGGGAGGTCGAGCGCGCCGAGCCGCAGGTCGAACGCGGCGCCGCCGTCGCCGTGCGTGAAGGTGTTCTCCAGACCGTTCCTGTCGAGGAAGCCGACGAAGCGGTCGAAGCGCTCCTTGTGCCCGTTCAGCATCTCGCTGAAGTCGGCCTGGTCGTACAGCTCCTGCGGGTGGATGTCGGCGGGTGTGGCGCTGAGCATCCGGTGCGGTATGCCGAAGTAGCGGCACAGTTCCAGGGTCCGCGAGTCGTGGACGAGCACGACGCTGGGGGTGCCGGCGAGCAGCGGCGCGATGTTGCCGTGGATGCGGGTGCCGTAGACGAAGTCGTACGTCGCCAGCTCGTCCATCCATGTCTTGGGATCCAGCGGGACCCTGACCCGGTTCTCCTCGAACAGCGGGTGGGTCAGCCGGCGGGGGAAGCGGGTCTTCGGGCCGGTGACGGCGGAAGTGTCGCCCCAGAAGAGGATCTCGGCGTCGGCGAGGTTCTGCGCGTAGTACCTGAGGTGCGGGAACCGTTCCAGCGCGTGGCGGGCCAGGCCCTCCAGGTCGCCGACGGTCGTCGCGCCCGGCGACATGTTGATCACGATCCGGGAGTGGGCGTCGATCGTGCCCGGGTTCCGGGGCGTCGGGAAGGTGTCGCCGTGGAGGAACATCGACGGACAGCCGATGACCTCGATGTGCTTCTTGAAACCGAGCCGCTCCAGGTAGGAGGCGGTCAGTTCACCGCGCACACCCATGGAGGCGGACCTGTCCAGGACGGCCTTGACGAACCGCTTGACGGAGGTCTCGATGGGCCCCAGTTTGGCGGTGTTGTAGTCATGGGTCGCCTGCGCGCCCACGCCCACGACGACGACGGGGATGGTGAGCTGCTCGATGAGGGTGGACAGCTTGTCCAGCGCGCCCTTGAAGGACGGACGGAAGGCATTGGCGAGAGGGACGACGAAGACGTCGTACTGCTCATTGATCTGCCGCGCACGCTCGGCGGTCGGGACGGTGCTGAGCCCGTTGGAGGTGATCTCGGTGCGCTCGGTGAGGAGGATCTTGTGCGCGGCGTCGCTGAAGAGCAGGTTCCCGGAGTTCGTGCCGATCAGGTCCTTCTGGATGAACTCCTGCTGGCTGGCGACGTAGAACGGGCTCTTACCAGAGCGTATGAGTATGCGCTTCATGACCTTCTTCCTCGTTTGCTCAGACACACCTGTCTGGGAGCCCGGCAAGCGCTCTCCCCCACCGGCACCGGTCCTGGTCAGTGACCGGGCCGCGTGGTACGGGACGATACCCGAGATCAAAAGCTAGAAGACATGGGTATTTCATGCTTTGTTGGGATGGCGTTCATGTGATCTATGGCTCGTGCGTGATGCCGGAATCGCGGAATTCAACGCTGCGTCAGGCGGGCGCTGCGCTCCGTGTGCCGACAGTGCTCCGGTGACGGTGGAGCACCGTCCGCCCGGACGACCGTCATCCGGGTTCCCCGCCGTCGGAAGGACAATCGATCAGTGATCGGCAAACTGCAGTGCGTGGTGCTGGACTGCCCCGACGCGGGGGCACTCGCGCTGTTCTACCAGTCGCTGCTCGGCGGCGAGGTCGACCGGCCCGATCCCCGGTGGGCCGTGGGCGACGGCTTCGCCACCCTGCACACCGGGGACGGTCCCGTGTTCGCCTTCCAGCGGGTGCCGGGGTACCGGGCGCCGCGGTGGCCGGACGCCGCGTATCCGCAGCAGTTCCATCTGGATCTCGACGTCGAGGACATCGGCCGGGCCCAGGAGCAAGTCCTCGCCCTCGGCGCGACGTTGCTCCACGTCGACCCCGCCGGGTGGCGGGTCTTCGCCGATCCGGCGGGCCATCCCTTCTGTCTTCTCGGCTGACGAGGGCGGGCCGCGCCGCCGGTCGCGCGGCTCTCTATGCTCGGGCCATGACGCAGAGCACCGACCTCGATCCCGAGGACCGCAAGATCATCACGCTGGCCCGCAGCGCCCGTGCCCGTAACGGGGTGCCCGAGGGGGCGGCCGTGCGGGACGACACCGGGCGGACCTATGTCGCGGGGACCGTCGGCCTCGACTCCCTGAAGCTCAGCGCGCTGCGGACCGCCGTCGCCATGGCCGTCGCGAGCGGCGCCACCTCGCTGGAGGCCGCCGCCGTGGTCACCGACGCCGAGGCGCCGAGCGAGGAGGACCGCGCCGCCGTACGCGATCTCGGCGGGCCCGGGACGCCCGTGCTGGTGGCCGCTCCCGACGGGACCGTGCGGCAGACCGTCACCGCCGGCTGAGGCGTCCGGAGCGTCCGTCTCCGGGCCGACTGGTCGGCGGCGGCGGGGCGATCGGGGAGAATGGGCGCCATGAGCGCTCGTACACCTTCGTCTCCCGAGACGTCCGAAGCCCCCCACCGGGCCGGTTTCGCCTGTTTCGTCGGTCGCCCCAACGCGGGCAAGTCCACCCTCACGAACGCTCTGGTCGGCCAGAAGGTGGCCATCACGTCGAGCCGGCCGCAGACCACGCGCCACACGGTGCGCGGCATCGTGCACCGGCCCGAGGCGCAGCTGATCCTGGTCGACACCCCCGGTCTCCACAAGCCGCGCACGCTGCTCGGCGAGCGGCTGAACGACGTCGTACGGACCACCTGGGCCGAGGTCGACGTCATCGGTTTCTGCGTGCCCGCGGACCAGAAGCTCGGCCCCGGTGACCGCTTCATCGCCAAGGAGCTCGCCGGGATCAGGAAGACGCCGAAGGTCGCGCTCGTCACGAAGACCGACCTCGTCGACTCCCGCGTGCTGGCGGAGCAGCTGATCGCGATCGACCAGCTCGGCAAGGAGCTGGGCTTCGAGTGGGCGGAGATCGTCCCGGTCTCCGCCGTCAGCGGCGACCAGGTGGACCTCGTCGCCGAGCTGCTGGTCCCGCTGCTGCCGCAGAGCCCGCCGCTCTACCCGGAGGGCGACCTCACCGACGAGCCCGAGATGGTGATGGTGGCCGAGCTGATCCGCGAGGCCGCGCTCGAAGGCGTACGGGACGAGCTGCCGCACTCGATCGCGGTGGTGGTCGAGGAGATGCTGCCGCGCGAGGACCGGCCGGCGGACAAGCCGCTGCTGGACATCCACGCGAACGTCTACATCGAGCGGCCGAGCCAGAAGGGGATCATCATCGGCCCCAAGGGCAAGCGGCTCAAGGAGGTCGGGACGAAGTCCCGCAAGCACATCGAGGCGCTGCTGGGCACGCCGGTCTTCCTGGACCTGCACGTCAAGGTCGCGAAGGACTGGCAGCGCGACCCCAAACAGCTGCGCAAGCTCGGTTTCTGAGCGGGACCGACGACGACGGCCGCGGCCGTCGCAGCCGCTCGAAGCCGGGGAGGCCCACGGGAGCCCGGCACGGACGGGCGGATCGGTGCTTTTCCGGGCAATTTGACCGCGACCCCCGGTGATCCCGCATACTGATACGGCCCCGCGCGGACCGCGCGGCTCCGCTAGGCTGCGGCACATCATGCGTTTCGGGCTGCTTCTCCTTAGCTGCCGCGGCGAGGGTCTGTAGTCGTAGGCCGACCCCCTCCCCGCGGAGTCTGGTGATGCGGTTTTCCCGCCCCGTCGGCCGTCCAGCGGACACACGAGGAGCCCAACGCAATGTCTGAGCGCATGTCCGACCCCGCAGCGGCCGGACCGGCCGTCGGCCGTCCCACCCCCGTCACCAACGCCACGCACACCCAGAAGCCGTCCGGGATGCCGATCCACAAGTACGGCCGGTACGAGGCCGTGGACATCCCCGACCGCACCTGGCCGGACAACCGTGTCACCCAGGCGCCCCGCTGGCTCTCCACCGATCTGCGCGACGGCAATCAGGCCCTGATCGACCCCATGTCGCCCGCCCGCAAGCGCGAGATGTTCGACCTGCTGGTGCGCATGGGCTACAAGGAGATCGAGGTCGGCTTCCCGTCGTCCGGCGAGACCGACTTCGCCTTCGTACGGTCGATCATCGAAGAGGGCGCCGTACCCGAGGACGTGACCATCTCCGTCCTGACGCAGGCCAGGGAAGAGCTGATCGAGCGCACCGTCCAGTCGCTCGTGGGCGCCCACCGCGCCACCGTCCACCTGTACAACGCCACCGCCCCCACCTTCCGCCGCGTCGTCTTCCGCGGCACCCGCGAGCAGGTCAGGCAGATCGCCGTGGACGGTACGCGGCTGGTCTCCGAGTACGCGGAGAAGATCCTGGGCCCGGAGACGGTCTTCGGCTACCAGTACAGCCCGGAGATCTTCACCGACACCGAGCTGGACTTCGCCCTGGAGGTCTGCGAGGGCGTCATGGACGTCTGGCAGCCCGAGGAGGGCCGCGAGATCATCCTCAACCTGCCGGCCACCGTCGAGCGCTCCACCCCCTCCACGCACGCCGACCGCTTCGAGTGGATGTCGCGGAACCTGTCGCGCCGCGAGCACGTCTGCCTCTCCGTGCACCCGCACAACGACCGGGGTACCGCCGTCGCCGCCGCCGAGCTGGCGATCATGGCGGGGGCCGACCGTATCGAGGGCTGTCTCTTCGGCCAGGGCGAGCGCACCGGCAACGTCGACCTGGTGACCCTGGGCATGAACCTGTTCTCCCAGGGCGTCGACCCGCAGATCGACTTCTCGCAGATCGACGAGATCCGGCGCACCAGCGAGTACTGCAACCAGATGGAGATCCACCCGCGCCACCCCTACGCGGGCGACCTCGTCTACACCGCCTTCTCCGGCTCCCACCAGGACGCCATCAAGAAGGGCTTCGACGCGATGGAGGCCGACGCGGCCGCCCAGGGCAAGACCGTCGACGAGATCCCGTGGGCCGTGCCGTACCTGCCGATCGACCCCAAGGACGTGGGCCGTTCGTACGAGGCGGTCATCCGGGTCAACTCGCAGTCCGGCAAGGGCGGCATCGCCTACGTACTGAAGAACGACCACAAGCTGGACCTGCCGCGCCGGATGCAGATCGAGTTCTCGCGGATCATCCAGGCGAAGACGGACTCCGAGGGCGGCGAGGTCACACCCAAGGCGATCTGGTCGGCCTTCGAGGACGAGTACCTGCCCAACCCGGGCGACGCGGGCGCCCGTTGGGGCCGGATCCAGCTGCGTTCGGGCCAGAGCACGACCGACAAGGACGGCACGGACACCCTCACCGTCGAAGCCGTCGTGGACGGCGCCGACACCGTCCTCACCGGCTCCGGCAACGGGCCGATTTCGGCCTTCTTCGCCGCGCTGGCCGCCGTCGGGGTCGACGCCCGGCTGCTGGACTACTCCGAGCACACCATGAGCGAGGGCGCGAGCGCGCAGGCCGCCTCGTACATCGAGTGCGCGATCGACGGAAAGGTGCTGTGGGGTATCGGCATTGACGCCAACACCACCCGCGCCTCGCTGAAAGCCGTCGTCTCCGCGGTGAACCGCGCAACGCGCTGACCTGAGCGTTTACCGGCCCCGTCCATCTTTCACGGTGGGCGGGGTTCGGCCATGTCGTGGCGACCTGACGCCGAGGTAATGACGCCGCATCGTTGCTGTGGTTAACATCACGTCAATGCGGCAAAGTTGCCGAAGCGTTATGGAGGTGCGCGACGTGCTGCCAGGTCAGGGATCGAACGGCAGGAAACTGCGCATCTGCGGCATCACCACCGCGTGGAACACCATCGGGGACGGGGAGTTCTTCTGCCCCGAGTGCGGCGGTGACCGCAACTACCGCCGCCGCACCGGCCGTCGCCGCTTCGCCGTGCTCGGAGTGCCGCTGGTGCCGCGCGGCGCGGCCGGGCCCGTCGTCGAATGCGCCGCCTGTCACGGCCACTTCGGCACCGACATCCTCGACCACCCCACCACCGTCCGCTTCTCCGCGATGCTCCGCGACGCCGTCCACACGGTGGCGCTCGCCGTCCTCGCCGCGGGCGGTACCTCCTCCCGTACGGTCCGGGAGACCGCCGTCGGCACGGTCAGGGCGGCCGGGATCGAGGACTGCACGGCGGAGCAGCTCACGGAGCTGGTGGAGGCGCTGGCCGCCGACACGGGGCGGTTCCTGATCGACCCCGGTCCCTGCGGGGCCGCGCTCGCCATCGAGCTGCACGAGGCGCTGGAGCCGCTGGCCCCGCACCTCGCCGCCGCCGGCCGGGAGTCGATCCTGCTCCAGGGCGCGCGCATCGCGCTGGCCGACGGGCCGTACAGCTCGGCGGAGCGCGACGTGCTCTCCACCGTCGGCGGCGCGTTGCAGCTGTGCGCCGACGACACGGCCCGGCTGCTCGAATCGGCCCGTACGCCGTCGCCCTGAGCCGTCTTCCTGGGATGCGCCCCGGGGCCCGCCTCCCGGCGCCCCCGGCCACCCACGGTGCACTTCGTCCGCGTACTCCCGCGGGAGTAACCACGCGCCCCGGTCACCCGGGGCAGTAACACCCATCTCGCCCTCACGCGCGACGACTCCGGCCGCTCCCGCCGCGAGGCTGAAAGCGGACTCTGACAGCCGCGCAGAAGGGGGGCCGCGATGGGGCCCGATATCAAACGCCGACGTCTGCTGCCCTGGGCGGTGGTCGGACTGTGGGTGGTCGTGATCGCCGTGGCCGCCATGTTCGCAGGGAAGCTCAGCGACGTGTCGCGCGACGAAGCCGTCGACTACCTCCCGGCGAGCGCCGACTCCACCCATGTGGAGAAGGTCCGCCAGGAGCTGCCCGGCGGTGAGACGACCGATCTGATCGTCGTCTACCACCGCGACGGCGGACTCACCGCCGCCGACCGGACGACCGCCGGGGAGCAACTGGCACGGGTCGCGGCCGAGCAGAAGCTCACCGCCCCGCCCAAGGGCATCCCGTCCGAGGACGGCACCCTCCTGATGTACCCGATCGCCAGTGCCGTGCCCGACGAGCCGGGCATCGACAAGGAGGCCGTGCAGATCGCCTTCGTCGAGGACGTACGGGCCCTCACCACGGAGGGCGGCGGGAGCGGCGCGGGCGGCGGCGGCAGCGGACTCGACATCGAGGTCGCCGGAGCCGGCGCCGTCCAGTCGGACATGGAGGCCGTCTTCGAGTCCATCGACGGCACCCTGATGATGGCGACCGTGCTGGTCGTCGCCGTCCTGCTGATCATCACCTACCGCAGCCCGTTCCTGTGGATCGTGCCGCTGTTCGTCGTCGGCGCCGCCGCCGTCAGCTCCATGGCGGTCGTCTACGGCCTGGTGCAGGCCTTCGACACCGTCGTGAGCAGCCAGAGTTCGGCGATCATGACGGTGCTCGTGTTCGGCGCGGGCACCGACTATGCGCTCCTGCTGGTCGCCCGCTACCGGGAGGAGCTGCGCCGCGTCCCGGCGCCGTACGAGGCCATGCGCATCGCCCTGCGCAGCTGCGGTCCCGCCGTCCTCGCCTCCTCCGGCACCGTCGCCGCCGGTCTGCTGTGCCTCATGGCCGCCGACCTCAACAGCAGCAGCGGCATGGGGCCCATCGCCGCCATCGGCGTCGTGTGCGCGCTCGTCGCGATGCTCACGCTGCTCCCCGCCATCCTGGTCCTGCTCGGCCGCCGCGTCTTCTGGCCGCTGATCCCCGCCTACGGCAGTGAGGGCAAGCAGCGCCGTTCCTTCTTCGCCGCCATGGGCACCTCGGCCGCGCGCAAGCCGGTCGCCGTGCTCGCCACCGGTCTCGTGGTGCTCGGCGCCCTCGCCCTCGGCGTGCTGAACCTTCCCGGCGCGCTCAAGCAGGAGGACGGCTTCATCGACAGGCCCGAGTCGGTCGTCGGCATGGCACGTCTGGCCGACGCCTTCCCCGAGCAGAGCGCGCAGCCCATCAGCATCATGGCGCCGGACGACAAGGCCGGCGCGGCGCTCGACACCGCCCGCTCCGTCTCCGGGGTCGCCGAGGCCGAACGGGGCCGCAGCGGCGGCGGCTGGACCGAGATCACCGTCTTCGCGAAGGACGCGCCCGAGTCGGCGGGGGAGACCGCCACCATCGAACGGCTGCGGTCCACCCTCGACGACGAAACGTACGTCGGCGGGCCCAGCGCCCAGCAGATCGACCTCGCCGACACCAACGCCAGGGACCGGCTCTACGTCATCCCCCTCGTCGTCGTCGCCGTCCTGCTGATCCTGATCGCCCTGCTGCGCAGCCTCGTCGCCCCCCTGATGCTGGTGTTCGCCGTCGTGGTCGTCTGGGGCGCGTCCATGGGCATCGGCGGACTGGTCTTCGAGCCACTGCTCGGCTTCGCCGGGATGGACCCGGGGCTGGCGCTGCTCTCGTTCGTCTTCCTGGTCGCCCTCGGCGTCGACTACGGCATCTTCCTGATGCACCGGATGCGGGAGGAGGCACTGAAGGGCGCGGAGCCCGAGGTGGCCGCGCTGACCGCGCTGCGCACCACGGGCGGCGTGATCGCCTCGGCCGGTGTCGTACTCGCCGCGACATTCGGCGTCCTGGCCAGCCTGCCGCTGGTGATGCTCGTCGAGATGGGTCTCCTCGTGGCCGTGGGAGTCCTGCTGGACACCTTCCTGGTCCGTACGTATCTGGTGACGAGCGCGAGCGTGCTGCTCGGCCGCAAGGTCTGGTGGCCGGGAGCGCTGTCCAGGCAGCCGGCCGCGCCACGGTCCGGCGGCGCACAGGGCGGACCGGGCGACCAGGACGGCCCCGGCGACCGCGAGCGGGAACCGGTCGGCACCGGAGCCTGAACGACCGCGCGCGTCCGGTGCGTCACGGCCTTCGGCGACGGGGGCCGCGACGCACCGGACGACTTCGTGCGGGGCCATACCGTGCCGCGGCGCGACGAGAGAGGATGGAGCCGTGTCAGACACTCCGAGTAGAGGACCCCGCACCGAACGTGTCTTCGCGGTGCTCAACCGCGACCCGCTGGAGGCACCGCACCAACTGCGCAAGGACCTCGTGGTCACCGGAGTCGTCGGTGTGCTGGGTCTCCTGCTCGCCCTGACGGTGCCCGGCGACGGCAACTCCCTCGACGCCCCCGGCTGGGCGATGTTCGCCGCCGTCACCACGTCTCTGGTCTGGCGGCGGCGCCACCCGGTGCCCGTCCTGCTGGTGATGGTCGTCCTCGTCGGCACCTACCACGCGCTGGACTACTCGCACGCGGCCACCACCCCGGCCACGATGGTCGCCCTCTACACCGTCGCCGTCACCGGTCCGCCGATGCGCGCCGCGCTGCTCGGTGTCGGCACCGTCGGCATCACGCTCACGGTGATGTTCCTCCTCAACACCGACCGCGGACTGGAGATGCTCCGCACGTCCGGCTGGATCATCGCGGTCGTCGTCATCGGCATGGACGTACGCGTCTACCGCAAGTACATCGCGGCGATGGTGGAACGCGCGGAACGCGCCGAGCGCACCCGTGAGGAGGAGGCGGCCCGGCGCGTCGCCGAGGAACGCCTGCGGATCGCCCGGGACCTGCACGACCTGCTGGCCCACAGCATCACGCTGATCGGCGTCCAGACGTCGGTGGCCTCGCACGTGCTGACCGTCGCCCCCGACCGGCTGGACCGGGCCGCGATCTCCCAGGCGCTCGACGGCATCGCGGACACCTGCCGGGGCGCCCGCTCCGAACTGCGCACCACGCTGGAGGTGCTGCGCGCCGCCGGGAGCGCCGAGGGCGAGGAGGGGACCTGGGGCGGCGCCCTGCCCGACCTGTCCGCGCTGCCCGGTCTCGTGGAGGCCGCGCGGACGGCGGGCGCGGAGACCCTCCTCACGGTACGGACGGAGGGCGTACGCGTCCCGCCGGTGGCCGAGGCCGCCGCGTACCGGATCGTGCAGGAATCGCTCACCAACGCCGTACGGCACGCGGGCCCCGCCCCACGGGTCCGGGTGCGCGTGGAGACGCGGGCCGGGGCGCTGCACGTCACCGTGACCGACAACGGGGGCGCGCCCGGCGGCAAGGGGGCGCCCGCCGACCCCGGCTACGGCATCGTCGGCATGCGGGAGCGGGCCCGCAGCGTCGGGGGCACGCTCGACGCCGGACCGTTCGACGACGGCTTCCGGGTGGCGGCGGTCCTGCCCCTGCGCGAGCACGCCGACCCGGCGGACGGTGACCCGGCGGACGGGGAGCGGACGGGCGGCCGGCAGGCGCTCGGCCACCCGGCCGGTCCCGACGGCCGGCGGGAGTCGGTCGTATGATCCGCGTCCTGCTCGCCGACGACCAGCGCCTCGTCAGGGCGGCCTTCGCGATGCTCGTCGAGTCCGCCGACGACATGGAGGTCGTGGGCCAGGCCGGCACCGGCCGTGAGGCCGTCGAACTGGCCCGCTCCGCACGGGCCGACCTCGTCGTCATGGACATCCGGATGCCCGAGATGGACGGAATCGAGGCGACCCGGCTGATCGCCGCCGACGAGGACCTCGCGGGCGTCAAGGTGCTGGTTCTCACCACGTACGACACCGACGACCACGTCGTGGAGGCGCTGCGCGCCGGAGCGTCCGGCTTCCTCGTGAAGGACACCAGACCGGCCGAACTCCTCACCGCCATCAGGACGGTGGCGGCCGGCGACTCCCTGCTCTCCCCGGGCCCCACCGCCCGCCTGATCGCCCGCGTGCTGAGCGCGCGCAGCGTCCCGGACACCTCGCCGGCCCGCGGCCCCGACTGCCTCTCGGTCCGCGAACGGCAGGTGCTCGCCCTCGTCGCGCGCGGCCTGACCAACACCGAGATCGCGGAGTCCCTCGGCCTCAGTCCGCTGACCGCCAAGACACATGTGAGCCGCATCATGGGCAAACTGGACGCGCGGGACCGGGCGCAACTCGTGATCATCGCCTACGAGTCGGGGCTGGTGACCCCCGGTGACCTCAGGGTCACGGCGCCCGACGGGGGCTGACCGGCCCCGTCGCGAAATCCGGGGCGGCAGCCATCCGCACCCGCCAGGTGCGGGAGAATGGCCCCCATGAGCCTGTTCCGCGACGACGGCATCGTGCTGCGCACCCAGAAGCTGGGTGAGGCGGACCGCATCATCACGTTCCTCACCCGGGGCCACGGCCGCGTCCGGGCCGTCGCACGCGGAGTCCGCCGTACGAAGTCGAAGTTCGGCGCCAGGCTGGAGCCGTTCTCCCATGTCGACGTGCAGTTCTTCTCACGCGGCAGTGAACTCGTCGGGCGCGGACTGCCGCTCTGTACGCAGAGCGAGACCATCGCCCCGTACGGCGGCGCCATCGTCACCGACTACCCCCGCTACACCGCCGGTACGGCCATGCTGGAGACCGCCGAGCGGTTCACCGACCACGAGGGCGAGCCCGCCGTCCAGCAGTATCTGCTCCTCGTCGGCGGACTGCGCACGCTCTCGCGGGGCGAGCACGCCCCGCATCTGATCCTCGACGCCTTCCTGCTGCGCTCCCTCGCGGTGAACGGGTACGCGCCGAGCTTCGACGACTGCGCGAAGTGCGGGCTCGACGGGCCGAACCGCTTCTTCTCCGTCGCGGCCGGGGGCGTCATATGCGCCGACTGCCGGGTGCCGGGCAGCGTCGTACCGTCGTCGGAGGCGGTCGGTCTCCTCAGCGCGCTGCTGACCGGGGACTGGGGGACGGCGGACGCGTGCGAGGCTCGTCATGTCCGGGAGGGCAGCGGGCTGGTGTCCGCGTATCTGCACTGGCATCTGGAGCGCGGTCTGCGCTCACTCAGATATGTAGAGAAGAATTAGGAGACACGAGCGCATGGCACGACGCGGAATCCTGGGACGGCCCCGCCGCGAGTACAAGGTCCCCGAGCCGCACCCCTCCGGTGCGGTGCCGCCGAAGATCCCCGGCGAGCTGGTGCCCAAGCACGTCGCGTGCGTCATGGACGGCAACGGCCGCTGGGCCAAGGAGCGCGGTCTGCCGCGCACCGAGGGCCACAAGGTCGGCGAGGGCGTCGTGCTGGACGTGCTCAAGGGCTGTCTGGAGATGGGCGTCAAGAACCTCTCCCTGTACGCCTTCTCCACCGAGAACTGGAAGCGCACGCCCGACGAGGTGCGCTTCCTGATGAACTTCAACCGCGATGTCATCCGGCGCCGCCGTGACGAGATGAACGAACTCGGCATCCGGATCCGCTGGGTCGGCCGGATGCCCAAGATGTGGAAGTCGGTCGTCCAGGAGCTCCAGGTCGCGCAGGAGCAGACCGTCGACAACGACGCCATGACGCTCTACTTCTGTGTCAACTACGGTGGCCGCGCGGAGATCGCGGACGCGGCGCGGGCGCTCGCCGAGGACGTCGCGTCGGGGAAGCTCGACCCGTCGAAGGTCAACGAGAAGACCTTCGCCAAGTACCTGTACTACCCGGACATGCCGGACGTGGATCTCTTCCTGCGGCCGAGCGGTGAGCAGCGGACGTCCAACTACCTGATCTGGCAGAGCAGTTACGCCGAGATGATCTTCCAGGACGTGCTCTGGCCGGACTTCGACCGGCGGGATCTGTGGCGGGCCTGCCTGGAGTACGCGCACCGGGACCGCCGTTTCGGCGGGGCGCTGCCCAACCAGTCCGACACGTCGGGCGAGAAGAACCACGAGGGCGAGGGCGAGTAGGGCCTTGCCTCCGGGGGGCGGGGGCGGGGCTTCGCACGCACGGCCCGCGCCCGCCGGTCCCGCGCCGTCACCGCCCCGTCGGATCCTGACCGGCCGAGGGACCCGCGCCCGCGCCGGGGCGTGCACCGGGGCCGTTCCCCGACGCGCACTCCGCGCAGGTGCCGAAGACCTCCACCGTGTGGGCCACCGCCACGAAGCCGTGCTCGGCCGCGATCGTCTCGGCCCACTGCTCCACGGCCGGGCCCTCGACCTCGACGGCCTTCCCGCACACCCGGCACACCAGATGGTGGTGGTGATCATCGGTCGAGCAGCGCCGGTAGACGGACTCCCCGTCGTTCGTGCGCAGCACGTCGACGTCGCCCGCGTCGGCCAGCGACTGGAGCGTGCGGTAGACCGTCGTCAGCCCCACCGAGTCGCCCCGGTGCTTCAGCATGTCGTGAAGCTCCTGCGCGCTGCGGAACTCGTCCACCTCGTTCAGCGCGGCGGCCACCGCGGCACGCTGCCGGGTCGATCGGCCGCGTACCGGGGCGGTGCTCGCCCCACCGCCAGGCGCTGTCGTCACGGGTGCCTCCCATACTCTGCCCGGAATCGCTCGTCTGCCGGGCCATTCTGCCAGCTCGTGTCAGACCGTGGCCTCGTCCGACGGTCCGCGCATGGCGGGAACGGCGGGAACGTCCGCCGTGTCCTCGGCGCGTTCGTCCCCGGCCCGCCCCGACGCCCGTGCCCGCCGTCTCGCGAGCGGTGTCGCGAGCACCGTCAGGACGAGGAAGACGCCGATGGCCAGCAACACAATTGTCGCTCCGGGCGGTACGTCCTGGTAGTACGAGGTGACCGTGCCGGCCAGCGTGACCGCCGTACCGATCACCACCGCCAGGACGAAGGTGACGGCGAAGGACCGGGTGATCTGCTGCGCCGCCGCGACGGGCACCACCATCAGCGCGCTGACCAGGAGCAGGCCCACGACCCGCATCGCCACGGTGACGGTCACGGCGGCCGTGACGGCGACGAGCAGGTTGAGGGCGCGCACCGGCAGCCCGGTGACCCGCGCGAACTCCTCGTCCTGGCTGACGGCGAACAGCTGCCGCCGCAGCCCCACGGTGACCAGCACCACCAGGGCCGCCAGGATCCAGATCGCGTCCAGATCGGCCTCGGAGACCGTGGCGAGCGAGCCGAAGAGGTACGAGCTGAGGTTGGCGTTGGAGCCGGTCGGCGAGAGGTTGATCAGCAGCACACCGCCCGCCATACCGCCGTAGAAGAGCATGGCCAGCGCGATGTCGCCGCGGGTGCGGCCGTACGCCCGGATCAGCTCCATCGCGATGGAGCCGGTGATCGCCACGAGCGTCGCCATCCACACGGGGCTGGTGGAGAGCAGGAAGCCCAGACCGACACCGGTCATGGCGACGTGGCCGATGCCGTCGCCCATCAGCGCCTGGCGCCGCTGGACGAGATAGATGCCGACGGCGGGCGCGATGACGCCGACCAGCACGGCCGCGATCAGGGCCCGCTGCATGAGGGCGGTCTCGAGGATTTCCATGATCAGGTCAGCAGTCCTGTACGGAGCGGCTCGCCGGCCGCGTGCGGATGACAGCCCTGATTGGTCAGGGGCTCGGGGGTGTGGCCGGTCGGCGCGTGCTGCCCCGGGACGGTCGCCGGCGGCGGCCCGTCGTGCGTCACAAGGCCGTCGCGCAGCACCACCGCGCGGTCGATCAGCGGCTCCAGCGGACCCAGTTCGTGCAGGACGAGCAGTACGGTCGCCCCGGCCGCCACCTGCTCACGCAGCGTGGCCGCCAGTATCTCCTGGCTGGCCAGGTCGACGCCCGCCATCGGCTCGTCCATGATCAGCAGTTCGGGTTCGGCGGCCAGGGCGCGCGCGATGAGCACCCGCTGGTGCTGACCACCGGAGAGGGCTTCGACCGAGTCCTTGGCGCGGTCCGTGAGACCCACCAGCTCGATGGCGCGGCGAACGGCCGCCCGGTCGGCCCTGGAGGGCCACCTCAGCAGCCCGGAGCGGGAGAGCCGCCCCGAGGACACGACCTCGCGGACGGTCGCGGGCACGCCGCCGGCGGCCGTGGTGCGCTGCGGCACGTAGCCGACGCGCGCCCAGTCGCGGAAACGCCGCAGCGGGGTGCCGAACAGGGTCACCTCGCCGCCGGTGAGCGGGACTTGGCCGATCACGGAGCGTACGGCGGTGGACTTGCCCGAGCCGTTGGCACCGAGCAGCGCGACGACCTCACCGCGCCGCAGGGTGAGGTCGATGCCGCGCAGTACGGGGCGGGAGCCGAGCGTGGCGGTGGCGCCGCGCAGCGACAGGACGGTGGTGTCGGGCGCGGGCGCGGGGGCGTCCCGCTCGGCCGCCTCTGTCCGCCCGGTGTGTGTCGTCGCCACGTTCCGTACCTCCGTTGCCGCTGTCGCCCGGTTCACTTCGCGCCGAGGGCCTTCTCCAGCGCGGCGAGGTTGGACTCCATGACCTCGACGTAGTCAGCGCCCTTGGACTTCTTCGTGATTCCCTCCAGGGGGTCCAGGACGTCCGTCTTCAGGCCGCTGTCGGCGGCGACCGTCTTCGCGGTCCTGTCGCTGACCAGTGTCTCGAAGAAGACCGTGCCGACCTTGTCCTGGGTCGCGACGGACCGCAGTTCCTTGATCCGCGCCGGGCTGGGCTCGGACTCGGGGGAGAGGCCGGAGATGGACTCCTGCTTGAGACCGTAGCGCTCGGCGAGATAGCCGAAGGCCGAGTGGGTGGTGATGAAGGTCTTGGTGGAGGTGTCGGCGAGGCCCTTTTCGAACGCGGTGTCGAGGGTGGTGAGCCGCTCGACCAGCGCGGTGGTGTTCTTCCGGTACGCGTCGGCGTTGTCCGGGTCCGCCTTCTCCAGCGAGGCTCCGACGCCCTTGGCGACCTCGGCGTACTTCACCGGGTCGAGCCAGATGTGCGGGTCGGTGCCTGCCTCGCCCTCGTGGGCGTGCTCCTCCTCCGCGTGCTCGTCCTCGCCGTGCTCCTCGCCGGAGTGTTCCTCACCGGCGTGCTCGTCGCCGTGGGAGTGGCCGACCTCCGAGCCGTGCTTCTCCAGCGTGGTGAGGGTCGCGGCGTCGACGGTGTTCTTCACACCCGCGGCGGTGACGGCCTCGTCGACGGCGGGCTGGAGGCCCTTGAGGTAGAGGATGTAGTCGGCCTCGCCGAGCTGGGCGGCCTGCCGGGTCCCCAGCTCCAGATCGTGCGGCTCGACGCCCGGCTTGGTGAGCGTGGAGACGTCGACGTGTGTTCCGCCTATCTCCTCGGCCAGGTACTGCATGGGGTAGAACGACGCGATCACCGCGAGCCTGCCGTCGCCCTTGCCGCCCGCACCGCCCCCACCGTCGGCCGCGTCGGACGGGGAGCACGCGGACAGCGCGACCAGGCCGAGGGCGGCGGATCCGGCGAGTGCGGCGGTGGGTATCAGGCGTCGTACGTTCATGACAGTCATTTTCAACAAAAGTGGAAACGATTGTCAACAAGGGGTGGTGAGGGCCACCGCGGGACACCGATTTGATACAGGGGGTGCGCCCGCCGCTAATCTGAAGCATTCGCCGTTCGTCGTCGTAATGAAGAGAGCACCGTGGCCGCCGACAAGATCGACAGCATCGTCAACCTGAGCAAGCGCCGTGGCTTCGTCTACCCGTGCAGCGAGATCTACGGCGGACAGCGTGCCGCCTGGGACTACGGGCCGCTCGGGGTCGAGCTGAAGGAGAACATCAAGCGCCAGTGGTGGCGTTACATGGTCACTTCGCGCGAGGACGTTGTCGGTCTCGACTCGTCGGTGATCCTGGCCTCCGAGGTCTGGGAGGCCTCGGGTCACGTCGCCACGTTCACCGACCCGCTCACCGAGTGCACCTCCTGCCACAAGCGTTACCGCGCCGACCACTTGGAGGAGGCGTACGAGGAGAAGCACGGCAAGCCGCCGGTCAACGGGCTCAAGGACCTCAACTGCCCCAACTGTGGCAACAAGGGCACCTTCACCGAGCCCAAGTCGTTCTCCGGGCTCCTGTCCACCCACCTCGGCCCGACGCAGGACTCCGGCTCCGTCGCGTACCTGCGCCCCGAGACCGCCCAGGGCATCTTCACCAACTTCGCCCAGGTGCAGCAGACGTCGCGCAAGAAGCCCCCGTTCGGCATCGCGCAGATGGGTAAGTCCTTCCGCAACGAGATCACGCCCGGCAACTTCATCTTCCGCACGCGCGAGTTCGAGCAGATGGAGATGGAGTTCTTCGTCAAGCCCGGCGAGGACGAGACGTGGCAGGAGTACTGGATGGAGCAGCGCTGGAACTGGTACCGGGACCTGGGCCTGCGCGAGGAGAACATGCGCTGGTTCGAGCACCCGAAGGAGAAGCTCTCCCACTACTCCAAGCGCACCGCCGACATCGAGTACCGCTTCAGCTTCGGCGGCTCGGAGTGGGGCGAGCTCGAAGGCGTCGCGAACCGCACGGACTTCGACCTCACCGCGCACTCCAAGGCGTCGGGCCACGACCTGTCGTACTTCGACCAGGAGGCCGGTGAGCGCTGGACGCCGTACGTCATCGAGCCCGCCGCCGGTGTCGGCCGCGCGATGCTGGCCTTCCTCCTCGACGCGTACAACGAGGACGAGGCGCCGAACGCGAAGGGCGTGCTGGAGAAGCGCACGGTGATGCGGCTCGACCCGCGTCTGGCGCCGGTCAAGGTCGCGGTGCTGCCGCTGTCGCGCAACCCGCAGCTCTCGCCGAAGGCGAAGGGGCTCTCGGCGGACCTGCGGAAGAACTGGAACATCGAGTTCGACGACGCGGGCGCGATCGGCCGGCGTTACCGCCGGCAGGACGAGATCGGTACGCCGTTCTGCGTCACGGTCGACTTCGACACCCTCGACGACGACGCGGTGACGGTGCGCGAGCGCGACACGATGAAGCAGGAGCGTGTCTCGCTGAGCCAGATCCAGGGCTACCTCGGCGAGCGGCTCCTCGGCTGCTGATGAGGTCGCCGGCCGCGGTCACCGATCGCTGCCGCTGATTACGGTCGTGGCTCGAAGCCCCCGGTTCCGTGACGGAGCCGGGGGCTTCGTCGCACACTGCTGACTGGCCGCATCCGTCAACAGGAGGCACTCATGCCGCCCACGACCAGCAGCAAGGTAAGCCGATGGGACCAGCACGGCCGAGAACATGTCGTCCATGTCCAGAAGGCCGGTATGCAGCGGGCGTTGACCTGCGACACCTGCGGCTGGAGCAAGAACGCGCAGTTCCTGCCCTGGCTCAAGGCGGAGGAACACCTCACCGAGGCGCACCAGGCGACGGTCGATCCGACGGTGCCGGGCAGCGGCTGAGACCGGCCGCGGGGCCCGCGAAAATGAGGTGACGGGCGCCACCCGCCCGGTGGTAGCGTCTTGGGCATGTTCTTCCAGATCTACGAGTGAGAGCGCGGCGGTCACGGCCCGCCTCTCACCCCACGAATCCGCAGATCACTTCGCCTTCACCAATTCGGGAGAACCCGTGGCAAAAAGCCGTAACAACCTTCTCGGAGTGGGCGGACAGCGCAAGAAGCTGTCCCGTGCCGACCAGCAGGGCAACGGCCCCGGCCGGAACGCCGACCGCAAGGTCGCCGAGGACAAGAAGCAGGAACTGCTGCGCAAGATGCGCGAGCGCGCGACCGGTACGGAGTCCGGGGAAGGCACCGCGGACGCGGCGGACACCACCGACGCCGACGGCGCGGCCGACGTGACCGACGGGCCCGCCGCCCGGTCCTGACACACCGCTTCAGCGCGACGGCGGCCCGGACCACCTCGGTGGTCCGGGCCGTCGTCGCGTGGTCCCTCAGCCGGGCCGGGAGCGCAGCGCGGTCCGTCCGCCCGGCGACTGGTGCGGTTCGGGAGGGGACGTCGGCAGATCCCGGGTGCGCCCGATCGGCGAGAAGAGCAGGATCAACGCGGCCAGCGGCACCCCGGCGGTGGTGATCCACATCGCCGTACGGATCCCGAGCGCCGTACCGAGCGCGCCGCCCAGCAGGGCGCCGAGCGGGATCGTGCCGTAGTTGAGGAAGGCCGTGCTCGCCGTGAGGCGGCCGAGCAACTCCGGCGGGCAGTAGCGCTGTTGGAAGCTCGCCTTGATCACATTGCCCGCCACCACGCCGGCGGCGACACAGAATCCGCCCGCGACGTAGAACAGCACCCCGGCGCCGCCCACGGTCAGCGGGATGAGCAGCGCGAACACCGCCAGGCCCAGTTCGAAGACCAGCGTCGCGCGCGCCGTGCCCGTCCGCGCCGCGACCCGGCGGGCCAGGAAAGCCCCCGCCACGCCGCCGGTGCCGGCCGCGGCGACCAGCCCGCCGACCGGTCCGGGGTCCAGGCCGACGGTCCGCACCAGGAAGACGACGAGGATCGACTGGTACCCCATCAGCGCCAGGTTGGACGCGGCGCCGAAGAGCGTCAGCGTACGGAGCCAGGGGTCCCCGGCGACCAGGCGCAGGCCCTCGCCGACCTCGGTGGCCAGCGCGCCGCGCCGGCGCGGGACGCGCGGGACGCGCGGCTCGCGGTGCCGGATGCGCGACAGGCATACGAGCGAGACGAGGAAGGTCGCCGCGTTGGCGAACATCCCGTTGACCGCGCCCGCCATTTGCGCGATCAGTCCGCCCGATCCGAGCCCGGCGATCTGTGCGGCGGACGCGCTGCCGTGCAGTTTGGCGTTGCCCTCGGGCTGGTCCTCGGGGGCCAGGACGGCGGGCAGGTAGGCGGTGTACGCGGTCTGGAAGAACACGGCGGCCGTGCCCGTCAGCAGCGCCACACCCACCAGCAGACCGACGCTCAGCAGCCCCGCCCACGCGGCGAGGGGGACGGCGGCGAACAGCACCAGCGAGACCGCCGCGGCGGCCAGCATGATCGGTCTGCGCCGGGTCCGGTCCACCCAGACACCGACCGGCAGGCCGATGACCAGCCAGGGCGCCCAGGTCGCCGCGGTCAGCACGCCGACCTCGAACGTGTCCGCGTGCAGGGTGGAGACGGCGATCAGCGGCATCGCGACCCCGGTGACCGAGGTGCCGAACTTGCCCGCCGTCTCGCCGAGCCACAGCAGCCGGAAGTCGCGGTGACGGCGCAGCAGCCCGCCGGATATCGCGCCCGTCCCGCGCTTCACCGGGTGTCGCCCCCGCTCCCGCGCGCCTTGCGGGGGAAGGACTGGAGCTGTACGACGACGGGCAGGGCCGCGGGGTCCGGGGCCGAATCGGGGCCGGGTGTGTGGCGGGCGACGACCGCCATCAACTCCGCGTTGAGGGCGCCCAGTTGCTCCGGAGTCAGCCGGAGGTCGTGCCAGTCCGAGACCGTACCGGCGTCGCGCCACCGGTCGTCCCAGTCCTCGTTCAGATAGTCCGTGACCCGGCTGAAGTACTGGCCCACCAGCTCGTGCAGGTAGACGGACAGGGCACCTCGCGTACGCGGATCGTCACGGAAGTCGGCGGTGTTCAGCTCGTTCGGGACGCCGGTCCTGCGCCACCAGCGCTCGCGCCTGGTGCCGCGTCCGGTCTCCTCCTCGATGAAGCCGTGCTCGGCGAGATGGCGCAGATGCCAGCTGACGGTGCCGGTGTTCTCGCCGAGGCGCTCGGCGAGGCCGGTGGCGGTGGCGGGCCCGTCGAGGCTGATCGCTTCGAGGATGTTCATGCGCAGGGGGTGGGCGAGTCCGCGCAGACTGCGGGCGTCGATACGGCGGGTGGGCCGCGTGACCGGCTGCGGCGGGGGCTCGGGTTCGTCGGGCATGACGGCATCGTAGGGTGCAGAGAGTTCTCTGCATAGACTCCTCTGCATAGGAGCCTCTGCAACATGAGTGTCTCCGCGCGGGTCCGCCCAGGGCGGGTGTCCGTGCCTGGGTGGACCCGGACAGGTGTGCCTGCACGGGTCCCCCGCACGGACGTCTGTGCGCGGGTGTGCTCGCACGGTCTCCCGGGGACGGGTGTATCCCAGGGCGGTTGTCCCTGCGCGGGTTGCTCCGGCACTGGTGTCTCCGCACGGGCCCCCAGGACGGGTGTCCGTGCCTGGGTGGACCGGACAGGTGTCCGTGACACGCCCCCCCCGCGACAGGTCGCCCGGTCCGGCCCGACCCGTCAGGCCGTCGATTCCGGCACCGACGCCGGCTCCAGCCGTGCCGCGTTGCGGCGCGCCGTACCCCGCGCCCACGGGCCGCTCGTCAGCGCGCCCACCACCAGCACACAGAGCCCGAGCCCGGTGATGATCCACCAGGCGGGCCGGCTCGCGGCGGCGAAGCCCGCCTCGTCGATGCCGCCCCGGTGCGTGGCCGCCGACGCCCCCGCCGCCAGTACCGCTCCGATCACCGCGACGCCCAGCGTCTGCCCGATCTGCCTGCTCGTCGACGCGACAGCGGCGGCCACCCCCGACTGCGCCAGCGGCATCCCGGACACCGCCGTGTTGGTGATCGGGGCGTTCACCAGGCCGAAGCCCGCGCCGAACAGTACGTATCCGGTGAACAGCAGCGCGGTGTGCGTCTCCGCCTCGAAGACCGCGAACAGCAGCCCGCTGGCCGCGATCGCCGTGCCCGCGAGCAGCAGCGGGAGCCGCGGCCCCCTCGTGCCCACGAGCCGCCCCGACAGCGGCGCGCAGACGAAGGCGAGCGCCGCCATCGGCAGGATGTAGAGACCGGCGTCCAGGGCGGAGAGGTCCCGCACGTTCTGGAGGAAGAGGGTGTTCATGAACAGGAAGCCGCCGAGGGCGCCGAACGCGCACACGGCGATGACCGTCGCCCCGCTGAACGGCGCGCTGCGGAAGAAGCGCGGATCGATCAGCGGCTCGGGGCGCCTCGGCTCGTACAGCACCAGCCCGGTCAGCGAGCAGACCGCGACCCCGGCGAATGAGAGGATCAGCGGCGACGTCCAGCCGGCGGCCGGAGCCTCGATGATCGCGTACGTGAGCGCGCCGAGGGTGGCCATGACCAGCAGCTGGCCCACGGGGTCGGGCCGGCGCGGCTTCGCGGCGCGCGACTCGGGAACGAACCGCCAGGTCAGCAGGAACGCCGTGAGCCCGACCGGCAGATTGATCAGGAAGATCGCGCGCCAGCCGACCGTCTCCACCAGCAGCCCGCCGATCAGTGGCCCGGCGGCCATCGAGATGCCGACCACCCCGCCCCAGACGCCGATCGCGCGGGCGCGCTCGCGGGGGTCGGTGAAGGTGTTGGTGATGATCGACATCGCGACCGGGTTGAGCATCGAGCCGCCGACGGCCTGCACCGCCCGGAACGCGACGAGCGATTCGAGATTCGGCGCGAGCGAGCACAGCAGTGACCCGAGCGTGAAGACCACGAGACCGGTCTTGAAGACGCGGCGCCGGCCGACGCGATCGGCCGTGGAGCCCGCCAGCATCAGCAGGGAGGCGATGACCAGGGTGTACGCGTCGATGGTCCACTGCATGCCCGCGAGGGTGGTGTGCAGCTCCTTCTGCATGGACGGCAGCGCCACGTTGAGCACCGTGTTGTCGAGACTGACGATCAGCAGGCTCATGCAGCAGGTCCCGAGAATCACCATCCGCCGGCGTGGACCGCACGGCGGCGTGGACTCTTTCGGCGGCTCCGGCGAGGACTCGTGCGGGGGAGCTGGCATGGGCCGATCGTAGGTCCGGCTCCCGGCGGCCCTCCCGCCGCCATGCGCGACAATGGGGGGATGACCGCTCCGCTCGCCCCCTCTCCGGCACCGCCCCGCACGCTCGCCGTGGGCCCGTACCCGGTGGCCCCGCCGGTGGTCCTCGCGCCGATGGCCGGGATCACCAACGCCCCGTTCCGGACGCTGTGCCGGGAGTTCTCGGGCGGCAAGGGGCTGTTCGTCAGCGAGATGATCACCACGCGGGCGCTGGTCGAGCGCAACGAGAAGACGATGCAGCTCATCCGTTTCGACGCGACCGAGACACCGCGCTCGATCCAGCTGTACGGGGTCGACCCGGTCACCGTCGGCAAGGCCGTCCGCATGATCGCGGACGAGGGCCTGGCCGACCACATCGACCTGAACTTCGGCTGCCCCGTCCCCAAGGTCACCCGCAAGGGCGGCGGCTCGGCCCTCCCGTACAAGCGGCCCCTGCTGCGCGCGATCCTGCACGAGGCTGTGTCGAACGCCGGGGACCTGCCGGTCACCATGAAGATGCGCAAGGGCATCGACGACGGTCATCTCACCTATCTGGACGCGGGCCGCATCGCGGTCGAGGAGGGCGTCACGGCGATCGCCCTGCACGGCAGAACGGCTGCCCAGCACTACGGCGGTACGGCCGACTGGGACGCCATCGCCCGCCTCAAGGAGCACGTCCCCGAGATCCCCGTCCTCGGCAACGGCGACATCTGGTCGGCGGACGACGCGCTGCGGATGGTCCGCGAGACCGGCTGCGACGGCGTGGTCGTGGGTCGCGGCTGCCTCGGCCGGCCGTGGATCTTCGGCGATCTGGTGGCCGCCTTCGAGGGCACGGGGGAGCTGGCCCGGCCCGCGCTGCGCGAGGTCGCCGGGGTCATGCGGCGCCACGCGGAGCTGCTGGGGGAGTGGATCGGCGACGAGGCGCGCGGGGTGATCGACTTCCGTAAGCACGTGGCCTGGTACCTGAAGGGCTTCTCGGTCGGTTCCGAGATGCGCAAGAAGCTCGCGATCACCTCGTCCCTGGCCGAACTGGATTCGCTGCTGGGCGAGTTGGACCTGGACCAGCCGTGGCCGGACGGGGCGGACGGACCGCGTGGCCGGACGTCGGGGAACAACCGGGTGGTCCTGCCGGACGGCTGGCTGAAGGACCCGTACGACTGCGCGGGCATCGGCGCCGAAGCGGAACTGGACACGTCCGGCGGCTGAGACCGGCGGGGTCCCGGGTGTGCTCCGGGGCCGGTCGATGGGCGTGATTCTCGCCACGTCTGATTGATCCTTCGCTCAGACGAGCGGTCACTGTGTGACTGCACTTCCGGAAAGGGTGGCACTGGGTGCCACCCTTTCCGGGTTCGAGAGGTGAACTCAGAAGTCGCAATACCCGCTCGGATGAGCGCGTTGCGTCATGCAAAGGTCATGCCCGGTTCGAGGCGTGAAGGTGGGCGGGGAGGCTGATCCCCCCGTCATACGCATTCGATCCAGTGGCGGACGGGTGGTTGCGGCCGTATGACGGACAGGTGGACATATCCAGGCACCTTCGATCTGGGTATGTTCCTGGCCGTCAGGGCAGCCAGCGTCTCCCGGAGGAGCCGAGATCCGTGTCCGAAAGCAAAGACACCCACGTAGCGACAGACACCGCCCCGCAGGACCGGAAGTTCGTCTATGACTTCACCGAGGGCAACAAGGATCTCAAGGGCCTCCTCGGGGGCAAGGGCGCCAACCTCGCCGAGATGACCAACCTCGGTCTGCCCGTCCCTCCGGGCTTCACCATCACCAGCGACGCGTGCAAGGTCTACCTCGCCACCGGTACGGAGCCCGAGGCCCTGCGCGACGAGGTCGGCGCCCACCTCGACGCCCTCGAACGGAAGATGGGCAAGAAGCTCGGCCAGGCCGACGACCCGCTGCTCGTCTCCGTACGGTCCGGCGCCAAGTTCTCCATGCCCGGGATGATGGACACCGTCCTCAACATCGGGCTCTCGGACAAGTCCGTCGCCGGCCTCGCCAAGCAGTCCGGCGACGAGCGCTTCGCCTGGGACTCCTACCGCAGGCTCATCCAGATGTTCGGCAAGACCGTCCTCGGCGTCGACGGCGACCTCTTCGAGGAGGCGCTGGACGATGCCAAGCGGGCGAAGAAGGCCGCCACCGACATCGACCTCGACGCCGCCGACCTGAAGAAACTGGTCAAGCAGTTCAAGAAGATCGTCTCGCGCGACGCGGGCCGCGACTTCCCGCAGGACCCGCGCGAGCAGATGGACCTCGCCATCCGCTCCGTCTTCGAGTCCTGGAACACCGACCGCGCCAAGCTCTACCGCCGCCAGGAGCGCATCCCCGGCGACCTCGGCACCGCCGTCAACATCTGCTCCATGGTCTTCGGCAACCTCGGCCCCGACTCCGGCACCGGCGTCGCCTTCACCCGCGACCCGGCCAGCGGCCACCAGGGCGTGTACGGGGACTACCTCCAGAACGCGCAGGGCGAGGATGTCGTCGCCGGTATCCGCAACACGGTGCCGCTCGCCGACCTGGAGACCATCGACAAGCGGTCGTACGACCGGCTGATGGAGATCATGGAGATCCTGGAGACGCACTACCGGGACCTCTGCGACATCGAATTCACCATCGAGCGCGGCGAGTTGTGGATGCTCCAGACCCGCGTCGGCAAGCGCACCGCGGGCGCCGCCTTCCGCATCGCGACCCAGCTCGTCGACCAGGGCCTGATCGACGAGGCGGAGGCGCTCCAGCGCGTCAACGGCTCCCAGCTCGCCCAGCTGATGTTCCCCCGGTTCGACGACGGCGCGAAAGCCGAACTGCTGGGGCGCGGGATCGCCGCGTCGCCCGGCGCCGCCGTCGGCAAGGCCGTCTTCGACTCGTACACCGCCGTCAAGTGGTCGCGCTCCGGCGAGCGGGTCATCCTCATCCGCCGCGAGACCAACCCCGACGACCTGGACGGCATGATCGCCGCCGAGGGCATCCTCACCTCGCGCGGCGGCAAGACCTCGCACGCCGCCGTGGTCGCCCGCGGCATGGGCAAGACCTGCGTCTGCGGCGCCGAGGAGCTGGAGGTCGACACCAAGCGGCGCCGGATGACCGTCGGCAAGACCGTCATCGAGGAGGGCGACACCGTCTCCGTCGACGGCTCGACCGGCAAGGTCTACCTCGGCGAGGTCCCCGTCGTGCCCTCGCCGGTGGTCGAGTACTTCGAGGGCCGCATGCACGCCGGCGCCGACGACGCCGACGAACTGGTCGAGGCCGTGCACCGGATGATGGCGTACGCCGACCGCCGCCGCAGGCTGCGGGTGCGCGCCAACGCCGACAACGCCGAGGACGCGCTGCGGGCGCGCCGCTTCGGCGCGCAGGGCATCGGACTGTGCCGCACCGAGCACATGTTCCTCGGCGAACGCCGGGCCATGGTCGAGAAGCTGATCCTCGCCGACACCGACGACGAGCGCGAGCAGGCGCTGAAGACACTGCTGCCGTACCAGAAGAAGGACTTCGTCGAGCTGTTCGAGGCGATGGACGGACTGCCCGTCACCGTACGGCTGCTGGACCCGCCGCTGCACGAATTCCTGCCCGACATCACGGAGTTGTCGGTCCGGGTCGCGCTGGCGGAGTCCCGCAAGGACCACAACGAGAACGACCTGCGGCTGCTCCAGGCCGTGCACAAACTGCACGAGCAGAACCCGATGCTGGGCCTGCGCGGCGTACGCCTCGGCCTGGTCATCCCCGGACTGTTCGCGATGCAGGTACGGGCGATCGCCGAGGCCGCCGCCGAGCGCAAGCACGCCAAGGGCGACCCGCGCGCCGAGATCATGATCCCGCTCGTCGGCACCGTCCAGGAACTGGAGATCGTCCGCGACGAGGCCGAGCAGGTCATCGCTGAGGTACGCAAGTCCACCGGGATCGACCTCAGGCTGTCGCTCGGCACGATGATCGAACTGCCGCGTGCCGCGCTGACGGCCGGTCAGATCGCGGAAGCCGCCGAGTTCTTCTCCTTCGGTACGAACGACCTCACCCAGACCGTGTGGGGCTTCTCCCGCGACGACGTCGAGGCGAGCTTCTTCACCGCCTACCTGGAGAAGGGCATCTTCGGGGTGTCCCCCTTCGAGACCATCGACATGGACGGCGTCGGTGAACTCGTACGCGGCGCCTGCGAGGCCGGGCGCAGGACACGGCCCGATCTGAAGCTGGGCATCTGCGGCGAGCACGGCGGCGACCCCGAGTCGGTCCACTTCTTCCACAGGGTGGGACTGGATTACGTGTCCTGCTCGCCGTTCCGGATCCCCGTGGCCCGTCTGGAGGCCGGGCGGGCGGCGGCGCAGCCGGACAGCCGCGGCGACACGCGCTGACACCGGGCCGCGTCCGCCGGTGCCGTGCCAGGCTTCCTGCCGCACGGCACCGAATGTGAAATGCCTTACCGTCGCTCACCGCGCAATGGATAAGAGCGGCGCGGAAACAAATCGGGGTGCGGCCGGTGGATCCCCACCCACCGGCCGCACCCCATTCACCGGCCGGGCACGGAGCCGCAACCCTCACCGACCGCCGCCTGGCGAGCAAAGCCCCCCACGGTCTTCAGTCGCCTTTCGGTGGCTCGGGTTTCGCGCCTGACCTGGTACAGCCTTTCGTTTCGCACCCAATGCGCGCGACGCGTTTCAACTGTGGCTGAAACTCCGTGGTGACGGCCTGTGATGGCATGCATACTCATCGCTGGGGGCGATTGCGGACGCAACAGAGGCAACAAGTGGGGGATAAGTGCTGCGAATTCACTTTACGGGGAGAGACCTCGGCGCGGTCCGGACGGCCGCCGGTCCCGACCCGCTGTGGGAATCGATTCTCAGCTTTCACCGATTGCGGGACCGGCGGGGCGCGCCCGCTTTCGGGGAATGGCGCACGGAAACACGCGTGAGGTTGAAAGGTGAAACGCGTCTGCTCGGGGCGCTGGTGCCGCGGCGCGGCTATTTCCCGGACTTCCTGACACCCCCGCAGGGCCGCTTCGGGCTGGCGCAGGGGCTGGAAGCGCTGCGCGCGACACCGGGCGAGCAGCTCCGCACGGAACTGGCCCTGCTCGGTTCCGGACCGCCCGCCCTCCCCGCCAGGGCCGGCGTGCTCTCAGAGGACGACCCGGCCGACCTGGGCCGGCTCGCCGACGCGCTGCGCGCCTACCACCGGGCGGCCGTGGAGCCGTACTGGCCGCACATCCGGGCACGCGCCGAGGCCGACCGCGTCGTGCGGGGCCGGGCGCTGCTCGACGGCGGCGCCGACGAACTGCTCGCCACGCTCCCGCCGATGATCCGCTGGCGCGCGCCGGTCCTGGAGGCCGACTATCCGGTGGACCGCGAACTCTTCCTCGACGGGCGGGGCCTGCTGCTCCAGCCGTCCTTCTTCTGCCGGGGGACACCGGTCGTCTACCGCGATCCGACACTGCCGCCGGTCCTGGTCTACCCCGTCACCCAGGTGGACGCGCCGGCCGCCGCCGGCCGTGGCGGCGGGGCGGGGCCCTCCCTCGGCCGGCTGGTGGGCCGTACGCGCTCGGCCGTGCTGAGCGCCATCGAGCACGGCACGACCACCAGCGAACTCGCCCGCAGGGCAGGGGTGTCGCTCGCCTCGGCCAGCCAGCACGCGTCCGTCCTGCGCGAGGCGGGGCTGGTGGTGACCCTGCGCCACGGCAACGCCGTCCTGCACACGCTGACCCCACTGGGCGCCGCCCTGCTGAACGGCGGCGCCCAGGGTGTGCCGGGGCACGGACGGATCCGGCGGACCGGGGCTACGTCCGGAACGGCCCCGTCACCTCGTACGTGATGCCGCCCGACGAACTGCCGCTCGTGCCGCGCTGGCTGGAGAAGTACAGCCGCGAGCCGTCCGGCGAGAACGCCGGACCGGTGATCTCTGAGCCGGACTGCCCGCCGACGCGCAGGAACGGCGCGACGACGTCGTCCGGCGTGATCACGCAGATCTCCAGGTTCCCGCCGTCCTCCGCGACGAAGAGATCACCGGACGACGAGCCGGTGACGTTGTCGACGCCGGTCAGGGGGGCGCCGCCGCCGGTGACGAGCGAGTCGTCGTACGTCAACTCGTAGGTGGACGCCGCCGGATCGACCCGCCAGACCCGGTTGTCGCCCTTCGTGGTGAACCACACCGAGCCGTCCGCGTAGTAGCAGCCCTCGCCGCCGTTGAACCGCTTGGCGCCCGAGACCTGGTCACGGGTGAGGGTCGGCGAGCCGTCCGGGTCCGGCACCGTCGCCCAGGTGAAGGAGCCCGAGGTGGCGGTGCCCGCCCGCAGCACCTGGAGGGTGCCCGAGGAGAGATCGCCCCACGTGGTGGGAGTGAAACGGTAGAAGCACCCGTTCGACTCGTCCTCGGTCAGATAGATCACCCGGCGCACCGGGTCGGCCGCGGCGGCCTCGTGCTTGAAGCGGCCCATCGCGTCGCGCCGTACCGCCGCGTCGACGCCCCACGGGTCGGTCTCGTACACATACCCGCGGTCCACCTCCTCGCAGGACAGCCAGGTGTTCCACGGCGTGCTGCCGCCCGCGCAGTTCTGCCGGGTGCCGGAGAGGATCCGGTACGCGCCGGTGATCGCGCCGGCCGCGGAGAACCGGATCGCGCCCGCACCGCCGGAGGGGTTGATCTCCGAGTTCGAGACATAGATCCAGCCGCCGCCGTCGGCGTAACAGGCGCCGCCGTCAGGGGCGTTGTGCCAGGTGTACGACGTGCCGGGGACGGTCTGCCCGGACCGGGCGACCACCCGGCTGGTGAATCCGGCGGGCAGCCGGATGTTGTTGCCGTCGGCCGGGACGAGCGCGCCGTACGGTCCCGCGCCGGGCTGCGCGGGGTCGGCGTACGCTGCGCCGCGCCAGAGTGTGCCGCCGAGTGCGGCGGCGGAGCCGGTGACGATCGCTCCACGCAGAAAATTGCGACGTTCCACTGGGCCGCTCCATGGGGGTGGGGTGGATGTGCGGTCGCGTGCAGCGAGAAACATAGAGCGGCCCGATGGCCACCGGCTGAACACGGAGGTGACTGCCGGTGAGTTCTGGACCCGGTGGCGGTGCGGGGCGCTCAGGATGTGACGCGGGTGGCGTAGACCGTCACCGTCACCGAGTCGTCGTCCAGACAGCGCCCCGTCTCCAGGTCGAAACGCTGCTTCAGCAGCGGCGACGCCACGAACGCACGGCCGTCCTGGGTGCCGGTCAGCCCGCGCGACAGCACCTGGGCGCCGGAGTACGGGTCGCGGTTGTCGATCGCGTACGTACGGCCCGCCCGGTCCATGAAGAGCGCCACCTGCCGGCCGTCCGGCAGCAGCGCGGCCACGCCCCGGCCCGCGATGAGCGCGGACCGGTCGCAGACCGGGAACCAGGCCCCGCCGAGGCGCAGTTGCAGGGTCGCCCCCACCAGGCCGGCCGTCAGGTCCGGCGGGCTCGTGGGAGTCACGGGACTCATCGTGTGCGTGCTCATCGGGCTGTCACCCCTTCCAGGGTCAGAAATGTCAGATCCGGCTTCACCTGGTCGCGCTCCGGCACGAACCGCACCGTCGGATCCGGCGCGTCCGGCGCGTTGACGAAGGAGACGAAGCGGCGCAGCCGCTCCGGGTCGTCCAGCGTCTCGGCCCACTCGTCGCGGTAGCCCGCCACATGGTCGGCCATCAGCTTCTCCAACTCGCCGCACAGACCCAGCGAGTCGTGGACGACGACGTCCCGCACGTGGTCGAGACCGCCCTCGATCCGGCCCAGCCACGCCGACGTGCGCTCCAGCCGGTCGGCGGTGCGGATGTAGAACATCAGGAAGCGGTCGATCAGCCGCACCAGCGACTCGTCGTCCAGATCCCGCGCCAGCAGGTCCGCGTGGCGCGGCTCGGCTCCGCCGTTGCCGCCGACGTAGAGATTCCAGCCCTCCGCCGTCGCGATGATCCCGAAGTCCTTGCCGCGCGCCTCGGCGCACTCCCGGGCGCAGCCCGAGACCGCCGACTTGAGCTTGTGCGGCGCGCGCAGCCCCCGGTAGCGCAGCTCCAGATCGATGGCCATCTTCACCGAGTCCTGCACCCCGTAGCGGCACCAGGTCTGGCCGACGCACGACTTCACCGTCCGCAGCGCCTTCCCGTACGCGTGCCCGGACTCGAAGCCCGCCCGGACCAACCGGTCCCAGATCCGAGGCAGTTGGTCGACCCGCGCACCGAAGAGGTCGATGCGCTGACCGCCCGTGATCTTCGTGTAGAGCCCGAAGTCCCGTGCCACCTCACCGATCACGATCAGTTTCTCCGGCGTGATCTCGCCGCCCGGGATGCGCGGCACGATCGAGTACGAGCCATTGCGCTGCAAGTTGGCCAGGAAGTGGTCGTTGGTGTCCTGGAGCGCGGCCTGTTCGCCGTCCAGGACATGACCGCTCAGCCCCAGGGTCGGCGCGAGGGAGGCGATGATCGAGGCGACCGTCGGCTTGCAGACCTCGCAGCCGTCACCGCCGCGCGCGCCCTCGCGGCCGTGCGAGTCCAGCAGCGAGGCGTACGACGTCACGCGCAGGGTCCGCACGATCTCGTACAGCTCGCCGCGTGTGTGCTTGAAGCAGCCGCAGAGCCCGCTGTCGCCGGACGCGGGCAGGAGCTGGCCGATCACCTTCAGGCAACTGCCGCAGCCCGTACCGGCCCTGGTGCACTTCTTCACCTCCGGAAGCGTCGCGCACGCGGCGATCGCGCCCTTCGTCACGTTGTGACAGCTGCAGACCACCGCGGTGTCCGGCAGCGAGCCCGGACCGAGCGCTGCCGGCGCCCCGACCCCCGGCGGCAGGACGAGCTGTTCCGGCGGTACGGGCGGCACGGAACCGGTCAGCGGGCGCAGCATGCCGTACGCGTCGGCGTCACCGACCAGCACACCCCCGAGCAGCGCGCCGTCCGGGCCGACGACGACCTTCTTGTAGACGCCGGAGCGGGAGTCCGCGTACACGACGTCGAGACAGCCGGGGGCGGCGCCGTGGGCGTCGCCGAAGGAGGCGACGTCCACCCCGAGCAGTTTGAGCTTCGTGGACAGGTCGGCGCCGGTGAACTCGTTCGCGTTCTCCGTGACTTCGGCGATCGCGTCCGCCGCCGTCCGCGCCATCTCGTAGCCCGGCGCCACCAGCCCGTACACCCGTCCGTCCGCCGCGAGCGCGCACTCGCCGATCGCGAAGATCCGCGGATCCGACGTACGGCACCGCTCGTCCACCGCGACACCGCCGCGCTCGCCGACCCGGAGCCCCGCGTCGCGCGCGAGCCGGTCACGGGGCCTGATACCCGCCGAGAAGACGACGAGATCGGTCGCGAGAACCGAACCGTCCGACAGCGTCATGCCGTTGACGGCGCCCCGCTCGTCGGTGGTCACCTCCTGCGTGCCGACGCCCGTGTGGACCGTCAGTCCCATGTCCTCGATGGTGCGCAGCAGCGCGGCTCCTCCGCCGTCGTCCACCTGGACGGGCATCAGCCGGGGTGCGAACTCCACGACGTGCGTGTCGAGTTCGAGCCCCTTCAACGCGCCGGCCGCCTCCAGGCCGAGCAGCCCGCCGCCCACCACGGCGCCGGTGCGGGCGGTCTTCGCGTACTCCTCGATCGCCAGCAGGTCCTCGATCGTGCGGTAGACGAAGCAGCCGGTGGCGTCCCTGCCCGGCACGGGCGGTACGAAGGGGTAGGAGCCGGTGGCCAGCACGAGCGTGTCGTAGGTGAAGGTCAGCCCGGCGCGCGAGGTGACCGTGCGCGCCGCGCGGTCGACGGTCTCGGCCGGGTCGTCCAGAAGCAGCTCGATCCCGTGCCTGTCCATGAAGTCCGGCTCGACCAGGGAGAGTTCGTCGGGGGTGCGGCCGTCGAAGTACGAGCTGAGCCGTACCCGGTCGTAGGCGGGTCGCGGCTCCTCGCAGAGCACCACGACCCGGGCCCGGCCGGTGGTGCCGCGCTCGGCGAGGGCTTCGAGGAACCGCTGGCCGACCATGCCGTGGCCGACGACCACGATGGTGGGGCGGGACGTTGTGTCGGGCATCTCAGGAGCCTCCGTCGGGAGTGAGCAGGTGGAGCAGCGGGGTGGTGGGCGGCAGCGGTTCGTCGTCCTCCCAGGTACGGGCGAGCGCGCCGATCGTGGTCAGATCGCCGAGGAGCACGCCGCCGACGAGACGGTCGCCCCGGACGACGACCTTGCGGTAGGCACCGCGGGTGGCGTCGGTGAGCTGGACGACGTCGTCGCCGGGCAGGGGTGTCGTCTCGCCGAACGCGGCGAGATCGAGCGGTCCGGACGGCTGTTTGGCGGGCGGCACTTGGGGGGTGGGGCCGCCGAGGGCGGCGAGGGTGAGCCGGGTGAGGACGCGGGTGCCGGTGTAGCGCGCGGCCGGGGCCCCGGCCGGGCCGGCCGTGAGCGACCGGGCCAGCGCGTCGGCCTGCTCGATGGCGGCCCCGGCGAGACCGTAGAGCCGCTCCCCGTGTTCCGCGCAGTCCCCGATCGCGTGGATGTACGGGTCCGACGTCCTCAGCTCGTCGTCCACGACGATGCCGCGCCGGACGTCGAGCCCGGCCTCGCGGGCGAGTCCGGTGCGGGGCCGTACGCCGCAGGCCAGGACGGTGAGTTCGGCGTCGAGCCGGAAGCCGTCTGCGAGTTCGACGGCGGCCGGCCGGCCGTTGCCGTTGCCGTGACCGGAGCCGGGGCCGCTCTCGGTCCCGTCGAGCACGAGTCCCCGTACGCGGCACTCCGTGTGGACCTCCACGCCCCACGACTCCAGATGGGCCCTGAGCAACAGCGAACCCGAGCGGTCGAGTTGACGCTCCATCAGGTATTCGCCCTGCTGGGCGAGCACCACCTGGGCGCCGCGCTCCGCGAGCGCGCGGGCCGCCGAGACCCCGAGGAGCCCGCCGCCGATGACGACGGCGCGGGTACCCGGCCGTACCGCCGACGACAGCGCGAGGCAGTCGTCCATGGTCCGGAAGGAGTGCACCCCGGCCGGCAGACCGTCCTGGTCCGGCCGCCGGAGCCCGCGCAGGGCCGGCAGGACGGGGTTCGAGCCGGTCGCGAGGACCAGCCGGTCGTACGGGACCACGCTGCCGTCGTCGCACCGCACCAGCCGGTCGGCGCGGTCGATCCGGACCGCCCGGACACCGCGCCGTACGGTGCCGGGCGCCGGCGGCAGGGAGATGACATCGGGTCCGTACCGCCCGGCTAGCACCTCGCCGAGCAGGACCCGGTTGTACGGGGCGTGCGGTTCCTCGCCGAGCAGGGTGACGGCCGTCGCGGTGCCGGTGCCGGGGGCGGCACCGGTGGCGGCGAGGCGCTGGGCCAGCCGTACGCCGGCCGTGCCCCCGCCGATCACCACGATCTCCGTCGCCCTGCCGTCAGCTGCCATGTCCGCAGACTGCTCGGCCGGTGTTACCCGGCGGCACCACCACTGTTTCCCGCTCGGAACGCTGCGCTCAGCGTGCGCCGGCACGGGGTGTGAGGCCGCGTCCTGCCTGGTCGCGGGGGCACCGGCGCGAGCGCGCGGCGGCGTGTCCCACCTCACCCCGAATCCGTGTGAGGGCCATCCGGTCGTCCCATAGGCTCGCGATCATGCCCGAGATATCCCTGACCATGATCGTCGTCCTCTGCCTCGCGGCAGCCGCCGCCGGCTGGATCGACGCCGTGGTGGGCGGGGGCGGACTGCTGCTCCTGCCCGCGCTGTTGCTCGGTCTGCCGAACGTCCCGGCGGCCCACATCCTCGGTACGAACAAGGCCGTGGCGATCGTCGGCACCACCGGCGCCGCCGTCACCTATGTGCGCAAGGCGCCCGTGGACGTGAGGAGCGCCGTACGGATCGGGCTCATGGCGCTCGCCGGGTCGATGGCGGGGGCGTTCTTCGCCGCCGGGATCAGCAGCGACGTCCTGCGCCCCGTGATCATGGTGGTGCTGCTCGGGGTCGCGGCCTTCGTGATGCTGCGGCCCGCCTTCGGCAGGGCGCAGGCGGGCGGGCCGGTCTCCCGGGGCCGGCACGTCACCGCGATCGTCCTCGTCGGCGGCGGTATCGGCTTCTACGACGGGCTGTTCGGTCCCGGCACGGGCACGTTCCTCGTACTGGCGCTGACCGCCGTACTGCACCTGGACCTGGTGACGGCGTCGGCGACCGCGAAGATCGTCAACGTCTGCACCAACGGCGGGGCGCTCGCGATGTTCGCGTACCAGGGCACCGTGTTGTGGCAACTGGCCGCGCTGATGGCGGTGTTCAACCTGGCGGGCGGCATGTTCGGCGCGCGGACGGCGCTCAGGAAGGGCAGTGAGTTCGTCCGCGGGGTACTGCTCGTCGTGGTGTTCTCGCTGGTCGCGAAGCTCGCGTTCGACCAGTGGACGGCCTGAACAGCCGCCGGTTCGCCCCCTGGTGGATCACCGGACGCCGATGAGGTGCGCGTACGTCACGACGTTGCCCCGGTAGCCGGTCTTCTCGGAGAATCCGCCACCGCAGGTGATCACCCGCAGTTCGGCCCGGTCCTTCTTCCCGTAGACCTTCTGGTCGGGGAAGTCGGCGTTGTCGTAGACCTCCACGGCGTCGACCGTGAACACGGCGGTCCGCCGGTCCTCACGGGTGACCTCGATCCGCTGGCCCTTCTCCAGCGTGCCCAGGCTGTAGAAGACGGCCGGACCGCGCGCGTTGTCCACATGGCCCGCGACGATCGCCGTGCCCTTGGCGCCCGGGGTGGTGCCGTCCTTGAACCAGCCCGCGACATCGCCCTTCCCGGCAGGCGGGACGTCGAGACTGCCGTCCTTCGCCAGACCGAGCCGGGTGACGGGGGCGTCGACACCTATCCCGGGTATCCGCAGCCGTACGGGCCGCGACGCGGGCATCGGGTCGGCGGCGGCGTCCGTGTGGAAACCCGGCCCGGCGGCGAACGCCTGGGCGGCCGACGGGATCGGCGGGGTGACGGTCCGCGAGCCGTTCTGCACGAGCCACACGCCGGCGCACACGGCGCCGGCCACCAGCCAGGCCTTGCCCTTGACGTTCATCGGCCGGCCTCAGCGGTCATGGGTCCTCCCGAAGTTGTTCCCCCGCCCCCGGCGCCGATGAGCGTGACGGGGGCGGGGGTCACGGCGGTACGGGGGCGGTGGAGGCCGCCGGAGCCCGGTCCGAAGGACGGGCCCCGCCCCGTCAGCCGCCCTGCGCGCCGCTCGCCCGACGACGCAGGAGGCAGGCCCCGCCGACGGCGGCGGTGGCCAGAATGACCGCCCCCGCCGCGATCTGGGTGGTGTCGGGTCCGACGCTGCCGCCGACCCCGGTCCGTACATGCCCGGACGGCTGATGCTCGCGGTGGTGCCCGACCCGCAGGTCGCCACGCGCCTCCCGGCCGTTGTCGCAGCGTACGGAGATGTCATAGCTGCCCGCCCGGGTGTGCTCGGGCACCCGGAACCGGCCGACGACGTTGTCCTTGTGGTCGCCCGGCCGCAGACGGAACTCGCCCGCGCCCAGGGAACCGGCGTCCCCCTTGCCGTGCCCGTCCTTGCCGCACGCGGTGGTGTTGACCGTGACGGTCTCGCCCGGCTCGGCCGTCGAGGGGAACAGGTCCAGCTCACCCCGCTCGCCCGCGAACGCGGCGGTGGAGGCCGCGAGAGACACCCCGAGCGAGGCGGCCGCCAGCGCGGTACCGGTCAGCAGGCGGGCGGTGGTGCGCATGGGTTCCTCCGTGGCGGCGCGGTTCTCGTCCCTTCCGAGATAAGGCGCAGCCCGGCGCGCTCGCCTGCTGATGGGGAATCAGATTGATCGGTTCGCCACGGCGTGTCCCCCTTGCCGGTTGGCGTTCCCGCAGGTCAGCGAGGTGTGATCGGGCGGGTGACGCGCCGGATGCCCTGTCGTGCCGAACGGGTGAGCCCCGGCGGAGGCGCTCCGCCGGGGCAGCGGCTCGGGACGGCTCAGACGACGTCCCACTCCACCGCTTCGTACGCCGCCGCCACCCTCCCCATCAGCTCCGCGTCGACCGTGAACCGCACGTCGTCGATCCGGTCCACCGGCGCGATGCCCTGCGAGTTGGTGAGGAAGGCGACGCGTACGAGGGCAGATCGGCCAGCGTCACCGGTCGCCGTACGGAGGGCAGCCGCGGCTCAAGGAGCGCCATGGTGATCCCCAGCAGCGACGGCGCCTGCGGCCAGACCACGTGCGTGCCGTCCCAGAACGCGATGTTGGTGACGGCTCCCTCCGTCACCAGCCCGCCGGGCGCGGTCAGCAGCGCCTCGTCGAACCCGGCGCGCTCGGCCCGCAGCAGGTGGTACGTCTGCCCGAAACCGCCCAGGTGCTTGATGTGCGGCACCTCGCGGGCGAACGGCACCGACATCAGGCCGTGCGGCCGGCCGGACTTGGTCGCCGGCGGCCTGACGGTGATCATCACCCGCGCCTCCTCGTCGCCCTCCGGCCAGTGCGCGTACACGCGGGCCGACGCGTCGGACACGTCACGCAGCGCGTGCCGCAGCAGTTCCCGTACGCGCTCCCCGGCCAGGCCCGCGCCGAACAGCTCCCGGGTCGCCGAGTCGAGGCGGGCGAGATGCAGCTCCAGTCCGCGCACCCGGCCGCCCCTGACCTGCATGGCGGTGAAGTGCCCGTAGGCGCTGAGTGCCGGGACACGGAGCGTGGTCCCCGTGGCGGGCTCGCCGTTGATCTCGATGACCTGGACAGCGTCAGTGGGTGCCATGGGCCCACGGTAGGACGGGTCAGTCCTCGATCAGCCTGCGGGGTCCGGGGCCGTGGGCGGCCAGTTCGTCGCCGGGGTTGGACAGGACGCAGCGGTCCAGCGAGAGGCAGCCGCAGCCGATGCAGTCGGCGAGGTTGTCGCGCAGCCGCTGGAGGGTGCGGATCCGGATGTTCAGGTCGTCGCGCCAGCACTCGGAGATCCGGGCCCAGTCCTCCCTGGTGGGCGTACGGTCCTCCGGCAGCAGCCCCAGCACGTCGCGGATCAGGGCGAGCGGGATGCCGAGCCGCTGCGAGGTGCGGATGAAGGCGACACGCCGGAGGGTGTCACGGGTGTAGCGCCGCTGGTTGCCGGTGGTGCGGCGGCTGGTGATCAGCCCCTCGCGCTCGTAGAAGCGCAGGGCGGAGGGGGCGACACCGCTGCGTTCGGCCAGCTCGCCGACCGTGGCTTCCTTGGCGTTCCAGGCGAGTTGCGTCATACGGCTCAGAGTAGCTTGACCTGAACCAAGGTTCAGGTATCACGCTCGTCCCCATGGACATCACCACGAATGATTCAGCCACCGGAACAACTCCGCACTTTCCCCGGACTCCGGCTCCCCAGACGCCTCTCCGGCTCGCCGTCATCATGGCCAGCAACCGTGAGGGACGGTTCGGGCCCGTCGTCTCCGACTGGTTCGTCTCCCGTGCCACCGGGCGCACCGATTTCACCGTCGACCTGATCGACCTCGCCGACACCGATCTGCCGACGGCGCTCTCCTTCAGCCCGCCCGTCTCGGTCCGGGGCCAGCTCGGCAAGGTCACCCACCGGCTGGCCGGGGCCGACGCCTTCGTGATCGTCACCCCCGAGTACAACCACTCCTATCCGGCGTCCCTCAAGGCCCTGATCGACTGGCACTTCGACGAGTGGCGGACCAAGCCCGTCGGGTTCGTCTCCTACGGAGGCATCTCCGGCGGCCTGCGCGCCGTCGAGCATCTGCGCCAGGTCTTCGCCGAACTGCATGCCGTCGCCGTACGCGACACCGTCTCCTTCCACAACGCCGGCGCGCTCTTCGACGACGAGGGCCGGCACCGGGACCCGCAGGGCGCCGACGCCGCCGCCACCGCGATGCTCGACCAGATCGCCTGGTGGGGCCTGGCCCTCCGGGACGCCAAATCCGCCCGCGCGTACGCCGGGTGACCGGGGCGCGCTCTATCGTGGAACGGGGCGCCCCCGGCGAACTCCCGGAGCCCGGGGCGCCCGTGCCCGCCGCTACTCCCCGCAGGCCGGGGCGGCGGACCGACCGAAGGAGTGACGCGTATGACCGGTGCCGGTTTCCTGACCGTACTGACCACCACCGACAGCGCCGCGAAGGCGGAGGCCCTGGCCCGGGGCGCGGTGGAGGCGCGGCTCGCCGCGTGCGCGCAGATCTCGGCGCCCGTCACCTCCGTCTACCACTGGCAGGGCGCGATCGAGACGGCGGAGGAGTGGCAGGTGCTCCTCAAGACGACCGCCGCCCGTTACGAGGCGCTGGAGGCGCACCTGACGGCGGCGCACGACTACGACACGCCGGAGATCCTCGCGATTCCGGTGGTACGGGGCAACGCGCCGTACCTGGCCTGGCTGGCGGACGAGACGACGCCGGGCGGCACCGCCTAGGTGTATTGACCCGCAGGGTTGTTGACACGGGTGATGGGTGGGTGGCCTGCGAGTGCGGTGTGGCTGCGGTGGTGGTTGTAGGTGTGGAGGAAGGCTGCCGCGCGGGTGAGGAATCCGGCGCAGGTCGTGACCTTCTCGTCGGGGTGAATCTCGCTGTAGGCGAGACGGGAATGGTCGTCGACGGCGGAGTGGACGTAGTCGAATCCCATGCCGCGGATCGGGCGGCCGGCGTCGCGGCCCAGGGTCCTGTGGCCGCCGCCGTCGGGTATCCGGCCGAGCTTCTTCACATCCACATATATGAGTTCGCCGGGCTTCTCGCGTTCGTAGCGGCGGATTACGGTGCCGGTCGGACGGTCTATCCAGGTCAGGCGGTTGAGCCGGTGGCGGGTCGGGATCCGGTGCACGGTCGAGGCCGGGAGGCGGAGTATGGGGCCGATCCTCGCGGGGCCCAGTTCGCGGGCCTGGCGCAGGTCACACACTCGGGCCTCGATGTCGGCCGGGGTCCGGTGCGGCGTCGTGTGTGCGGGCAGGACGGTGCGGGCCAAGAGCCGCTCCAAGGCCAAGAAGAAGGCCGCGGCCAGTGCCCTGTCGCAGTCTCCGCCCGCCACGAAGCGCAGGCCTGGCAAGAAGACGCTCACCTCCGCCGCGAAGGTGCTGGCCGACAAGAAGTCGACCAAGGCCCAGCGCTCCGACGCGGCGAGCACCCTCGCCCAGGCCGCGGCGTACGCGCTGAAATAGCCTGCCCCGAACGAGCACGACCGCTGTCCCGCCCGTCTCTCTTCGCATCGAAGCAGGACGGGCGAGGTGTTTCTTACGCGCGGGGGTTTGGGGTCTGCCGGGGCGCCCGCCTGGCCGTTCCGCCGCCCCGCCGAGACTTCTCAGACCTTCGCGGGGTCCGTGTCCAGGAAGCGGAACCGGCCGCCCTCCGCCCGGTAGAAGAAGACGCCCTGGTCGCCCGTGTACCAGCCGTTCTCCTTGTCGAAGGCGTACGGCTTCGACACCCCCTTGAACGTCGTCGTCCGCAGCACCGGCACCAAGTCCTCGCGCGAGACGTTCTCCCGGCCCAGGCCCTCGACGCACGCGGCGACCAGCCGGACCGCGTCGTACGCCTCGGCGGCGAACGGAGGCGGAGCGGCGTCGAAGCGGGCGCGGAACTCCTTCCCGAAGGCGCCCGCCGACCGTACGGACGACGGGTCGACCGCCGTGGACACGATCAGCCAGTCGTCCCCCGCGTCGCCCGCCTCACGCAGGAAACGCGGATCGTACGCGGCCTGGGTGGCGATCTTCGGGCCCCGGTAGTCGGTCTCCGCGAGCGCGCGGGCGAAGCGGGCGACGTCCTGCCAGTCGCCGCCGTGAACCACGGCACCAGGCCGCTTCACCGCCAACTGCCGTGCGAAGGAAGCGTAGTTGTCGCCGCCCAGCGGCAGGGTCTCGGCGAGGACGTTCCGGTCGCCGCCGGTGCGCAGGCCCTCGCCGAGGAAGCGGGTGACCTGGCGGCTGTACTCGGTCTCGTTGTCGACGAGGGCGATGTCGTCCAGGTCGTGGACGCCCAGATAAGCGGAGACGGGGACCATCTGCATCGCGTTGTTCGGCCGGGCGCACAGGAACACGCGGTTGATGTGCCGGGTGTCCCCGTCCGTCACGCTGATCACCGACAGAGCAGCCTCGTCGTACGCGCTCAGCACCGCGCCTGCCGCGGCCGTGCTCGTCGCGCCGAGGACGGCGACCACCGAGGCGTCCTCCGTGAAGCGGCGGGCGGCGGCGAGGGCCTTCGTCTCGTCACCCCCGTCGTCCAGCGTGGTCAGCTTCAGCGTGAACGGGGCGTCCTCGCGGGCGTTGTGCGCATCGACCGCGAGCTGTGCCCCTTGGTTCTGGGCCTTGCCCTGCGCGCTCAGCTCGCCGCTCAGATCCGCCTGCACTCCGATGCCCAGCACCGGGCGCGGCTCGGCCTTGCCGTCCCCACCGGTGCCGGTGCCGCCGCCGTCCCCCGCGTTCGCGAGCCACGCGGTCGTCGCCCCGCCCGCCGCGAGGACCGCGCCGCCCGCCGCCAGATACGTCAGGAAGCGGCGCCGGCCGGGCGCGGGGGAGGACGGCGGGACCGCGGGCCGGGTGTCCGCGTCCGCACCGCCCTGACCGGTGACGAACTGCGTCGACTCGATGTCCGGCAGGCTCAGCATCTCCGCGGAACGCGACGCGATCAGATGGGTCACCGGGGCGGGCAGCCAGCTCTGTCCGGCCGCGTCCTGCGCCCACTCCGTCCGTATCCGCGCCGCCGTCGGCCGGGACTCCGCCTCCTTGGACAGACACGCCTGGACGACGGGCAGCAGAGCCGGGGGCACCCCGTCCAGGTCCGGCGGGTCGTACACCGTACGGAACAGCATCGCGTCGACCGGCCCACTGCCGAACGGGCGGCGGCCGGTCGCCGCGTACGCCAGCACGCAGCCCAGCGAGAAGATGTCGCTCGGCGGGCCGATCCGGCGGCCCTGGGCCTGCTCCGGGGAGAGGAAGCCGGGGGAGCCGACCACCGTGCCGGTCGCGGTGAGGACGGTGTCGTCCAGGGCGCGGGCGATACCGAAGTCGATCAGCCGGGGCCCGTCCAGGCCGAGCAGGATGTTGCCCGGCTTGACGTCCCGGTGCACCATCCCCGCCGCGTGCACCGCCTCCAGGGCCTCGGCGAGCATTCCGCCGAGAGCCCGCACACTGTGCTCGGGGAAGGGCGCCCCTGGCCCGATCGCGTCGCTCAGCGCGGGTCCGGGCACGAACTCGGTCGCCAGCCACGGAGCCGCCGCCTCCGTGTCCGCGTCCACCACGGGCACCGCCCAGCGGTTACGGACCTGCCGGGCGATCGACACCTCGCGGCGGAACCGGGTGCGGAAGCCCGCGTCGTCGGCGTACTCGGCCCGGATCAGCTTGATCGCGACGAGCACGCCGCGCTGCGAGCGGCCCAGCAGAACCACGCCCATCCCGCCGGCGCCGAGCCGGCCGAGGACGCGGTAACCGGCGATACGGGCCGGATCGGCGGAGTGGAGCGGTTCCATCAGCGGTGACGTCCCGGAGGTCTGAGTGCGGTCATCTGGCGGCGGATCAACTGGCGGTACATCAGCTGACGATCAGTCAACTTCTCCAGGCTGTAATGCGAGAGGGGTACATCACGTCAACTCCTTCTCGACCCGGTACAGCACCTTCGCGCCCGCCTCGGCCGCCAGCCGGATGAGGTCCGAAGTCCCGTACCCCTCCGCTCCCTTGACCGCGACGGCGGTCGTCACCGTACCGATACGGGACTTCGTCCACACGTACTCCTGCTTTCCGCCCGAACCGGGGCCGGTGAACTTGCCCGCCTCGAACAGGGTGGCGTCCGCGTTCTTGACCTCCTTCTGGTCCAGATGCATCGACATCAGACCGTCCAGCCGCTGCCCACCGCCGAGTTCCTGCCCCGGACAGCGGAAGCTCTCCTGGACCGTGTCCTTCATCTCCCGGTCGGCGTCCTTGACCGTCCGGTGGACCGTCACCGTCACCGAACCCTGCACCCGGCCCTTGCCGTCCTTCGCCGGCACGTCGATCCGGCGCCCGTAGCTGTCCAGGACGTGCCCCGGCAGCCGACCACGCGACCAGACGCAGGAATCGGCGAGAACCGGCCAGGTGCCGGCCGTCTCGTACGGTTCGTGCTTCACCATCCCGGGTGTCCAGTCCGCCGGTTCCAACGAGGCGTTCCGGGTCAACTCCCGGGCCTGCGCGACGTTCTTGGGGACCTCCTCCGGGCTGGGCGTGAAGTCGTACGCGTCGCCGCCCTTGTCCGGGTCCGCCGAAGGACTGGGGCCGGGCCCGCCGCTCGCCCCCGGATCGCTGCCCCCCTTCGCCGACCCCTCGGCATCGGTGCTCGCGGACCGCTTGCCGTCCGTGCCGGTCTTCCCCGTGGCGGAACCCCCCTCGCCACAGCCGGCCAGGACGGCGACGGCCAGCACGGCGGCGGCCGCCCTCGTCGTGATCTTGGTGGATCTGCGCGCTATGTGGCTACGCGTCATGGTTTGCCCCCCGTTGTCCCGCGCCTCGTAAGCGGCGCGTGGCGATACTAGGCGGGGGACGGCCCCGGAGCCCGGGGGCGGATACTCAGATCCCGACGGCAGATGTCCCCAGGCCGCCCGAGTGCCCCCACTCATGCGCACCGGTTTTGCTCACCGGGTCATGCGCACCCGGGCTTCCAGTCCGTCGCACGGACCCGGCACGACCACGCGCCTCAAGCGGGTGGGTCAACGCAGTCCGGCGAAGAGATCGTTCTCGGGGACGGCCGCGCCGGTGGTGTCCCGGACGCGTACGAAGGTCTCCGTGCCCATCAGCTCACCGAACTTCTGACAGCGCCGTTCCACCGCGTGCCGTACATCTCGGCGGGCGAAGCCTGCCCGCACGCTGCCGAGCTCTACGGGTGCGAGTCGAATGCGTGACTGCACGGCCGGACAGTCTCGACGACGCTCAGGAAGCCGCTTCTGTCGGGGCGTTGATACGCAGCCGGGCGG
>NZ_JAAPBF010000289.1 GCF_022695985.1 Streptomyces sp. NP-1717 | reverse complement strand
GCCGCGAGCTCGTCGATGATGCCAGGCAGCGACCAGGCGCGGCGCACCGCGCCGTCGATGAGCCGCAGCGCGGTGCAGACCTCGCCGCAGGCCGCGTAGACCGTGCCGCCCGTGACGACCGGCGGGACCTTGGCGACGCCCGCGAGGCGCCGCGTCCAGCGGGGCTCGCCCGTCGTGGGATCGACGGCCTGGAGGCTGTCCGCCTTCGACCAGTGCAGCACCAGACCGCCCGCCGTGACCGGACCGCGCACCCCGCCCGTGCGCCGGGGCCAGCTCGTCTCGACGCCGAGGGTCGGAAGCGGCGGCCAGAGGGGTTTCGCGGTGTCCGGATCGAAGCCGTGCAGGGAGCCCGCCGTGGCCAGCAGGCCGGTGCCGCCCGCCACTCCGACGGCCGTGGCGCCCGGGGTCACCGCGTAGGTGTCCGCCGCGACGGCGACGCGCTTCCCGCTCCGGGCGCCGACGAGATGCAGCTCGCCCAGCGTGGTGAGCAGGGCGAAGTTCCCGGTGTCCGGCAGCGGGCCGGCGGCGAGCAGCTGGTCCCCGCCGTCCTTCAGCCCCTCGTACGACCACAGCGTCCTGGCCGACGCCGCGTCGACACCGGCCACCCGCCACCCGGTCACGGCGGCCAGCAGCATCGTGTCGCCGAGCACCGCCGGCGGCTGCGTCCCGGCCCGGTCCTGTTCCCAGCGCTTCTTGCCCGTGCGCAGATCGACGGCCCGCAGCTCCTTCGCGTCCGTGTCGTCCTCGTGGGCCGTGACCAACGTGCCGCCGGCGACGGTGATCCAGCGGGGCGCCAACGGGTCGACCGGCGCCGCCGTCCCGCGTGCCTCGCCCGAGTCCAGCTCGACCAGGGGCAGTCCGAGGTCGGGCGCCACCAGGGTCCCCTCCGCCACGCCCCAGACACCGGACGCGCCCTCCCTGGCCGCCAGCTCCCAGCGCCGGGCCCCGTCGGAGGCCGCACAGGCGCGCACATAGCCGTCGACGCCGCTCGTGAGCGATCCGTGCAGCAGGACGGTGCCGCCGGAGAGCAGGAGGGAATCGATGTCACTGGGCTCCGAGGTGAGACTCCAGCGGAGCGCGCCCGGGTTCGCCGACCCCTTCCCGAGTTCGAGCTGGGCGCCGTCCGAGCTGTTCACGGTGTCGTCCGGTCCCGGACTTCCCCAGCCGCGTACGACGGCGACGCCGAACAGTCCGGCCAGGGTGCTGCCACCGGCCACCAGCACGCCCCGGCGGGCCAGTTCACGACGGCGCCCGGCGCGCTCCGCACGCTCGGCGCGGCTGGGATCGGGGGCGGGACGGGGCGGTGCCGGGCGGGACCGTTCGACCGGCGGCGCCGGGGCCGTCACCTCCTTCGTCGGAACCACGGCCGTGCGCTCGCGCGGCCGGTCCTCCCCGTCACCCCTGATCAGGCTCCGCAGCGGCTCCTCACGCCACCACAGCGGCGCCCGTGGATCGGCGGTCCGCTCCAGTACGGCCCCGACCGGAGGCCGCCCGGCCGGGTCCTTGTCCAGACAGTCGGCGACCAGTCCGCGTATCCCCGCGGGCACGCCGTCCAGGTCGGGCTCCTCGTGCACCGCCCGGTAGAGCAGGATCGCCACCGTGCCGTCCCCGAAGGGGTTACGGCCGGTGGCGGCGAAGGCGAGAACCGCGCCCAGCGCGAACACGTCCGCCGCCGTGGTCACCGGGCCGCTGTCCGTGATCTGTTCGGGCGCGATGAACCCGGGCGTCCCGACGATGTCCCCGGCCCGCGTCATCCCGTGGTCGCCGAGCGCACGCGCGATCCCGAAGTCGATGACGCGCGGGCCCTCCGCCGTGATCAGCACGTTGGACGGCTTGAGGTCGCGATGGACGAGTCCCGCGCCGTGAATGCTCGTCAGCGCCTCGGCGAGCGCGGCCCCCAGCGACCGTACGACCGGAACCTCCAGCGGCCCGGCGGCGGCGACCGCGCGCCGCAGCGTGACCCCCGGCAGATAGGCGGTGGCCAGCCACGGCACGGGCGACGCGGGATCGGCGTCGAGCACCGCCGCCGTGTGAGCCCCCGTCACGGCACGGGCGGCGGCGGCCTCGCGCCGGAACCGCTCGCGGAACTGCGGCTCGGCCGCGAGGTGCGCGTGGACGGTCTTCACGGCGACCAGCCGGCCCCCGGTCGTACGGCCCAGATACACCCGGCCCATACCGCCGGCGCCGAGCCGGCCGAGCAGCCGTACGGAACCGAGGGTCGTGGGGTCTCCCGGCAACAGGGGGTCGGTCATATCGGCTCCGGAGCGGCGTAGGTGGACAGGGTGCCGTCGGCCGACACATGGACGAGGCCGGTCGCGCCCTCGCCGCCGTCCCCGACGAGGACGGACCGCGCGTCACCGGTCTCGGCCGCCCAGACGAGCGCTCCCGTCGCCGCGTTCCGCGCGTGCACACCCCAGGTGGGGCGGCCGTCGGAGTCCTCGTCTTCCGGCGCTCTCCCCAGGCCGTAGACGAGCCCGCCGGAGACCGTCGGCGAACCGCGGTCCACCGGCCAGCCGATGTCCTTCAGACTCCAGCGGGTACGGCCGGTCTCCGCGTCGAGGGCCCTCAGCGTGTCGTACGTGGCGGTGTGCACGAGCCCCGCGGCGGCCGTGGGGGTGATCGTGGCGTCCGTCTGTTCCTCGGACAGGGCACGGCTCCACCGGGTGCGGCGGGTCGCGAGGTCGACGGAGCGGAGCCTGCCGCCCGTCCGGTAGCAGCGGGCCCCCCGGGAGCCGGGATGCGCCTCCACGTACCGCGATCCGCCCGGTATCTCGCGTTCGAGCGTGCCGTCGGCGGCGCGCAGGACGGCGAGCGGTTCACCCTCCTCGCCCTCGTCGGAGAGCGAGGAGCGCGCCGACGCCACGGCGATCCGGCCGCCCGCCTGGTGGAGGCCCACCACCTCGGCCTCCCCTCCCTCGTGGAACCAGAGCGGGTCTCCCGTGCGCGGGTCGTATCCGTAGGCGCGCCAGGGAATGTTCCCCCCGGTGCGTCGCTCCCACAGCGTGGCGTATCTCGTGTGGGTGACCAGGCAGAGGAGTCCGGCGGAGACGGAGAACGTGCCCGCATCGCCGTCCGGCCGAGCGCCGGGCCGGCGCAGTTCCAGCGGGCGGCGGGGGTGGTGCCGGACGTCGCCCGTGCTCCACTTCTGGACGCCGGTCGTCGCGTCGAGGGCGATGATCTCCGGCAAGAGGTAGCGGGGCGCCCGCAGGACGTGGACGAGCTTCTCCCCGGGGACGACGGCGGTAATGTCCTCGGCCGGACAGGTCCAGCTCACGGCTCCGCTCCGGGCGTCGAGGCGGATCACTCCGTCCGTGTCCGTCATATAGAGGAAGTCGCCGTGCCGCACCGGTGATGCCTCGCCGATGCCGCGGGTCCACAGGGCGCGCCCGAGCGTGTACGAGGGTGGCGGGTCCGGCTCGTCGTCCTCGCCGGCGCGGCCGGTGAGTGAGGCGAGCCAGGCGACGGCGCCGATCGCTGAGCCGCCCGCGAGGGCCGCGCCGCCCCGGCGCAGGAGGGTTCTTCGGGACGCGCCCCGGCTAGCGACGGTGCCGGTGCCCGTGTCCGGTGCGACCGTCGTACAGGGGGAGCGGCCGACGACCGTGGTGGCCGGCGCGCGCGGATTCCCGCCCGGTTCGCCGCCCCGTTCCCCGTCCGGGTCGTCGGCCGGTACGTCCGCCGGGTCCGCCGGCCGCCTCGGGTCCGCCGGCCCTGCCGTCGTCCCCGGCGCGTTCGCGACCAGTGCGGCCACCTCGTCCTCGCGGCGCCGGATCAGACCGGCCACCGCCTCGCGCTCCCACCACGGATCGCCCTCGGTCCACGCCGCGCACGCGGCCAGCACCCCGGCCACGGCCGGCCGGTCGTCCGGCTCCCGGCTCAGACAGCTCCCGAGCAGCTCCCGCCACCCCGTGGCGCCCTCGCGCGCTCCCGGTATCTCCTCCAGGCCGTCGAGATCGGCCCGGCCGTGCATGGTCCGGTACAGCACCTGGTGCACCGCCCCGGTGCCGAACGGCGGACGCCCGGTCGCCGCGTACGCGAGCAGTGCCCCGAGCGCGAACACGTCGACGGCCGGGCCCGGTTCGCCCGCCCCGGTCAGCAGTTCGGGCGCGATGAAGCCGGGGGAGCCGACGATCTCACCGCTGTCGGTCAGGCTCTCCTCGGCCGAGGTCCGCGCGATCCCGAAGTCGATGACCATCGGACCGTCGCGCGTCACGACGATGTTCGACGGCTTGAGGTCGCGGTGCACGAGCCCGGCGGCGTGCACGGCAGCGATCGCCTCGGCGAGCGCGGCCCCGAGCGCGGCGAGTTCGCCGGAGGCCAGCGGTCCCAGCGCCGAGACCGCCCCGGTGAGGGTGGGGCCCGTGCAGAACTCGGTGGCCAGCCACGGGCGTGCGGCCGCCGGATCGGCGTCGAGCACGGCGGCCGTGAAGGGTCCCGCCACCGAGCGGGCGGCGGCGGCCTCACGCCGGAACCGCTCGCGGAACCGCGGATCGGCCGCCAGATGTTCGTGCACCGTCTTCACGGCCACCAGCCGCCCGGAGGCCGCCCTGCCGAGATGGACCCGGCCCATGCCGCCCTCACCGAGCAGAGCGACCAACCGGTACCCGCCGAGCTGTTCCACCACGGCTCCCCCCTCCGAACCGACCGCTCGTGCGCGGCCGATCACTGCGACGCACAGAGAGCATCGCAAGGTTGCGGCGGCCACTCGACACCGTCCGGGGACCGTGGCCGTACCCGGCCGCGCCCCGACCCCCTCACGGCCTCCTTTCCCTCCTCCCTCACCGCCGCTAAAACCCGTGGCGGCCCGTCGGGCGCCCTCCTAAAGTCATATTCGTCCAGGTGCGAAGGCGGGACCTACTTCCACTCTTAATGGGGAGGTCGCAGGTTCGAGTCCTGTCATCGGCTTTCGAGCCGATGTAGCTCAGTTGGCAGAGCACCTTTGTCGGTTCCGCCGGCCTTGATCTCTGGACTTTTCATCGAATTCGGGGGAATTCCCATGGCACGTTTCAACGCGCGTCTTTCCGTGGTCCGCGGCCTGTCGCCCGTGCGGTCGACCGGCCGCACCACCCGGACGCATCAGGGCGGCACCGGACATCTCCGCGACGCCAAGTCCGAGCTGTTCCTGCTCGCCGTCGCCAACTTCGTTTCCCAGCGGACGTTCTACGAGTCCGGGGACGACCGCGACAGCCGCTTCCTGACCCTCGTGCGTGAGCTGGCGGTGGAGGACCCGCGGTGGACGGCCGGTCTGCTGGGCTGGCTGCGCCGCGACGGGAACATGCGGACCGCCGCCGTGGTCGGGGCCGCCGAATATGTGAAGGCGCGTCTCGAACTGGGTGTCACCACCGGCCCGTCGAACCGGCAGGTCGTCGATTCCGTACTGCTGCGCGCCGACGAGCCCGGTGAATTGCTCGGCTACTGGACGTCCCGTTACGGACGCGCGATTCCCAAGCCCGTCAAGCGGGGCACGGCCGACGCCGTGCGGCGGCTCTACAGCGGTAAGTCGCTGCTCAAGTACGACACCGCGTCGAAGGGTTATCGATTCGGGGACATACTCAATCTCGTACACGCCTCGCCCGACCCGGCGAAGGCGTGGCAGGGCGAGCTGTTCCGTTACGCCCTGGACCGCCGGCACCACCCGGACACCGCCGCTCCGCCCGCGTCGAACCGTACCCTCACCGCCCACCGGGCGCTGATGGAGCTGCCCGTCGCCGAGCGGCGCGCGGTGGTCACGGCTCCCGGCGCCGCCGGGCGTCTCGCCGAGGCGGGCATGACCTGGGAGATGCTGGCGGGCTGGCTCCAGGGTCCGATGGACGCGACGGCGTGGGAGGCCGTCATCCCGTCCATGGGACCGATGGCGCTGCTGCGCAACCTGCGGAACTTCGACGAGGCCGGGGTGAGCGACGAGGTCGCCGCCCGGGTCGCCGACGAGCTGTCGGACCCGGCGGTGGTCGCCCGGTCGCGGCAGTTCCCGTTCCGCTATCTCGCCGCTCACCAGCACGCGCCGTCGCTGCGCTGGTCCTACCCGCTGGAGCGGGCGCTCGGCCACTCACTGGCCAATGTGCCCGCGCTGCCGGGCCGGACGCTGATCCTGGTCGACCGCTCCGGCTCGATGTGGTCGCCGCTCTCCGACCGCTCCCGGCTCAACCGGGCGGACGCCGCGGCGATCTTCGGGACGGCGGTGGCGATGCGCGCCGCCGGCGGGGACCTGGTGGAGTTCGGTTCGAGCAGTCGCAAGGTGACGTACCGGCGGGGCGAGTCGGTGCTGAAGGTCCTGGAGCGCTTCGGTGATCTGGGGGGTACGAACACCTCGCAGGCGGTGCGGACGCACTACCGCGGTCATGACCGGGTGCTGATCGTCACGGACGAGCAGACGGCGTTCCACCGCTCGGGAGACCCGACCGAGCAGGTCCCCCGGCGTGTTCCCGTCTACACCTGGAACCTGGCGGGGTACCGGGCCGCACACGGACCGTCGGGGACGCCCTACCGGCACACCTTCGGCGGTCTCTCCGACGCCGCGTTCCGTATGGTTCCGCTGCTGGAGGCGGGCCGGGACGCTCACTGGCCGTGGGCGTCCTGACCGTCCGGCGGGGGTCCTGACGAGGGTCGTGGGGACGCTGGGGAACGAGTGATCCTGCGGCCCGTCGGCGGTCGGGCATGGCGCGTCGGGGGCCGTTGGGCGCATACTCCAGGTAATGACAAAGTCAGCCGGTTCCCGGCGCCACCTGCCGTCCAGTCCCTTCAACCGCCAAGGCCCGGCCTCACCTCCGCCCGAGCACTTCGATGTGGGAGACCGTGTCTCCCACGATCAGTTCGGGTTGGGCAGAGTCATCGGAGTCGAGGGCGAGAACGCCGTGCTCATCGATTTCTCGGGCCGTCAGGGTCGGATCCTGAGCCCCTTCTCCAAACTGACCAAGCTCTGAGTACCGAGGCCTCCGGGCCGCCGCGATCCCCCTGACCGCGGCGGCCCGTACAGGCCTGCCCGGATCCGGCGGCGGATCCGGGGTGGTGCTCAGAGCGCCTTGGCCGCGGGCTTGACCATGCCGCGGACCGTGCGGGACTTCACGAACTCGCCGACGGCCGTCATCTCCCACTCACCGGAGAACTGGCGGATGAGCTTCGCCATGATCACGCCGGTCTGCGGTTCGGCGCCCGTCAGGTCGAAGCGGACGAGCTCCTCGCCCGTACGCGCGTCGAGCAGCCGGCAGTAAGCCTTCGCGACCTCGTTGAACTTCTGGCCGGTGAACGAGTTGACCGTGAAGACCAGGCCCGTGGCCTCGGCCGGCAGTCGGCCGAGGTCGACCACGATCGTCTCGTCGTCCCCGGCGCCCTCACCGGTGAGGTTGTCGCCGGAGTGCTTGATCGAGCCGCCCAGGATGGTCAGCTTGCCGAAGTAGCAGCTGCCGAGGTGGTTGCGGTTCGGTCCGTAGGCGATCACGGAGGCGTCGAGGTCGATGTCCTTGCCGCGGAAGGCGGGCTCCCAGCCGAGGCCCATCTTGACCTGGGTCAGCAGCGGGGCGCCGCCCTTGACGAGCGACACCGTCTGGTTCTTCTGGAGGTTGACGCGGCCCTTGTCCAGGTTGATCTTCCCGGGCGCCGGGGCTCATCCAGACCGACAGCATTCGTACGGAGGTCGGCTCCATGAAGCA
>NZ_JAAPBF010000288.1 GCF_022695985.1 Streptomyces sp. NP-1717 | reverse complement strand
GACCGTGGACCCGGGCGGCGGGCGGGGCCGAGGTGATGCGTACGCAGATGGCGTACGTGAAAGCGGAGTTCGCAACGGCGCACGAGGGCGTGGCCGGCTGCGGGGACGGGCTGAGCGCGCTCGCCGCCCTGGGCGCCGTACGTACGTCGTGGGAACGGCGCATCGAGGCAGCCCGCGACGAGTGCGGGAGCCTGGCGGGCCGGCTGCGCGCGGTGGCCAGGACGCAGGGTGAGCACGACGCCGCGATCAGGTCGGCCCTGGCGGGGGTCGACGCGGGAACGGGTGTCGGCGCCGGGGCCGGCCGGTGAGGGGCGGCGGACTCACCTGGGCGCAGTTACGGGACGTCAGATGCGCCGAGCTGGAGGGCGCGGCGGACGGCTGGGGCAAGGCGAGCAACCGCGCGGACGCGGCCCGCGACCGTATCGACAAGCAGCTCCTCGCGGGCCTGACGGCGACGCAGGAGGGCGAGGCGGCGCGGGCGGCGGTCGGACGGCTGCGGGCGCTGGGGAAGAACTTCCAGTACATCTACACGGAGTGCGGGCTGGTCCGTACGACCCTGAACAGCCTCGCCCAGGACCTGCGCGGCTCGCAGCGCCGTCTGCGGGACGCGCTGGACGAGGCGGCGGGCCTGAGGTTCACGGTGCGGACAGACGGGTCGGTGAGCTACCCCGAGGCCGGGGAGGACCCGCTCACGAAGGAGAAGCTGCGGGGCGGTACGGCCTCGGGCCACGCGTATCCGCTCACCGCGCCCACGTCGGGGTTCACAAGCCCGAACCCCCTCGCGGCGAAGGCGCAGGACATCGCGGACAGGATCGCCCGCGCGCTGAGCGACGCGGCGGAGACCGACGCGCGGTACACGCGGACGCTGCGGAAGCTGATGGCCCAGGACGGCCTCGCGGTCACGGACGCGATGTGGACGGACGCGAGCGCCGACGCGACGGCGGTACGCGCGCTCACGGCGGACTACCTCAGAGCGGCGATCCCCCTCGACGCGACGGCCTCGGAACGCCTGGCGTGGTGGCAGGGCCTGACGGAGGAACGCCGGGAGGAGTACCTGGCGGTCCACCCGGACACGATCGGCAATCTGGACGGCATCCCGGCCGCCGTACGCGACGCGGCGAACCGCGACAACCTGGCGCTGCTGATGGGGAAGTTGGCGGGCGCGGAGGACGACGGATCGCGGACGATGCTGGCGGGGCTGAGATCCATCGACGAGCAGTTGCGGGCAGGCGGGCATCCGCCGATGTTCCTGCTGGGCATCGGGGACGAGGGGAACGGGCGGGCCATCGTCTCGTACGAGAATCCGGACACGGCGAGGAATGTGTCGGCGTATGTGCCCGGGCTGGGAACGGGACTTGACGAGGATTTCGCGGAGAACGACTTGAAGCGGGCGAGGGACACGTTGATGGGTGCGTCCGAATACGACGCGTCGACGGCGTCGATCGTGTGGCTGGGCTATGACGCGCCGCAGCTCTCGGTGGACGACATCACCGGGAACACGGACGTGATGTTCACGGACAACGCGGAGGCGGGCGGGGCGGCGGTGGCGTACCTCGCGCAGGACGCGCAGACGGAGAAGAGCGAGATCTGGTTCGGCACGGATCCGGCGCACGAGGATTTCGGAGCGACGAGATTCCGGGTGGAGGACGGGCCGCGGCCGGTTCTGGATATGGGTGGGGTGACGGCGCATACGAACTATTTCAACCCGCGGAAAGACGTCACGTCCGCCGACAACATCGCCAGGATCGTGGTCGGGGACTACGAGGCCGTGCAGCTGGACGGGCACCGGAGGGGATGAGAATGCGGCGTGCGCTGGGATTTCTTTTGGTATGCGTCACGGTCGCCGGATGCTCGGCACTTGACGGCTCAAAAGCGGATGGAGAGCGAGTTTTGAACATGCAGGAGGCTGCGGAGCGTGCGGATTCCATTCTTGAGGGCACGTTCCGCGCGATCCGGCCCGGAGTCAGATGGACGCACGGGGAGACCACGGTGGGGAGTTGTGACCTGTCACGGCGTCGGGCTGTCATGACGATCATCTCTGAAGAGCGACGCGGTGGATTCCTCGGAGTTGTTGAGCGGTCTTGGCGCAAGAGCGGCTACGAGATCACCTCCGTCAACAACAGCCAGAGGTTCCCGGCCATCTACGCCAAGTCCCCCGACGGCTTCGGCATCAGACTCAGCATCGGCGGAGAAGGGCAGCCCTTCTTCGAAGTCGCCACTCCCTGCGTGGAGAAGTCGGAAGTGGCTGCGCCCACAGCCAAGACCGACGGGCCCAACTACGCGGGCGGTCCGATTCCGCGCCCCGACATCCACGACGACTTCTGGTCCGCCCCCTCGCCCCCGCCCCGTACCTGAGTCGCCGTCAGTTCCGCATGCCGCCTCGGCCGGCGCTGTGGCACAGTCGTTCCCGTGGATGCCCTCAGAGTCCAGGACCCCGCGCGTATCGGTGCCTACGTGCTGCTCGCGCGGCTCGGGGCCGGGGGGATGGGGCAGGTGTACCTCGGGCGGTCGCCCGGTGGGCGGCTCGTGGCCGTCAAGGTCGTGCGGGAGGAGATCACCGGGCATCCCGAGGCTCTCGCCCGGTTCCGGCGGGAGGCGGAGACCGTTCGTGCCGTGCGCAGCGCGTACACCGCGAATCTCATCGACGCGGGGCTGGACTCGGCGCCGTACTGGATCGCCACCGAGTACGTCACCGGCCCGACCCTCGCCCACGCCGTGCGCGAGCGCGGGCCGTTTCCCGCGGGGACCTGCCGGCGGCTGGTCGCGGCGATGGCCGAGGGCCTCGCCAGCGTTCACGCGTACGGGGTCACGCACCGCGACCTGAAGCCGCAGAACGTCCTTCTGGCCGCCCAGGGACCGCAGTTGATCGACTTCGGGATCGCCCGTGGCGTCGAGCAGACCGCACTGACGCAGGACGGTCAGGCACCCGGTACGCCCGGCTACACCGCGCCCGAGGTGCTCGCGCGCAACGAGGTGGGTGACGCCGCCGACATCTTCGCCCTCGGCGCGACCGTCGCCTACGCGGCCACGGGGCGTGCCCCGTTCGGGGTCGGGGACGCCGCCACCGTGAGTTACCGGGCCGTTCACGAGGAGATCGACACGGCCGGGGTCGAGCCCGCTCTCGCCGCGCTGATCCGCGAGTGCGTCGCCAAGGACCCGGCCCGGCGGCCCGGTCCGGCGGAGCTCATCCGGCGGTGCGCCGTGGACACCGCCCTGGTGGACGATCCCGCCTACCAGCCGCTCGTCGCCATGGCGGACGCGGTGCCGGACACGCCCCGGCGGCCCCACCACGCACCGGCCCCACCGCTGCACGACCTCCCGACCCAGGGACCCGGGGGGCCCGCGGGTCCCACGCCTTCCCTCCCGGCGCGTTCCTCCCGGCGCGGCATCCCCTGGCTCGTCGCCATCGGCACCGGCGCCGTCATCGGGGTCTCCGTCGCCACGGCCGTGTGGCTGTTGCCCGGAGACGGCAGCGGCGGGGGTGACGGCGGTGACAAGGCCGCCGGCGGCGCTCCCGGCGCCCGGTCCTCCCCCAAGAGTCCGGCCGCCGACGACACCGCTCCCGCCGGCCCTCCCCGGTACATCCAGGACATCGGCACCTCCCGGCACTCCTGGAACGGGCTCAGGGACAGTTGCAACCTCCCCGGCGAGGAGGAGCCGCCGCTCCAGTTCCAGATGTCCGTCACCACCGCCGAGACCGACTACACCGGTGAACTCCCGCCGGGGAAGGCGGAGATCGGCTACCGGCTCAAGTACGAGGAGCCGAACCTGCCCCCGTACTACATCGCCGTGGAGGTGAAGCCTCCCCACCGCCTCGACGCGGACGGCCGCCCCACCACCTCCGGTGCGAACAGCGACCGGTTCGGGTCGGTGAGCAGGGCCGCCGATCTGTACGAGGGGGACGAGACCCAGTGGACGTACCTCACCTATCCCGACGACTTCTCCTCCCGCGCCGACGGCGAGGTCCGGCCCGCGCCGCCGCTCTCCGCGGACCCCGGGGAGTGGACCGTCGTCTACCACCACGCCACCTCGGACACGAGCCACAAGAGCGTCCTGTGCACCGGATTCGTCTCCGACGGCCCGTGATGCGGTGCCCTGTCCGAATAGCACCGACACGACAGGCGGGAAAATGGCGGCGAACGTGTTCCGGATGGGGGAGGGTTGAGGGGTGCGTAAATTCTGGATGGCCGGCGCGATCGGGCTCGGGCTGAGCCTGGGTTTCATCGCGCTGCTCGTCGTGGGTACGTACTCCGCGGCCGCCGGGCTCGCCGGCGGCGCCGGTGGTGGTGGGGCGGTCGCGCTGGCCAAGGGCGCGGTGCCGGCGAAGTACCAGCGGCTGGTGCAGGAGTGGGGCAATCTCTGTCCCGCGATCAACCCCGCGCTGCTGGCCGCGCAGTTGTACCAGGAGAGCGGCTGGGATCCCGACATCGTGAGCCCGGCGCAGGCGCAGGGCATCGCGCAGTTCATCCCGGGGACCTGGGCGGCGCACGGTGTGGACGGGGACAAGGACGGCGACCGCGACGTCTGGGACCCGGAGGACGCCATCCCCTCGGCGGCGACGTACGACTGCAAACTCGCCGGCTATGTCGACGATGTGCCGGGCGATCAGACGAAGAACATGCTCGCGGCGTACAACGCGGGCGCGTACGCGGTCATCAAGTACGGGGGCGTTCCCCCGTACCCCGAGACGCAGAACTACGTGAAGGTCATCACGACCCTCCAGCAGAGCTTCGCCCGCCCCGTCGGCCGCGTCGAGCCTTCCCGGCAGGCCGCCAGTGCCATCTACTACGCGCAGCAGAAGCTCGGTACGAAGTACCTGTGGGGCGGCAACGGGACCCCTGAGCAGCAGGGGCGGTTCGACTGTTCCGGGCTGACGCAGGCCGCCTACCGGTCCGTGGGGATCGAGTTGCCTCGGGTCGCCAACGATCAGTACAACGCCGGCGAGCATCCGTCGCGCGACGAGTTGATGCCCGGTGACCTGGTGTTCTTCTCCGACGACCTCACCAACTCGCGGGCCATCCGGCACGTCGGGCTCTATGTCGGCGGTGGGTACATGATCAACGCTCCGTACACCGGCGCCGTGATCCGGTTCGACAAAATCGATACGCCTGACTACTTCGGGGCGACCCGGGTCACCGAAGACGGCGCGAAATCGCTGCCGACCGATCTTCCCACCGAGCGGAACTCCGGACGGTAAAGAGGCTGACGGGGCGTCGGTCCGACGGGGCGCGAAGGTGGCGAAGGGTTGACGTCCGGAAGGGTGGAGTCCGGTCCCGGCAGGGGCGCGCGTGGCCGGAATTCTCCGTTCGTTCACCCCTCTGAGCTGGGACGATGTGTCACTCTTCGATAACGTCCTGGAGATCGTCCGGTGAAGACTGGAACCTGTAGGGGTATCAGGCCGTTCCCTGGACTGGGGCTGTGGCGTTGATCGCGCAGCACTGACCGCAGGCACCACGGGGGTTGGTGGAAGCGACACGCCCGGAGGCGTGTCGTGGTGGGCGACAAGGCAAGGGGCCGCAGCACATGGCTGGACTCGCGATCGATGGGTCGAACCCCGACGTCAGCCTGCTCTACGACATCAACGGTCTGACGAAGTCGGCCCCCGACTGGTTCGACCGGGGTGTGGAGTTCGCCGGCGAGTACGGGATCGTGCTCGCCCTCGTCCTGGTCGTGCTCTGGTGCTGGTGGAGCGTGCGGCGGCGCGGGTCGGCCGAGGACTCGGTGGCCGCCGTCGCCGGGCTGCTCTGGGCGCCGCTCGCCGCCGGGGTCGCGCTGCTGATCAACATCCCGATCCGTGAGTTCGTCGGCCGCGAGCGCCCCTTCGTCGACCACCGGGGGCTCGACGTCCTCGTCGCCGGCAAGACCGACTTCTCCTTCGTCAGCGACCACGCGACGATGGCGATGGCCCTGGGCGCGGGCATCTTCGTCGCACACCGCGGGTTCGGGCTCGCCGCGATCGGGCTCGCGCTGGTCGAGGGCTTCTCCCGGGTCTATCTGGGCGTGCACTACCCCACCGACGTGATCGGCGGGTTCGCCCTCGGTACTGCGGTGGTGCTGCTCCTCGCGCCGCTCGCCATGGCGCTGCTCACCCCCCTGGTGTCGGCGGTCTGCCGGTCGGGGCGGGTGGGGCTGCTCGTACGGTCGCGTGCCGCGCGGGAGGCGGACCGGGCCGAGGCCGCCGAGGCCGCCGGGGCGCCGGGGACCCGGCCGCTCGGCATCCCCGAGCAGCGGCCCGACGACAACAACCTCGCGGCGTAGGCGCGGCGTGGCGGGCGGCCGGTCCTCGCACCGCGACGGGCCGCGCGCCTCATGGCCGCGCGCCCGCTACAGCGCCTGCGGGAAGTCGAACATCCTCTCCGGGTCGTACCGCGCCTTGAGCGCCTTCAGCCGTCCCGCCGCCGGGCCGTAGTACGCCGTGCGCCAGTCGGACAGCGCGGGGTCGGTGTAGTTCTGGTACGCCGCCCCGGACGCGTGCCTCCGTAGCCCGCCCCGGCTGCGCTTCAGCCACGCCCGCTGCTCGGTGCCGGGCGTGCCGGGGCGCCAGGACGCCACGTACTGCGCGAGCATCCTGGAGCCCCGGTGCACGAAGGCCGTCGCGAGCGGGTCCACGCGGTTGATCGCGCCGCCGAGGGCGGTCAGTGCGATCGTGCCCGATCCCGCGCCGTCGGCCACCGTGATCCGGCTGAAGCCCTCCACGGCCGACAGCAGGGTGCCGATGCCCGCCGGCGGCAGCGACCGGTCGAAGAAGTCCGAGGTCGCGGCGTACGTCTCGCGTCGCAGCACGCCGTTCTTCCCCCGGCCCGGTGTCGTGCCCGGCAGCCGGCACCGGTCCTCGCCCAGCCCGGCGCAGCCGGCGTACGCGAGCATCGCCTCCTGGTAGCTGCCCGGGCGCAGCGAGACGAAGCTCGCCGAGGCGCCCACGCGGTCGGCGAGCCGGTCGACGGCGTTCCTCAGGTCGCCCTCCGTGCCGAGGGTGAACGCGGACACCGAGACCGTCGGGTCGGCGCCGCCGCCCGCGCCGACCGCCGCGTGGAACGAGGACCAGATCTCGTCCGGCTGGCCGGGACCCCACTCCTGCCAGGCCGCGAGCAGGGAGCGGGCCTTGGACCAGGGCCAGTTGAGGTTCGCCGCGACGCCGGTGGAGGCGGGGTGGGTACGGAAGCGGAGTTCGGTGACGACTCCGAAGTTGCCGTTGCCCGCGCCCCGCAGGGCCCAGAAGAGGTCCGTGTTCCGCTCGGCGTCCGCCGTCAGCAGCTTGCCGTCGGCCGTGACGATCGTCGCCGAGGTGAGGCTGTCGCAGGTCGCGCCGTACGCGCGGGAGACGACCCCGTGGCCGCCGCCGAGGGCGAGTCCGGAGATGCCGACGGTGGCGCAGGAACCGCCGGGGATCGTACGGCCCTTCGGGGAGAGCGCGCCGTAGACGTCGACGAGCTTGGCGCCCGCGCCGATCACACCGTCCGACGCGGCGTCGCCCACGCCGTCGAGCGAGGAGACGTCGATGACGAGCCTGCCGTTGCCGCTGGACCAGCCGGCGTAGGAATGGCCGCCGTTGCGGATCGAGACGGGGGTGCCGTGCCGCCGGGCGAAGGCCAGGCACTCCCTGATGTCGTCCTCGCCCGCGACGTACGCGACGGCCGCCGGCTTCAGATCGTCGAAGCGTGTGTTGTAGAGCTGGCGGGCCGTCGCGTACTCGCTGTCCCCGGGCCGTACGAGCAGGCCGTCCAGCCCCGAGCCGAGCGCGC
>NZ_JAAPBF010000287.1 GCF_022695985.1 Streptomyces sp. NP-1717 | reverse complement strand
GCTGACCGTGCGCGCCGAGGGCTCCACCAGCGGCTACAGCCGCGACCTGTTCCCGCACTGGATCACCCAGTCGGGCGCCTGCGACACCCGCGAGACCGTACTCAAGCGGGACGGTTCGAACGTCGTGACGAACTCCAGCTGTGCGGCGACCAGCGGCAGTTGGTACTCCGAGTACGACGGCGCCACCTGGACCGCCGCCAGCGACGTGGACATCGACCACATGGTGCCGCTCGCCGAGGCGTGGACCTCCGGCGCCAGCGGCTGGTCGACGGCCCAGCGCCAGACCTTCGCCAACGACCTCAGCCAGCCGCAGCTGATCGCCGTCACGGACAACGTCAACCAGTCCAAGAGCGACCGCGACCCGGCCGAGTGGATGCCGCCGCGCGCCGGGTACCACTGCATGTACGCCCGTATGTGGGTGGACGTGAAGCACCACTACAACCTGAGCGTCGACTCGGCGGAGAAGGCCAAGCTCCAGAGCGTCCTGAACGGCTGCTGAGCGGGTACGGCCGGACCGGCCGCGCCCGACATCACAGACCGGAACCTGGTCGGCCCCCTCCGTCGTTCCGTACCGTACGGGGCGACGGAGGAGGCACCATGACCGGGCTGCGCCTGGGACCACTGCTGCGCCATGTCGACGGGGAATCCGCCGGCACGGCCACGATCTGGGTCGAGACGGACGGGCCGTGCACGGCCGAGGTCCGCTGCGAGGACGGCGCGTACGGCTCGTCGCGTACGTTCCTGATCGCCGGGCACCACTACGCCCTGATTCCGGTGACGGGGCTGACCCCGGGCACCTCGGCGGCGTACGAGGTCCTGCTGGACGAACGCCGCGTCTGGCCGCCCGAGGACTCGGCGTTCCCGCCGAGTGTGATCCGTACACCGGCCGCGTTCGCCGCGGGAACGGGGACGGACCACGCCGGGAACTCCCCCGAACTCCGTGTCTCCTTCGGTTCGTGCCGCTGGGCCTCCGCCCCGGTCGGCGAGCCCGACCCGGTGGGACCGGACGCCCTGCACACGCTCGCCGCGACCCTGGCGGCCGACCCCGCGGCCGTACGCCCCGACGTGCTGCTCCTGCTCGGCGATCAGGTGTACGCCGACGAGACGTCGAAGGCCACCCGCCGCTGGCTGGCCGAGCGCCGCGATCTGTCCGAACCGCCGGGCGCGGAGGTCGCCGACTACGAGGAGTACACCCGTCTCTACGACGAGTCGTGGAGCGACCCCAACGTCCGCTGGCTGCTCTCGACCGTCCCGAGCTGCATGATCTTCGACGATCACGACGTGATAGACGACTGGAACACCAGTGCGTCCTGGGTGGCCGAGATGCGGACGAAGCCGTGGTGGCGGGAGCGCATCCTGAGCGGCCTGATGTCGTACTGGGTGTATCAGCACCTGGGCAACCTCTCCCCCGCCGAACTGGCGACCGACAAGCTGTACGCCGCCGTACGGGGGGAGCCGGACGGCACCGGCCGCTTGCGGGAGTTCGCCGCCGAGGCCGACGCCGATCCGGCCTGTGTGCGCTGGAGCTACCGGCGCGACTTCGGCCGGACCCGGCTGCTGATGGTCGACTCGCGGGCGGCCCGTGTCCTGGCGGAGGGGCACCGGGAGATGCTGGACGCGGAGGAGGCCGCATGGGTGCGTGACCAGGCGCTGACCGATCCCGGCGACCGCGACCACCTCCTGATCGGCACCTCGCTGCCCTGGCTGCTGCCGCCGCTGGTGCACGACGCGGAGAGCTGGAACGCCGCGCTGGCCCGTGGCGAGCGCGGGAAGCGGTGGGCGCGTTTCGGCGAGGCTCTGCGCCGCAGGGCGGATCTGGAGCACTGGGCGGCGTTCCCCACGTCGTTCGAGAAGCTGGCGGGGCTGATCGCCGAGGCGGGCGACGGACCCGACGCGCCGGCGACGGTGTGTGTGCTGTCGGGCGACGTGCACCACGCGTATGTCGCCGAGCCGGCCTGGCGCACGGGGCAGCCCCGGTCGCGGGTCGTCCAGCTCACCTGCTCTCCGGTGCACAACTCCATCCCGCTCTCGATCCGTCTCGGTTTCCGGTTCGGCTGGAGCAGGGTGGGCCGGCGGCTGGGGCGCGCCTTCGCCCGGCACGGCCGGGTGCCCGCGCCGTCCGTCTCCTGGGGGAAGACCGGCGGCCCCTGGTTCGGTAACCAGCTGATGACGCTGGCGTTGCGGGGACGCGCGGCGCGGCTGAGTCTGGCGCAGGCGCGCACACCGGACGGCGAGCCGGAGGCGGGGGCGCGGCTTGTGACCGTCGACGAACGGGAACTGGCCGCCGGGTGACGTCCCGGTAACCCAGAAGAGCCCTCAAGGCCGCCGACTCGCCCCGGTTGGCGGCTTTTTGGCGTCCCACGCCCCGCTATGCCTGGTTCCTCCGTACCGGCCATTGGTCCGCCCATGCCCTGCCGAATGGGATCTCCGTCGCAGTCGCGACAAGCCGACCGGAAACCGCTGGCCAGAGGGTACGGATCGGATTCGCCGCAGAGAACGGGCCCGAGGCCGAGAAAGACCCGTCCGCCGGATGTTGAACTTGCAAGCATTCCTAAGGGCTGCCTAACGTGAAGGCTCTCGTCGGTTACGTCCCGAACCGAAGGAGCCCCACCCCCCATGTACACACGTCTCAACCATGCGCAGCCGTACGCCCTCGGACTCTTCCGCATGGTGATCGGACTGCTCTTCACCTGCCACGGCGCCGCGACACTCTTCGGCGTCCTCGGCAAGGACGCCCTCCAGGCCGGCACCTGGCCCGGCTGGTACGCGGCGGTCATCCAGCTCGTGGGAGGCAGCCTGGTCCTCCTCGGGCTGGGAACCAGGGTCGCCGCGCTCGTGGCCTCGGGTTCCATGGCCTACGCGTACTTCAACGTCCACCAGCCCGAGGGGCTGTTCCCCATGGAGAACGGCGGCGAAGCCTCGGCGATCTTCTGCTGGGCCTTCCTGCTGATCGTCTTCAACGGTCCCGGCGCACTCTCGCTGGACCGGCTCATCGGCGCGCGCGGCACACGCGAGCCGGAGCGCCGGGATCAGCCCGCGGCGGTGACCGTCTGACCGGCACTCGGCCACCCGGCAAGGCCGGACGACCGAGCGGCACACGGCGCCCGGATCCCGTTTCGACGGGGTCCGGGCGCCCTCGCGTACGGAAGAGTCGGCGCACACTCATATTCGGCCAATCCCGGATCTCGGCCATTGAGGAAACAGGAGGTGGACAACACCCGCCCCGTGGGAAGGTGGTCCACCACACAGGCGTACGCTGTATGGCTGACAGCCGCCCCCGCGTTCGCCTCGCGCGAGGGGGCCGGCGGTCACGGGGGTACGAGGCCGGGGGATTTCGGCTTCGTTACGGAAACGGGGAATGTAACAGTGCTGGAGAGTCTGGGCGCGCTGACCGGCAGCCCATGGATCTACGCCGTGGTGGCGCTCTCCGTGCTTCTGGACGTGTTCCTGCCGGTGCTGCCCAGCGGCGTGCTGGTGATCACGACGGCCACGGCGGCGGCAGCGGGGACCTCGGCGGTCGCCGACGCGGCCGGCAAGGTGTCGCACGTGGCGCATGTGCCGCAGGAAGTGCCGTCGCTGCTTGTCCTGATGGTGTGCGCGGCGGTCGCCTCCGTGATCGGTGACCTCGTCGCGTACCGCCTCGCCTGGCGCGGCGGGGACCGGCTGGCCCGCGCGATCGCGCGCTCACGCCGGCTGACCACCGCGCAGGAACGCCTCGGCGCGTCACTCACCCGCGGCGGGATCCTCGTCGTGATCGCGCGCTTCGTACCGGCGGGACGCTCGGTCGTCTCCCTGAGCGCGGGCGCCGCGCACCGCAAGGTGAAGGAGTTCCTGCCCTGGTCGGCGCTGGCGGCCGTGGCGTGGACGGGATACAGCGTGGGGCTCGGCTACTTCGGCGGCCAGTTGCTGGGCGCGAGCTGGTTCGGCGCGGCGGTGTCCGTGCTGGCGCTGTTCGCCGCGGGGATGGTGGCCGCGTACATCGTCCGCCGCCCGTCGCGCCGGCGCGACGCCGCGCGGGAGGGCGCACCGGCGTCCGCCCAGGCTTCGGCGTCGTCACCGTCACCGGCGGTCTGAGGCCCCGGCCACCGTCGCCCGGCGGGCCGTCGCTCCTCAGGCCCGGGCCGCGCCCCGCACCTCGATGCCGTCGAGCAGCCGCATCGTGGAGGCGGTGATCTCGTCGACGGCCCGGTCGAACACCTCGCGGTTGTGCGCGGCGGGCGCGCGGAAGCCGGAGACCTTGCGCACGTACTGGAGGGCGGCGGCCCTGATCTCCTCCTCGGTGGCCTCTTCGGGGATCACGGGCGGACGGAGAGTCTTGATGCTGCGGCACATGTCTCCATTGTGACCGATCGACGCCACCAGTGGGTTCAGAATCAGAACTGATAACTTCTGCCGCATGACGACTGTCGACCTCACCACGATGTCCGGCCTGGAACTGCTGCGCTGGGCGGCCGAGCAGCCTCCGGACCGCCCCTCCGTCGGACGGCTCCTCGGCATGACCTTCGACGAGCTGGACGAGGGCCGTGTCGTGCTCTCGCTCAGCACCAGGCCCGACTTCGCCAACCCGCTGGGCACGGTGCACGGCGGCATCGCGGCGACACTGCTCGACTCCGCGCTGGGCTGCGCGGTGCACACGACACTGCCCGCGGGCGTCGGCTTCACGACGCTGGAGCTGAAGGTGAACTACATCCGCGCCGTCGCCGTGGACGCGGGACGGCTCACGGCGGTGGGCACGACGATCCACGTGGGCAGGCGGACCGCGACGGCGGAGGGCCGGGTCACCGACGAACGCGGCAAGCTGATCGCCCACGCCACGACGACGTGCATGATCCTGCGCCCCGAAGGCCACCCCGCGGCCTAGAAACCGTGTCCGCGGAGTCCCGCCCGGCCCGCGACGCCCGGCACGGCGCTACTTTCCGGCCACCGTCCGGGAGTTGGCGTGCCCCGCCCGTGAGGTCTCGCGAGGATCGGCCACGGGCTCGGACCGCGGCGCCGGCCGTACGTCGCGCGGGTCGATCGTCCCGCCGCAGCCGGGGCAGGCCAGGTCGGGCGTCATCGTGTGCCCGCACGGCTCGTGGCGCAGCCGTACGGGCGGACCGTCGTCGCCCGCCATCCACCGGTCGCCCCAGGCGAGGAGCGAGACGATCACGGGGTACAGGCCGACGCCCTTCTCCGTGAGCCGGTACTCGTACCGCTCGGGCCGCTCCTGATACCGCACCCGCCGCAGCACCCCGTGCTCCACGAGCGTGGTCAGCCGCTCGGTGAGCAGGGGCCGTGACGCGCCCGTGTTCGCCCGGAAGTCCTCGAACCGCCGCACGCCGAGGAACGCGTCACGCAGCACGAGCAGCGTCCAGCGGTCCCCCACCACCGACAGCGCCCGCGCCACCGAGCAGTCGACCTCACCGATCTCGTTCCACCGCATGCGCCCGAGTGTAGGAGCCCGTCGGACGCGGGAGCCCGGCCGCGCGACCTGCCGGGACCCGGCAACCGCCGCCCGCGCAACATGGCCGGCCCCGGGCCTGACGGGAGAGGCCCCGGACCGTCCATGCTGCCGACATGGTCCATCTCATATACACCGTGACCGTCGAATCGGTTCCACGGCGGTGGTTCGAGCAGGCGGTCGTCACGCTGTACGACCTGGTGGCGGAGACCCGCGCCGAGGACGGGCGGCTGTTCCTCGCGGACGGCCGGGAGGTGCCGGACATCCGGCTGGTGCGGGGCAGCCATCTGCGCGCGGGCGCGGAGTACGAGGTGGACGACGACGCCCAGGTGCGGGTGACGGAGTGGGACCGGCGTTCGGCGGTGCGCGTCACCCAGCACGTCACGGACGGCGCGGTGACGGCCGAGATCGAGGGGGAGCTGCGGGACGTGGAGCGCCCGAGGGAAGCCGGGCTGCGTGGCTCGGTGAGTACGAGCGGGACGGGCGGGACAACCCGGTGGGCCTCACTGACGCGGGCCACCGGCACCTCGCACATCCGGCTGGACGACTGGTGGGACGCGGCGTCCGGGCAGTCGCCGGGACCGGGTCCGGGCAAGGACGGGGCCGTACGGCGCCAGGGCCCGTCCTCCGCGCCGCTGGAAGCACGGCTCGACCACCGGCTGGGCCGGGCGGTGGTGCGCGCGACACCCGGCCGGCTGCCGGACGGCCGCTGGACGATCCGGGTCTCGCTGAGCGTCCGGGGCCGCTCCCTGCTTCGCCCGCTCACGACCGTGGCCCTGCGCGTCGCCGCCCGCGCCCTGCGCCGAGGCTTCACCCGCACGCTGGACACGACGGCCGCCCGCTGGAACGAGGTGGTCCCCGGCCTGGTGTCGCAGGACATGCCCCAGCTGCGCGAACGGATCCTCACGACGGCACTGGAGAAGCCGCTGGAGGACGAGTCCGGCCCGCGCGAGGGGTTCTAGGGGGTGTCTTGTCGATCAGGCCGGATCAGGGAGCGGGGTCTGGTGCGTGCGATCGCAAGGCGGAGGAGGGAGGCATGGCTCCGCCATGCCTCCCTCCTGCGCTGTCAACGCGGCGAACGTGCGTGCCAGGGACCGCGAGCCCGGCAAGATCGGCAAGACACCCCCTAGGTTCTACGGGCGCACCGCGACGGACCAGCCCGGGTTGTACGTGCCGGGCACCGGGCGCCGAGGCCAGTCCCGTGCCCAGCGCGGCGGGTCCGCGCGGCGCAGGACCACCGCCGTCGCGGACGCCGGATCGTCCATGCCGGCCGACGCGCAGCCCGCCGTGTACGCGACGGGGATCGCCGAACTGTTCCCCTTGATCAGACACGGCGGCCGCACCCCCTCCTCGCGGAGTACGGCGCTGATCCGCTGCCAGTCGCCCCGCGCCCGTTCCTGGACACCCACATGGGTCCGTACCTGCGCGGTCTGTACGGCGGCGTGCCCCAGCAGTACGACGGCGAGACCGAGCGCGACCGGACGCGAGCCACGGGCCCGGTCGGCGACGGCGAGCAGACCGACGGCCGCGGGCAGTACCAGCAGCGCGTAACCGGGCAGCAGGAAACGGGGCGCCGCGTAGGGGACGAGGAAGAGGTACGGCACCGAGACCGACGCCGCGACGGCCACCGCGAGCCACATCGGCGCCCGCGCCCGCCCGGCACGGCGCACGGCCCACAGCCCGAGCACGACCAGCAGCGGGAGCAGCAGCCACCACTCGACGACCCCGGAGGCGACGGTGTCGCCCGTACAGGGACGGCAGAGCAACGGCCCGTCCAGGGCGGTGAGATGGGCCTTCACCGAGAGGACGGGCCGTGTACCGCCCTGGGTGTCGCTCGCCTCGGAGAGCCGCCGCGCCACACCGCCGAACCGCAGCCACGCCTCCACGATCCACGGCAGCGCGCCCACCCCGACGCCCGCCACCACGGCCGCGAGCCGGCCCCGGCCGCGCCACGCGGGCACCACGAAAGCCGCGACGAGCAGCGGAAGGGCCACGGCCGCACCGTCGTTGGGCCGCATCAGCGTGACGGCGGCCAGCCCGGCGACGATCCCCGCGCAGGCGCCACGACCCCCGTCGCGGCGCAGGAAACAGCCGGTGGCGGCGGCCGCGCCCATCGCCGTGTAGTGGTTGGGCATGGCGGAGTTGGCGTAGAACAGGGCGAACCACAGACTCCCGTACAGCCCCGCTGCCACTCCTGCGCCCGCAGGGCGCCGCAGCACTCCCAGCCACGGCCGGAACCCCACAAAGAGCGCCCCGCCCGCCAGTGCCGCCATCCAGAGCCGCAGAAGCACCACCGAGTCGCTCCACGCCGCCACGGGCACGAGCAGCAGCGGCACCCCGCGCGTCCTTGGCGCGCTGAACGGCACGGCGGGCCCGTACGGACCGAACCTGCTCGCGTAGACGATCTCGTCCCACCCGAGCGGCAA
>NZ_JAAPBF010000286.1 GCF_022695985.1 Streptomyces sp. NP-1717 | reverse complement strand
CGCCGTACGCGCAGCCCGGCCAGCCGCAGCAGCCGCAGTTCGGCCAGATCCCCGGCCAGGCACCGGGGCAGGCACCCGGCCAGTTCCCCGGCCAGTTCCCCGGTCAGGGACAGCCGCCCGGCGCGCCCTCGCCGTACGGGCAGCCGACGCCGCCTCCGTACGGAGGCCAGCCCCAGGGGGCGCCGCCCCCCGGCATGCCGCAGCCGGGCCAGCAGGCCGGTCCCGGCCTCCAGTCGGCCCTCCAGCCGTACCGCGAGGCGGCCACCGGCCAGCGCTGGACCCCGCAGAACCAGCAGCTCATGCGGGTCGACCTCGCCATGGGCGGCGCGTCCGTGCTCGCCCGCCAGGGCAGCATGGTCATGTACCAGGGCAAGGTCGACTTCGGTTACAAGGGCGCCGGTTTCGCCGGCCGTATCGTCGGCAACGCGACCGGGCAGGAGATGCAGCTGATGCGCTGCTCCGGCCGCGGCCAGGTGTTCCTCGCCGAGGAAGCCTCACATCTGCACCCGATCGAACTCCAGGGTGACGGGATCTGTGTCTCCGCGGAGAACGTCCTCGCCTTCGACGAGTCCCTTCAGTACGAGGTCCGCCGCATCGAGGGCCACGGCATCCCCGGTGGTGCCCTGTTCACCATGCTGTTCCAGGGCACCGGCACCGTCGTCGTCAAGACCCACGGCGTCCCCGTCGTCCTGCCGGTCACGCCCACGACCTTCGCCGACAGCAACGCCGTCGTCGCCTGGTCCGCCGCGTCCCAGGTGATCCTCTCCAGCCAGGTCAGGCTGCGCCGCAACGCGTATCCGGGGCACAGCGGAGAGACCGTGAACCTCCAGTTCCGGGGAGCCCCCGGGAACTTCATCGTCGTCCAGCCGTACGAGGTCTGAGGGAGCCCGGCACATGAACCAGCAACTCGCGGGCTTCGCCCCGACCCCCGTCACGGCCCGGATGGAGAACCACGGCCGCACCATGCTCAAGGTCGCCATGACCAGTGGGCAGGACCTCTACGCGCGCACCGGATCGATGGTCGCGTACGAGGGCTTCGTGCAGTACGAGCCCAACCCGCCCGCCGTGCGCCAGATCGCCGGCCAGTGGGTGACGGGCGAAGGCACACCGATCATGAAGTGCGCCGGGGACGGCCTGCTCTACCTCGCCGACTACGGCGCCGACGTCGTCGTCATCAACCTCAACAACGACTCGATCTCGGTCAACGGCACCAACCTGCTGGCCTTCGACGCGCACCTCCAGTGGGGCGTCGAGAAGGTGAAGGGGCTGGCCAAGTTCGCCGGACAGGGTCTGTGGAACGTCACTGTCGGCGGGACCGGCTGGGTCGCGCTGACCTCGCGCGGCACGCCGATCGTCGTCGACTGCGGCCGTGGTGAGGACGAGACGTACGTCGACCCCGACGCCCTCGTCGCCTGGTCACCCGGGCTCAAGGTGAAGGGGAAGCGGAGCTTCAAGGCCTCGTCGCTCGTCGGGCGGGGCAGCGGGGAGGCCTACCAGATGGCCTTCTCGGGCCAGGGCCTCGTCGTCGTACAGCCGAGCGAGGACAGCACCGACCGCCTGCGGGTCCGGGGCTGAGGGGGAGGAGAACATCATGCAGAGCCCGCTTTTCGGACTCGCGGAGACGCAGTCCCAGGACCGTTACGTCGTACAGAACCCGCAACTGCTGCGGGTCGCGCTCACCGGCCACGACGACGTCCTCGCCCGTAAGGGCGCGATGGTCGCCTACCAGGGACTCATCGACTTCGACGGTGAGTACCAGTCCCCGGGTCAGCGGCGCGCCAGGGCGAACACCGGTGAGGGCCTCGACCTGATGCGCTGTTCGGGTCAGGGCACGGTCTACTTCGCCAACCTCGCGCAGTACGTGCACGTCGTGGACGTCGACCAGGAGGGCATGACCGTCGACAGCGCCTATGTCCTGGCGCTCGACTCCACGCTGCACATCGAGGTCATCGCGGTGGACAGCCAGTACGGCATCTCAGGCTCCGGCAAGTACCAGCTCAACATCTCGGGCCGCGGCAAGGTCGCCCTGATGACGTCCGGGCAGCCGCTGATGATGCACGTGACGCCGGACAAGTACGTCAACGTGGACGCCGACGCCGTCGTGGCGTGGTCCTCCGCCCTGCGGGTGCAGATGCAGTCGCAGACGCACTCCTCGGGCGTACGGCGCCGGCGCGGCAACACCGGCGAGGGCTGGGAGCTGAGCTTCCTCGGCCAGGGCTTCGCGCTCGTGCAGCCCAGCGAGGTCATGCCGCCGCAGAACGCGGACATCGGGCAGGGCGCGCGTGCGCAGTTCGGCGTGGGCCAGCAGGGCGCCCACGCGCAGAACCAGAACAACGCCTGGAACCGCGGCTGACCGCGGTCCTTCCGCTCCTCGCCGTCCGCCGGGGGCGGTCTCCTCGGAGGCCGCCCCCGCCCGGTTCGCCCGGTCGTGCCGGACGGGTCAGCCGCGCGCCCGCGCCGGGAGCACCGCGCGCGTGCGCTCCAGGAGCCGTACGACCGACCCGTCGGCGACCGCCGCCACCTCGTCGTAGGCGAACCAGCGCAGATCCAGTGACTCCTCGCTGATCTCCTCGACCGCGCCCACCGGCGCGAGCGCCGCGTACTGGACGTCCAGATGCCAGTGGCAGGGCGCCGGGATCGCGTGCCGGTCGAGCTGTACGGGCCCGCCGGGCAGCAGCGCCAGGCCCGGGATCCCGGACTCCTCCGTCGCCTCGCGCAGAGCTGCGGCGGCGAGCGACTCGTCCCCGGGCTCGCAGTGCCCCCCCATCTGGAGCCACATGCCCAGCTTCTTGTGAAGGGTGAGCAGGACACGGCCCCGCTCGGGGTCGATCACCAGCGCGCTCGCCGTGATGTGCCCGGCCTCGCAGGACTTCCACATCCCGTCCGGACGGGCCGCCAAGTGCTCCAGATAGATGCCGCGCAGCTCGTCCTGGCCGTCGTACGTCCTCAGTACGCCGACGGCGTCGTCGTGCAGACTCACTTGGCGCCGTCGTCCTTGCCCTCGTCGTCCGAGCCCTTGTCACCCTTGTCGCGCTCGCCGGGTTCGCCGTCCTTCTCCGGCTTCGGCTTGCCGCTCGCGGCCTCGCCCAGCATCTTGTCCAGCTCGGAGAAGTCCGCGTGCTCGTGGTGGACGAAGCCGTCCGGGTCGTCCAGGTCGGAGGCCGTCGGCAGGTTGTCGGGGTGCTCCCAGAGCCCGTCGCGGCCGTCCACGCCCCGCGCGTCCGTGAGCGACGCCCAGAGCCGGGAGGCGTCCCGCAGCCGCCTGGGGCGCAGCTGGAGGCCGATGAGGGTGGCGAAGGTCTGTTCGGCCGGACCGCCCGAGGCGCGGCGCCTGCGCAGCGTCTCGCGCAGCGCGTCGGCCGACGTGAGCCGGGTCCTGGCGGCCTCGTGCACCACCGCGTCCACCCAGCCCTCGACCAGAGCCAGCGCCGTCTCCAGACGGGCCAGGGCGGCCTTCTGCTCGGCCGTGTCCTCCGGCTGGAACATGCCCTGCTGGAGCGCTTCCTGAAGCTGCTCGGGGTTCGACGGGTCGAGCTGGCTGACGGCGTCCTCCAGCTTGGACGAGTCGACCTTGATGCCCCGCGCGTACCCCTCGACGGCCCCGAACAGATGCGACCGCAGCCACGGCACATGGGCGAAGAGCCGCTGGTGGGCGGCCTCGCGCAGGGCCAGATACAGCCGCACCTCGTCCTGCGGGACACCGAGGTCCTTACCGAAGGCCGCGACGTTCAGCGGGAGCAGCGCGGCCTTGCCGGCCGGGCCCAGGGGCAGCCCGATGTCCGTCGAACCGACCACCTCGCCCGCGAGCACGCCCACGGCCTGCCCGATCTGCTGGCCGAACATGGCGCCGCCCATGGAGCGCATCATGCCGATCAGCGGACCCGCCATGGCCTGCATCTCCTCGGGCAGCACGTCGCTCATGGCGGCGCCCACCCGCTCGGCCACCGGGTCCACGAGCTGCTGCCACGCGGGGAGGGTCGCCTCGACCCACTCGGCGCGGCTCCACGCCACGGTCGTGCCCGCGCCTGACGGCAGAGACGTCACGCCGTCCAGCCAGACGTCCGCGAGGCGGACGGCCTCCTCGACCGCGATCCGCTCGCCGGGGCTCACGCTGGCGTCCTTCGTACCGTCGGGCGTGCCCTGCGAGACCTGCTGGCGGGCGATCTGCTTCGCCATGTCCCAGTTCACGGGCCCGCCCTCGTAGCTCAGCATCTGGCCGAGCTGCTGGAAGGCCGCGCCCAGGTCGTTCGGATTCATCGATCCGAACATCGCGGCGAACGGGTTGTCCCCGCCCGCGCCGGGGCCGCCCGGGCCACCGGGGAAGCCGAACCCCGAGAAGGGGTTGCCCCCGCCCTGGCCGCCGGCACCCTGACCACCTCCGGCAGGGCCGTTCTTCTTGCCGTCGCCGTCCTCTGGCTCCTCCGGCGGAAGGCCGAATCCGAATGGGGTGTCACTCACGGGTTTCCTCGGCTCGTTGGGCCGCCGGCTTATCCGCCGGCGGCGACTGCCCGACAACACCACCCAGCGTAGACATCCGGGCCCGCATCCGGGCTCGGTGCTCCGCCAACGCTTGGCCTGCGGCAGGATGGACGCCACCTGGTACGCACGTGTCGTACACGTTCGTACTGAAGACAACCGCTGGAGACGCCCGGTGAGTTCCCCAGATCCACAGGTTCGCGCAGCGCGAAACCGCCCAACCCCGACCCCGCCGCGCGGCCCCGTCGTCGCGGTCACCGGAGCCGCCTCGGGCGTCGGAGACCTGCTCACCCGGCGCCTCGCGGCGTCCGGTGAGATCAAGCAGGTCGTCGCGATCGACGAGCGCCGCGGGGAGGTGAGCGAGGCGCAGTGGCACATCCTCGACGTACGGGATCCGGCCATCGCCGAGAAACTGCGCGGCGCGGACGTGGTGGTGCACCTGGCGCTCGATCTCGACCTGGAGCGGGACGCCGCCGCCCGTACGGCGTACAACGTCCGGGGTACCCAGACCGTGCTCACCGCGGCCGCCGCCGCGGGGGTGCACCGGGTCGTCCTGTGCACCTCGGCCATGGTCTACGGGGCGCTGCCCGACAACGACATCCCGCTGTCGGAGGACGCGGAGCTGCGGGCCACCGCGGAGGCCACGGGCGTCGGCGATCTGCTGGAGATCGAACGCCTCGGCCGCCGGGCGCCGCGCGCGCACCCCGGCCTCAACGTCACGGTCGTACGGCCCGCCGTACTCGTCGGCGGCACCGACACCGCCCTCACCCGCTACTTCGAGTCGCCCCGGCTGCTGGTCGTGGCCGGATCCCGGCCCACCTGGCAGTTCTGCCACGTGGACGACCTGGTCAGCGCACTGGAGTACGCCGCGCTGGAGAAGGTCGACGGCGAGTTCGCGGTCGGCTGCGACGGCTGGCTCGAACAGGAGGAGATCGAGGAGCTGAGCGGTATCCGCCGCATGGAGCTGCCGTCCGCGGTCGCCCTGGGCGCCGCCGCGCGGCTGCACCGGATCGGTCTCACACCGTCCCCGGCCGGTGACCTCGCCTACACGATGCACCCCTGGGTCGTCAGCGTCGGCCGTCTCCACGACGCCGGCTGGCGGCCCCGGTGGACCAACGAGGAAGTCCTCGGCGCGCTGCTCGAAGAGGTGGAGGGCCGGCACACCGTCGCGGGCCGCCGCCTCGGCCGTAAGGACGCCACGGCCGCCGGTGCCGCCGGTGCGACGGTGGCCCTGCTCGGCGCGGCCGCGGTGGTACGGCGTGCCCGCAAGGCACGCCGACGTCTCTAGAAAGTGCCTGCCCCGTCCGGCGGCGGCCGCTCTCCGTAGGAGGCCGCTTCGTAGGACGCTCCAAGCGGCCGGCCCGGCCGCCGGTCGAACGCGCCATTACGCGATGCCGGTGCCGTACGGCACGATGGACCGCATGGCACGCATCGAGGCGCACCCGGGCGAGAACGCGGCGCAGGACCCCGTCCGGCTGCTGGCGATACGCGAGACCCCGCTGTCCGTCGACGAGATCTTCCAGGCCGTCGGGGACGACGCGGCGGGCGGTACCGCCCTGTTCGTCGGGACGGTCCGCAATCACGACGGCGGCGCCGACGTGGACGCCCTCGGATACTCCTGCCACCCCTCGGCCGAGGCCGAACTACGCCGGGTGGCCGAGAAGGTGGCCGCCGACTTCCCCGTGCGCGCGCTGGCGGCCGTCCACCGTGTGGGTGACCTCGCCGTGGGAGATCTGGCGGTCGTCGTCGCGGTCTCCTGCCCGCACCGCGCGGAGGCCTTCGAGGCCTGCCGCAGGCTGATCGACGACCTCAAGCACGAGGTGCCGATCTGGAAGCACCAGACGTTCTCCGACGGTACGGAGGAATGGGTCGGGGCCTGCTGACGTCCCTCTCGGAGTTCTCCGTCGCCCTCTGTTCACGTGTGGCCCGATTTGCGTAACCGCCTCCCTGCCCGGAGCGTTGGAGCAGCGGATGACTAATCTGCTGATCAGTCGGATTGCACACACACATTGGGTAAGGAGGTCGGAATGGCCGCGCTTGCCTGGTTGCTGATTCCGCTCTTCGCCGCGATCGGCGCGGCGATATGGGGAAGCTGGGTTTCCAGAAACCGAACCATCGGAGACATGGCCGAACTCGCCGGCTACGCGCGCTTCCGGGACGCGATGTCGAAGCCCGATCCCGGCACGACGGACGCCGTCTGAGGCGTCCTCGCACACCGCCCCGCCGGTCCGGCCGCGTCCCTTCCCTCCCGTCTCCCCGCAAGGCGACGAGCCGGGGCCGAGGCGCCTCGTACGGACCGGCCCCGGGGGTGCGCCGACAGACCCTTCCCGTACTGTCGTTCCATGCCACGCCGCACCGCGACGATGCTCGCTTCCACTCTCGTGCTCATCGCGCTGCTCTGTGCGGGAGTGTTCATCCCCGTTCCGTACGCGGAGATGAGTCCCGGTCCCACGGTGAACACACTCGGCGACGCGAATGGCGAACCGGTTCTCCACATCGAGGGCCGCAAGACCTATCCCACGTCGGGTCATCTCAATATGACGACCGTCAGGGTCACGGGCGCGGATTACAAGATGAATGTGGTCGAGGCGGTCTACGGCTGGCTGTCGCACGACAACATCGTGGTGCCGCACAACACGCTCTATCCGGACGGCAAGACGGAGGAGCAGTCCACGCAGGAGAACGCGGAGGAGTTCAGCCAGTCCCAGGAGAGCGCGAAGGTCGCGGCCCTGAAGGAGGAGAACATCCCCGTCACGTCGCGGGTCGTCGTCGCCGCGGTCGTCAAGGACAGCCCCTCGCAGGGGGTTCTGCACGCCGGTGACGTCATCAAGGCGGTGGACGGCAAGACCGTCGTGGCGCCGCCGGACGTGGCCGAGATCGTCACCAAGCACAAGCCGGGCGAGGACGTCGTCTTCACGATCGTCCCGGCCAAGGTGGCCGAGGCGGCGGAGAAGGCCGGCAAGGAGCCCGAGGGCAGCGAGAAGGTCACGGTCAAGACGGTGAAGTCGGACGAGGGCGACGACCGCGCCATCGTCGGGATCCAGGCCGGGACGGACCACACGTTCCCGTTCGAGATCGACATCAAGCTGGCCGATGTGGGTGGGCCGAGCGCCGGGCTGATGTTCGCGCTGGGGATCGTCGACAAGATCACGCCCGGCGACCTGACGGGCGGCAAGTTCGTCGCCGGCACCGGCACGATCGACGACAACGGGAAGGTCGGCCCGATCGGGGGGATCGGGATGAAGCTCGTCGGCGCGCGGGACGCGGGTGCGCGGTACTTCCTGACGCCGGACGAGAACTGTGCCGCTGCCGCCTCGGACATTCCGGACGGGCTCACCCTGGTGCGGGTGAAGAACATCAAGGACGCGACGGCGTCCCTGGAGAAGATCAGGA
>NZ_JAAPBF010000285.1 GCF_022695985.1 Streptomyces sp. NP-1717 | reverse complement strand
GACCCGAGCTCCACCATCCCGAGGGCGTGCAGCAGCGACCCCAGCACCGGAAGGTCCGTGGGCGGGCCGGACGGAGCGGCGAGCAAGGTCCGCAGCCCCTCCCGCAGCCGTTCGACCGGCCGTACGACCAGTTCGAGGCGGTCCGCGTGCGCGTGCGCCGTCACCGCCGCCGACAGGATGTGCAGCGCCCACGGGTCGAGCCAGAGGTCGTCGCCGTCCGCCGCGCCGGCCCCGGGCATCCGCTCCAGCGCGCCGCGCCACAGGCCGAGCCCCACCTCCGTCAGCCCCCGGGCGAGGGCGATCTCCGCGCGCCCGCCGAGGCCGGTCCGGTAGATGGCGTCCTCCTCCGGGACGTTGTCGCTCTCCGCCTGCCGCAGCCAGTACTCGGCCTCGTCGGGGTCGTCGCGCTGCAGGCACGCGAGGACGAGGCTGGTGCGGATGAAGAGGTAGTCGTGTCCGTCGCCGAGGCGCGGCACCACGTCGAGCGCCGCCCTGAGATGCTCGTACGCCTCCTCGCCGCGCCCCGTCCGCAAGCACAGCTCGCTCAGCCGGGAGTGGCCCATGAGCCGCATGGACGGATTGTCGACCGGGGCCAGTTCGGCGAGTATCCGGTGGGCCGAGACGAGCGCGCGGTCGATGTCGTGCTCGAACTCCCAGACGTAGGTGGCTATGCACTCGGCGACGCCCGCGACCAGCGGCTGCTCGCTCTCGCAGAGCCCCCGCAGCACGGTGTAATCGGGAGGCAGCATCTCGGGGATCGCGCCGAGCACCGCGGCGGTGGCGCGCATCAGCGTGTCCGGCGGGGCCGCGGGCAGCCGCCGCAGGACGACGAGCTGGCGTACGGCGACCGGGCCGTGGCCCATGAACAGGCCCGCCGTGCACAACGTCGCCGCGGAGCGCGCGACTTCGACGTAACGGGGCTCGGGGTAGTAGTGCGACAGCGGCGGGCCGGTCTCCGCGGCGAGGCCGGCGAGGCGGTGGAAGCTGGAGTCGGTGGACCACAGAGCGGCGAGGACGGCGGTGAGGGCGGCGACGGTGGGGCCGTCCGTACGGGCCAGGGCGTGCCGCAGGGCCAGTACGAGGTTGTCCTGCTCCGCCCTGATCCGCTCGCCGGCCGCGAGCGGTTCCGAGTCGAAGAACCAGTCGTGGTACGTGACCCCGAACTCCCGTGCCCAGGCGAGGAACCGGTCCAGGGCCTCCTCGTCCTCGCCCGCCTCCGCACGCCGGGCGGCGCTGAACTCCCGTACGGTCTCCAGCATTCGGAACCGCACACCGGACGGGGTGTCGGCGACGGTGAGCAGCGACTGGTCGGCCAGTTGCTCCAGGAGAAGCAGCGCGTCCTCGCCCAGGACCCGCTCCGCCGCCTCACCGGAGAACCCGCCGGGAAAGACGGACAGCAGGCGCAGCGCCGCCGCGGCTTCCTCCGCGAGGAGGTTCCAGCTCCACTCCACGACGGCGTACAGCGTGCGGTGGCGCTCCGGCACGTCACGCGCCCCGCCGCGCAGCAGCGCGAACCGGTCGCCGAGGCGGCGGGCGATCTCCCGCACCGAGAGCACCCGCACCCGCGCCGCGGCCAGCTCCACGGCGAGCGGCAGCCCGTCGAGGTGGCGGCAGAGACCGGCCACCGTGTCCGGCGGCAGCTCCACCCCGGGCCGGGCGGCCCGCGCCCGCTGCGTGAACAGCTCGACGGAGGTGGCGAGCCCCAGCTCCGGCAGCGCGTACACCGCCTCCGACGTGAGACCGAGGGGCGCCCGGCTGGTGGCCAGCACCCGCAGGTCCTTCGAGGACGAGACCAGGGCCCGTACGAGGTCGGAGGCGCCCTGGACGACCTGCTCGCAGTTGTCCAGGACCAGCAGCGCGGGACCGGTGCCGAGCACGCCGAGGATGCCGGACACCAGCGCGGCCGGGCCGCCGCCGCCCCCGGCGCCGGGCCGCCCCTCGCCCGTACCGAGCGCGGAGGCCACCTCGGCGGCGACGTCCGCGTCCGCGGTGACGCCGGCGAGCGGCACGAAATACACCACCCGCTGCTCGGCCCGGCGGCTGACGGCGTGTGCGATCCGGGTCTTGCCGAGGCCGCCGGGGCCGACGACGGTGACGGCGCGTGAGGTGCGCAGCAGCCCCTGGAGGGCCGCGATGTGCTCGTCCCGGCCGAGGAGCGGGTTCGGTTCGTGCGGTACGCCGTGTCTGACCACCGGCGCCTCGCCGACCAGCAACTCCTGCTGTACGGCCTTGAGTCCGGCGCCCGGATCCGTGCCGAGGTCGTCGCGCAGCTCACGGCGGTACGCCTCGTACCGCGCCAGCGCGGCGGACGGGCCGGTCGTCGCCGCGACGCCGCGCAGCAGCTCGGCCAGCACCTCCTCGTCGCGCGGATACTCCGAGGCGGCCGCGCCCAGCGGACCGGCCGCCTCCGCGTGCCGTCCCAGGCGCGCCAGCGCGAGCGCCCGCGCGCGCACGAGGGCCCCGCGCACCGGCTCGCGCTCGGTGCGCAGGACGAAGACGGGGTCGTCGAGGTCGCCGGCCCCGTCGGGCGTGCCCTCCCACAGCGCCAGCCCGGCCTCGGCCGCGGCGAGGGATCCCGCGTAGTCCCCGGCCCTGGCCCGGTCCGAGCACGCGGCGGAGTGCAGCAGCAGGGCGGAGGTGTCGACCTGGTCCTCGGCGAGGGCGAGCCGGTATCCGGTCGGCGTGCTCGCGATGAGCTCGGCGCCCAGCTGCGCCCGCGCCCGGGACACGAGGACCTGTAGCGCCCTGCCCGGCCGCTCGGGCAACTCGTCCGGCTGCCACAGCCCTTCCACCAGCCGCTCGGTGCTGCAGCCCGTACGCAGGTCGCCCGCGAGCAGCGCGAGGAGCCCGCGGAGCCGGGGCGCGGTGACCTCGTGCCCGCGATGGGCGACACGTGGCAGCAGGGTCAGGTCGGTAGTCACCCGTGCAGATTAGCCAAGGCGCCAGCGGCTGGAACCGGCGCTGCCGCCCCCGTCCCACCGCGCCCCCGTCCCACCGCGCTACCTGCCCGCCGAACGCACGGAACCCGTCCGCGAACCTCCGGAATCGAGGTTCGGGAACGGGTTCCGACCGGCGGGCGACCGCCGAGCGTGGGAATCCGACGGCCGACCGGGTCCTGCTGAAGGCCTTGCCGCCCGTCAGGCGGCGTCGAGGGCCCCGGCGATCTTGCGGGCCATCTCCGCCGTGGCGGGGCCGGGCTCGCCGCGATGGGTCCGGGCCGATGCCTCGACGGCGACGGTGACGGTGCCGCGGAAGTTGTCGGCCTCCGCCGGATCCTGCGCCTTGAGCAGGCTCATGGCCGCTGTCAGGGCCGGCAGCACGCGGTCGGCGAGTTCTGCCGTGGACTTGTGGTTCAGGTCCTTGATCTTCGACTTCTCGGCGAGCACGTGCCCGACCGGGCCGGTCGCGGTGGCCAGTGCGATGCTGCCCTCGGTGGCGGCCCGGTGGGGCGACCCGGCGGCACCGGCGGCGCTCATCAGCGTGACGGCGCCGTACGCGGCGGTACGGAGGGTGGCCTTGTCCTGGGCGGTAAGGGTGATCGTCATGGTGATGTGCTCCTCAGCTCTGTCGCGGCCCCCGGTGGGCCCGCGCCGTCTTCCTTCTGGCACAGAGCTTGCGCCCGACCGCTTTCACGGCGGTCACAGCGCGGTTTCAGCGGACGAGGGGGAGTTGAGACACGTCTGACCGCGTTCGAAAACCGGCCTCCGAACGCCGAGCCGGGCGGCGCTGCGCCGTACCGCTCGCCGGGCTCGGGACGGCATCGGCCCCCGGGACGGAGGAAACCCGGGGGCCGATCGGGAGGGACTACCGTGCGAGCGGGGTCAGTTGGAGTCGACCAGGTCGTGCGCCGGCACCTTCACCGTGCGCGCGCCCGGCTTGCCGCCCAGGACGACCTTGCGCAGCGCGCTGTTGTTGTCGAGGTTTGTCTCCTTGAGACGGTTCTCGGGGTTGGCGAGCACCTGGATGTAGTAGGTGCCGTTCGCGAGGTTGGTGATGTCGAAGGACTGGCCCGGCAGGTCCTGCGTGTACGTGTCGCCGGAGCCGACGTCCAGCACCTCACGGACGGAGATCGAGTTCTCCTGGCCGCACGCGGTGGACAGGTCGGTGTTGCCCGGGTGCCAGTTGGCGTTCTTCACCGTGTAGTCGACGGCGTCGGTGTTCGCCAGGCAGAACGCCTCCTTGCCGCTGCGCACCGTCTCCTTCTGGTCCGCCTTCAGCAGCCGGTAGCTGGCGAAGTCGGTGAAGTGCCAGTGCTCGTGGCCCGGTCGCGGGTCCCACTCCATGGTGCCGGTCGGGGTGTAGCCGACCTGCTTGCCGTCCGCGTCGTAGAAGTACTGGTAGGCGTCCATCAGCTCCTTGCCGGGGCTGCGGAAGCCGTCCACGACGAGCTGCGCGGGCCCGGCGTTCCAGACGTTGGCGCTGAAGGCGAGGTAGTCCTTGCCCTTGACGTCCTGGCCGCCGTCGCTGATCTCGATGCCGTAGGCGGGCAGCGAACGCAGGTCGGGCTTCGGCACGTCCGGGACCGACGCCTTGCCCGTCGGGCGCTTGGCGTTGGGCTCCACGGCGGGCGCCTTGCGGGAGCCGTCCGTGCGGCCGGGGCCGTCACCGACGGGGGCCGTCGCGGTCCTCAGCGAGGCCTTCTTCAGCGCCCACGGCAGCGCCGGCGGCGCGGGGATCAGCGGGCCGTGGCCCACGTTGTACGAGGGACCGGCGCCGCTCGTCGGCGCGGCGGGGGCCTCGGAGCGCGCGGCACCGTGGCCGGCGTGCCCGGACATCCCGGCCATGCCCTTCATGTTCGCCATGTCGTGGCCGCTGTGGCCGGACGCCGCGCTCTTGGAGCGCATTCCGACGCCACCGTCCTCGTCCTCCCAACTGCGCTCGCGCACCGTCAGGTTGATGAGCTGCGGCTTGCTGGAGATGCCGAAGAGGTCGCGGTAGCGCTTGGTCACCGACACCTTGGCCTGGTATTTGCCGGCGGCCAGCTCGACCGGCGCGGAGGAGTAGCCCGCGTACGTGTTGGACGCCCAGCCCTTCTCGACGCCCCACACAGAACCGAGGGTGAAGGCGTTCTCCGGGCAGCTCTCCGGGTACTTCGACTTGGCCGACCCGTCGGGGTCGATGCGCCCGGCGGCGTTGTTCGGGCAGTACTTCTCGGTCCTGTTGACCACGACCTTGCGCTTCGAGTCGGTGATGGTGATCTGCGCGAAGCCCGGCAGCCCCGAGAAGTCCTTCACGAGCCCGGCCGGAAGGGCCTTGGTGGTGGTCTTGTCGCCGTCGTGGATGACCTGCTCGGCGACGACCGGGTCCTTGTACGACTTGCGCGTCACCTTGAGTTCGAAGGGAGCGCCCTCGGCCGTGAGGTAGGTGCCGAGGTCGAGGTAGACGCCCGGGTCCTCCTTCCACGAGTCGAGCGTCAGCGACTTCGTCGCGGCGATCAGGCTGAGCTTCGGCGTGGTCTGCGCCGCCTCGCCGTCGGGCGCCGCGGCCACGACACCGGCGGTCACGGCGAGCGCCGCGGTGGCGGCCATCACCGAACGCCGGAGCCGGACGTTGTGCGTTCTGGTCATCGTTCCTCGTTTTCCGAGTGTTCCGAATTCTCCGAATGCCTGCGTGGACGGTGGACGAACAGCCGGCGCGACATACGGTCTCCGGTCGCGGAACTGTCTCCCCTGTAGTGAGAGGCGGGAGAGGGTGCTGTGGGTTGTCTGTGAAGCGGTGCGAGCTGAATCGTTGGCCGAAACTCGCCATCGACCGGCGGATCCGGCCGCGACGCGGGCCCGCCGGTCCCGCCCTCCCCGCCCCTACCGCAGCCGTGCCGTCAGGCTGCGTCCGTGCGTCTGGTGGGTGTCGACGTCGATACGCGTGCCGCCCGGTACCTTCCGCACGCGGACCCCGTCGTCGGACGACACGGCGCGCAGCCAACGGCCGCGCACGGTGACCGAGACCGTGTTCCGCCCCGTCGTCGGGTCGCAGACCGCGACCGAGACCGTGCCGTCGTGCGACGTCCGCAGGAGCACCGACGCGGGGCCGTCGACCGACAGACGGCCGGCGCGGTGCGTGCCGGGCGTGAAGGTGTTGACGGCGAGGAGGGAGAGCCCGCGGTGTTCCACGGCCTGCACGCGGGTGGTGTTGGCGACGACCGACAGTGGCCCGCGCCCAACGCCGTACCGTCCCTCGCCGTGCTCCTGACCGGCCCGGTGGCCCGCGCCGTACGCCTTCAACTGCCGTTCCGTGGCGTTCGGTACGAGCGCGTACGCCATCGACAGCGGTCGCGCGCCCGCCGGTTGGCCGACGGAGAGCGAGAACACCCGCTTGGTGACCCGGGTGTCGGGGTTGGACGTACGGACGACGCGCCGGCTCCGGGTGACGGTGTCGAGCGCGACCGCCGGACGGCTGCCCGCGCCCCCGTCCAGGAACACGTACCCGACCGAGGTGCCCTGCCCGCCGTCGGCGTAACGCAGCCAGTCGACCGGGCCCGGCGCCGTACCGCTCCCGCCACCGTCGCCACCGGCCGGCCACGCCGCTCCGTCGCGCAGCCGTCCCGTCACCGTGACGGGGTCCGACGCCGCGGCGATCCTGCTGTCGAGCGTGGTCGTCACCGCGCGGCCCGCCGCGTCACCGACCCCGGCGGCCAGGACGACGATCTCGTCGTCGAGCATGAACCACGACTTGGTGGCGGTGGCGTTGCGGTGGACGACGAAGTCGTCGGGCAGTTCGCCGGCCTGCTTCGCGGCGTACGCGACGTCGTCGCCCAGCACGAGGCCGACCGCGCCGTACGTGCCGAGGCGGGCGCCCCCGGACAGGGTGTTGGTGCCGCGCGGGAAGTAGACGTACGTGTTCTGCGACTCGGACGACGAGGTGAAGCCGCGCTCCGGGTTGTCGTACCAGGCGGTGCCGTACAGCTCGGGGATCGTCCGGCGGGTCTCCACGGGCGCGGTGACACCGGCCAGGCGGTACGGCGACACGGTGGTGTAGTAGTCGATGCCGAAGGACAGGGTCTGGTCCTGGCCCGCGAGGTACAGGTAGTGCGCGCCGTCGCCCTGGAACCACGGCATCAGGTTCTCGCCGCTCATGTACTCGTACTTGCTGATCCGGTCGGAGCTGCGGGCCAGCGCGAACGCGTAACCGGGGCGCCGGTGCACGGTCTTGTCCATCGCGTTGAACGCGGTGTGGCTCTCGGCGTCCCCGAGGTCCCCGGCCGGTACGGACGCGTCGGCGAGGATGTCGGCGTAGCGCGCGACGCTGACCGGTGAGACGAAGACGGCCGGGTCGAGCGCGGCCCTCGACGTCTGGCGCACGAACTTCACGTACCCCTGGAGGGCGGTGGCGTCGGCGCCGGTGGAGTGTCCCGAGAGGTCGACGACGGCCTCGACGACGACGGCGACGTCCGTGTAGCCGGTCGCCGTGCGCGACACCCCGCGGCCCTTGACGATCTCCATCATCCAGCCCTCGAAGATGAGCGGGGCGAAGCCGTCGGCGACCCAGCCCCGCACCACGGCCACCAGATCGGCGGTGCCGGAGCCGGAGCCGGTGTCCGCGCCCGCGCCGAGGTAATCGGTGCCGTCGAGGATCTTGACGGTCTGCACGGCGCGGGTGAGCAGGACCTTTCCGTACGAGCCGGTGTAGGCGACGGAGTCGTGCTGGATGAAGGAGCCGTCGGCGTAGAAGCCGTCGGTCACGCCGTGCCGGGGCCGGTACGGATCGACCGTCGCGTACACCGTGAGCTGGTCGGCGACCGCCTTGACGACGCGCGCCTCGTCGCCGGTGACCGCGCCCTGGAGGATGCGGTTGGTGGTGATGTCGGCGAGGTTGGCGCCGGTGTGGAAGCGCGAGTCGAGGTCGACGTCGCCGTCCACGCCGTTGCGCAGATAGGCGTCCATCGAGGAGACGTACGTGGCCGTCAGATCCGGCTTGTACGCGGCGAGTTCGTCCTTCAACAGGACGAGGGTCTTGCTCACGCTCGCGGAGATGCCGATCTCCCAGTTGAACCAGTTGCCGTAGTAACCCTTCGACTGGTCGCCGTAGTACGTGTCGTGGAGCAGCAC
>NZ_JAAPBF010000284.1 GCF_022695985.1 Streptomyces sp. NP-1717 | reverse complement strand
GCGGGGGGCGAGGGCGATACCGAGACCGATGGAGACCATGGCCTGGGCCTCCTGGTAGTCGTGCGCGTGGAAGGAGACCGTCGGGCGGAAGCCCGCCGCCTGGCAGGTCCGGGCGAGCACGTCGGCGACGGGGTGCTCGTCCGCGCGGGTGATCCAGTTCTCCTCGGTGAGTTCCGTGATGTCCACGCAGTCGCGGCCCGCGAGCCGGTGGTCACGGGCGACGATCAGCACCGTGGGGTCGTCGAGCAGGTGCGTGACGGCGAGAGACGGGTCGTCCACCCGTCGCCAGTGGTAGTCCCACAGCAGCGCGAGCTGGATCTCGCGGCTCTCCAGCATGGCGAGCAGTCCGTCGAAGACGGCGCTGCGGACGATGAGTTCGACGTTGGGGTGGGCCTGCCCGAAGCGCTGTACGAGCCGTGGCAGTAGCGAGGCGCCGGCGGTGGGGAACGAGCCGATGCGCAGTTCACCCGAGCGCAGTCCGGCGATCTCGTCCAACTCGGCCCGTGCCGCGTCGAGTTGGCGGCCGATGTGCTGTGCGTGCCGTACCAGGGCCTGTCCCGCGAGGGTGAGTTGCACGCCGCGGGCGTGACGTTCGAGCAGGGGCTGGCCGGCCTCCGACTCCAGCTTCGCGATCTGCTGCGAGACGGCGGACGGTGTGAAGGCGAGGGCCTGGGCCGCTGCCGTGAGGGAGCCGCGTCCGGCGACCTCGGTGAGGAGCAGCATCCGGCGTACGTCGAGATGCATGAGACAGTCCTTAAGTTTTACTAAAGGGGCATCCATTTTTTCGAGATTGTACTGAAGTCGTGACGCGCGCATGCTCGGTGTCGCCCGGAGATCGTCACCGGGCGTTTTCGAACGACGGGAGAGCCACGTGCTGCGGCTGCCGGCAACACTCATGCGCGGAGGTACCAGCAAGTGCTGGGTGTTCGACGCCGACGACCTGCGTGCGGCGGGCGTGACCGGCGGGCCGGACGGGCGGCTGGACACCGTCCTCGCGTCGGCCTTCGGCGCGACCGACCCCCGCCAGATCGACGGCGTCGGCGGGGCCACGTCCACCACCTCCAAGGCGGTGATCGTCCGGCCGTCCGCCGAGCCCGGCGTGGACGTCGACTATCTCTTCGCACAGGTCGGCATCGGTACGGCGGGTGTCGAATGGGCGAGCAACTGCGGAAACTGCGCGACCGCCGTGGGCCTGTACGCGCTGCGCACCGGGCTCGCGAAGCCGGTCCATCCCACGACCACGGTCGAGATGCGCAACGAGAACACGGGCGTACGGCTCTCGGCCACCGTGCCCACCCCCGGCGGGGTGGTGCCGGAGCTGGGCGAGGCGACCGTACCCGGCTCGCGCGCCCTCGGCGTTCCCGTCGCGCTCGGGTTCCGGAACCCCGCGGGCGCGAGCACCGGCGCGCTGCTGCCGACCGGGAACGGCGTCGACCGCCTGGAGGTGGTGGACGAGGCGCACCCGGTGAACGAGGCGGACCCGGTGAACGGATCGCGGCCGCCGTACGGATCGCACCCGGCGTACGGGGTCGACGTCACCCTCGTCGACGCGGGCGCTCCCGCCGTACTCGCCGACGCCGCAGCCCTCGGCTCGGACGCCCTGGAGTCGGTCGAGGCGTTCTCGGCCCTGGTCCCCACCCTGACGCGGCTGCGCCGCGCCGCCGCGCTGCGGATGGGCCTGGCCGGCCCGCACGACCCCATCAGCCACTCCGTACCCAAGGCGGGCGTCGTCGCACCGGCCGGTGACTACGTGACGTCGCTCGGCGAACGGATCTCGGGCGCCGACTACGACATCGCCGTCCGCATGCTCTCCATGCACGCCCCGCACCCGGCCATCGGCCTCACCTCGGCGGTCGCGGTTGCGTCCGCCGCGCTCTCACCAGATACGATTTTGGCCAAACTGGCCGAGAATCGGCCGGTCGCCACTCTGCTCCGGCTGGGCACACCCGCCGGCGTCATCACGGCGGAGGTGTCGCTCGACGGCACCGGAGCGGTCCGGGCGGTAACCCTGCACCGGGCCGCACGCGCCATCGCGACCGCGGAACTCCTTGTCCCCGCCCTCCTACAGGAAAGCGTCTGACGCAGTCGACGCGCCTGTCCGGCAGCAAAGGAGCTGTCATGAAAGTCCAGTTGGAGAACATCACGCTCGCCTACGGCGACGCGACCGCCGTCGACGACCTCAGCATCGACATCGAGGACGGTGAATCACTGGTCCTGCTCGGCAAGTCGGGCTGCGGCAAGACCTCCACCATGCGGTGCGTGGCCGGCCTCGAAACACCCACCGGCGGCCGGATAACCATCGGCGACACCGTCGTCTTCGACAGCGAACGCGGCATCAACGTGGCGCCGAACAGGCGGAACGTGGGCATGGTGTTCCAGTCGTACGCGGTCTGGCCCCACCGTACGATCCACCAGAACGTCGCCTTCCCCCTCCAGCAGCAGAAGCTCCCCAAGGACCAGATCCGCGAGCGCGTCGCCGACGTGCTCGACCTGGTCGGGCTCACCGAGTTCGCCGACCGGGGCGCCAGCCTCCTCAGCGGCGGTCAGATGCAGCGCGTCGCGCTCGCCCGCAGCCTCGTCATGCGGCCCAGTGTGCTGCTGCTCGACGAGCCGCTGTCCAACCTCGACGCCCGGCTGCGCGACCGGCTCCGTGTGGAGCTGCGGGAGATCCAGCAGCGGCTCAACCTGACCTGCGTCTATGTCACCCATGACCAGTCCGAGGCCCTCGCGCTCGCGGACCGTATCGCGCTGATGCAGAACGGCCGCATCGTCCAGACGGACCGCCCGGAACGCATCTACGACACCCCCTCGTCGGCGTCGATCGCCGACTTCCTCGGGGTCTCCAACATCTTCCCCTGTACGGAGATCGGTCCGGGGGACGGGGCGCGGACCGGGCGGGACGGGGCCGGGACCGGGACCGGGACCGGGACCGGGACCGGGACCGGAAGGAACGAGGCGACCGGAGCGCTGCTCGGGCTGACCGGGCACGAGGTCGAGGTCCTCGCGGAATGCGGTACCGCCGCCCCCGCCGACCCCAGCGTCTGCATCCGCCCCGAGGACATCCGGCTCACCGACGCCCCCACCGCCGACGGCGTCAACAACTGGCCCGGCCGCGTCGAAGTCGTCAGCTTCCAGGGCAGTTACGTCCGCTACCGCGTCAGCCTCAAGGGCGGCCCCGAACTCGACGCGATCGTCCCCCGGCGCGGCCGCGAACTGCTGCGGCCCGGCGCGTCCGTCTGGGCCGCTGCCGACCCGGCCGCCGTCCAGGTGCTGCCGTCGGAGGTGCCCGCATGAGCGCCGTGATCACGCGGCTGCGGCGCGGCCTGCCCACCGGGGTCCTGCTGACCTGTCTGGGCATCCTCGTCGTCGTACCGATGCTGTTCATCCTGCTCGCCGCCTTCAGCGACCATGTGCCGAGGCCCGGCGCCATCGGGCTCGACTCGCTCTCGCTGGAGAACTTCTCCATCCTGTCCACCTCGCAGGCCATGGGGGCCCTCGGCAACTCCGTGCTCGTCGCCAGCGCCGCGTCGGTGCTCGCCCTCGGCATCGGCTGCGGACTGGCGTTCCTCGCCGCGCGCACCGACACCCCGGGCAGACGCTTCCTCTACTTCGTCGGCATCGCACCGCTGTTCCTGCCGTCCCTCGTGGGCGCCATCGCCTGGTCGCTGCTCGGCAGCCCGGCCACCGGCTTCCTCAACCTGCTGCTGCACGGCGCCGGACTCGACGTCACGCTCGACATCTACACCGTGCCCGGACTGATCATGGTCCTGGCGCTCTACTACGCGCCGTACGCGTTCCTCCTCGTCCACGCCTCGCTGTCGCTGATGAACCCCGACCTCGAAGAGGCGGCGTTCGTGCACGGCGCGACCCTGCGCCGCACCATGCGGCGGGTGACGTTCCCGCTGGCCATGCCCGCGATCCTGGGGTCCGGGATCCTCATCTTCGCGCTGACGATGGAGAACTTCCCGGTCGCGCAGGTGATCGGCAATCCGGGCCAGATCGACACGCTGCCGAGCTTCATCTACCGGCTCATGAACGCCTCGCCGTCACGCGGCAACGAGGCGGCGGCCGTCTCGATCATCCTCACCCTGGTCCTGCTCGTCGTCACCGCCGTGCAGCAACGAGCCGTACTGCGGCGGAAGTTCACCACCGTCACGGGCAAGGGCGTGCGCGCCCGTACGATCCCGCTGGGACGCTGGCGGGGACCCGCGTTCGGCGCGGCGCTCCTGTACTTCGCGCTCGCCGTCGTACTGCCGCTCGGCGCGCTGACCGTCGCCTCGCTCCAGAGCTCCCCGTACCTCTCCAGCATCGGCCAGCTCGCCGAGAGCGACGCGCTGTCGTTCTACGCGCTGGGCGAGATGATCACCTCACCGGAGTTCATCGAGGTCGCCCGCAACAGCGTGCTCACCGCCGTACTCGCGGGAGTGCTGGGCACGGCCATCAGCTTCGCCCTCGCCTACACCGTCTACCGGACCAAGGCCCCGGGGCGGCGCGCGCTCGAATTCGTGGCGATGGCGCCGCTCGCGGTGCCGGCGATCGTGCTCGGTCTCGGTCTGCTGTGGACGTGGCTGGTGATGCCGCTTCCCGTGTACGGGACGATGGCCGTCCTCGTCGTGGCCTTCCTCGCCGTCTTCCTGCCGCAGGGGTACCGGGGCGTGGCCTCGTCCATCCTCCAGGTGGACCGCGATCTGGAGGACAGCGCCGTACTGCTCGGCGCGCGGCGCACCCGGGCGATCTCGCACGTGACGCTGCCGCTGATGCGCGTCGGGATGGTGTCCACGCTGCTGCTTCTGCTGATGCTCTGCATGCGTGAACTGTCCGCCGCCCTCTTCCTGTTCACCTCCGACACCCGGCTTCTCTCAATCATGATCTTCGACAACTTCGACAACGGCGCCATGCAGGGCGCGGCGACGGTGAGCCTGCTCTACTGCGGCGTGATCCTGGTCATCGCACTCCTCGCGAAGTCTCTGGGCGCCAAGACCGTGGACGGAGCCCGATGAACCGCAAGACCTCGCGCATCCTGGCCGCACTGACGGCGGTCGGGGCGCTGACCACCGCCGCGGCCTGCGCTCCGCCGCCCACCACCGCGGTGGTAGACCTGTCGGCCACCGAGGTCGACACCTCCGGCGGACTCGTCGTCGACGGTGAGCACATCGCCGACGCCGAGCTGCTGTCCGCCGCGAAGAAGGAGGGCTCACTCTCCCTCTACAGCGGCTACATCGAGAACTCCGAGAAACAGGTGATCCGCGCCTTCGAGCACGACACCGGCATCAAGGTCGACCTCGTGCGTCTGGTCCCCAACCGCCTCGCGGAGCGCGTACTGAGCGAACAGGGCGCCGGCCGGCTCGGTGCGGACGTCGTCCGCACCTCCGACTACGACATCGCCTCGCGGATGCGCGACGCCGGGGTCTTCCGGGCCCACGAGGTGCCGGGCTACGACAAGCTGGACGACACCGTCCGCTACCACGGCGGTGAGTTCTACCGCGTCTTCGACCCCCTTTACACCTTCGCGTACAACACCGTTCTCGTGGACGAGAAGGACGCTCCCACCTCCTGGAAGGACCTGACCGAGGCGGAGTGGAAAGGCAGCCTCGGCATCACCCAGGTCGGCGCGGGCGGCAGTTCGCTCGCCCTGACCAGGTTCCAGGAGGACCGGCTCGGCCCGGAGTACCTGCCGGCCCTCGCCGACCAGCAGCCCCGGATCTTCGACTCGTCGAGCGCCGCGCTGGAGAGCCTGGCGCGCGGCGAGATCTCCGTCGCGACGGCGGTCGTGAGCAGCGTCAACATCGCGGCGAGCAAGAACGCGCCGGTCGACTTCGTGGTGCCCGACGAGGGCATGGCCGCGTACGACTACTACCTCGGCAAGGCCACGTCGGCGAAGCACGAGGCCGCGGCCGAACTCTTCCTCGACTGGAACATGTCGCAGCGCGGCCAGGACGTCTTCCGCCAGATCGGCGAATTCCCCGCGCGCAGTGATGTGACGCCCCCGAAGGTGCTGGGGCACGACCTGCCGACCGTGAACAGCGGGCAGGTCGTCCGCTTCGAACCCAAGGCGCTGCTCGGCGCGGCCGACGCCGATCAGCGGCGGTGGCTGTCGCTCTTCGGCTACCTGTAGCCGGCGGTCAGACCTTGTCCGCCGCGATCAGCAGATACTGGAAGCTGCCGTCCTTGTAGGCGTCCAGGAAGGCCTGCTCGATACCGGTGGCCAGGGGCGACTCGGCGCGCAGCTCCCAGTAGGGGATGGTCGCCGCGGTCAGGTCGACGACGCTGACGGGGACGAGGCGGTTGGCGGCCATCTCCTTGAAGTACTTGCTGCGGGGATGAATGCTGCAGATGTAGTGGGCGTTGATCTCGCTGACGGCGCGGGACGGCAGTCCGTACGCGTCGTTGTAGCAGCCGGTAATGGTGACGTAGCGGCCACCGTGCTTGAGGAGCCTGGCGTATTCGGGGAACAGGAGCGCCAGGTCCACGTACATGGTGCTCTCGTTGTTCCAGATGGCCTGGAATGTGTCGCTCTCGAAGCCGGTGTGCAGCATGTTCTTGAGGTGGAAGCGGACCTTGTCGTCCACGCCGCGTTCCTCGGCCTGGCCGTTGGCGAAGGCGACCTGGGTCTCGGAGATGGAGACGCCGTCGACCTGACAGCCGAAGCGGCTGTGGGCGACGAAACTGCTGCCGCCGCGCCCCGAGCCGGAGTCCATGAGGCGGTCGGCCGGGGTGATGTCGCCGAGGTGGCTCATCAGCAAGTCGGCCTGTGCGCACTCCAGGCGGTGGAGTTCGGCCGTGAGGCGCTCCTGCCGGGTCTCCTCGGGGCCGTCGACGGCGGACCAGTCGACGTCACCGATGCCGTAGTGGTGGTGGTAGATGCCGTCGACCTCGCCGAGGCGGAGGTTGACGGGGTTCCTCTCCTGGTTCCAGTAGTTGGCGACGGACTTCTGGTAGAGGCTGCGCAGGGGGTGGGCGGTGGTGTTCTGAATGGTCATGGACATCTCCTTCATAAGGGGGTTACGGGTTTACGGACCGGCCGTCACGGCGCGGTCTGATACCGGGGGCTGGTCGCGTGCCACTGTTTGCTGCCGCCCATCCACGCCCACAGCCCCGCCAGATACCGGCGCAGTTGAGGGGAGCCGGCCGCCGCCAGAACGGCGCAGTCGGCCTCGACGGTGTGCATGAGTTCGTCGTGGATGGCCGCCGTGCGGTCGACGGCCTCCTGCAGCGAGCAGTTGTCCTCGGTGGCGATGAGATTGGGCAGGTTGGTGTCTCCGGGATCTTCCTTGGCCATCGAATAGACGTCGTTGAGAAGGACGTTGGCCATTCCCGCGTAGAGGTAGGTGCGGCGCACGGTGGGGTCGGCGAACTCATGGGCGGGCAGTTCGTAACCGCCGACCGGGTCGATCAGCACCATGCAGGGGTAGAAGGCGTTCTCGTATCGGTGCAGCAGGTACTCCCACACCGCGGGCCTGCGTTCACTGTTGCGCCATTCGGCTTCCTGCCCGTATCCGACGAACATGACGGCGAGTTCGTGGCGCAGGCGCGCCATCTGGGTGGTGCTGGCGATCTGGGAGAGGTGAGCGAGGCTGGACCGGAAGGCGCGCAGGACGGGTTGTTGCCGCACGACCTCTTCGAACTGCGCGAGGTAGCGGGCGGGGAGGCGGACCGGGTCGACCACGGCGTGGGTCATCGCGAGGCGGGAGCCGAGGAGTTCGGGTTCCGTGTCGTCGCCCTCGTCGACCCAGTGGTCGTCCACGGACCACTCCGCGAGGCCGCAGCGGGCGGCGGCCATCAGGCGGTCGGGGTCGTCGCAGTCGGGATGCGCGAGCATGAACAAGCGCCCGAACTGGTGTGAGCGCAGGCGTTCGAGGCGCCCGGTGAAGATCCCGATCTCCTCGGCCCAGTCGACCAGGCGGTTGTTGACCTCCTCCCCGAGGGCGGGGTCGTCGCGCAGGGCGTCGGGGCAGTACAGGGGCGGGATCCGCACCGCCGTGTCGGTGGCGGTCCCGGTGTCGGCTCCGGTGGCCGTGCCCGGCTCCGTGCGCGTCCGCGTGCGGCTGTCCGGGTCCTGGGCGGCCGGTCGGACCTTCGCCTCCGACCGGC
>NZ_JAAPBF010000283.1 GCF_022695985.1 Streptomyces sp. NP-1717 | reverse complement strand
CACCGCCCTGTGGCGCCGGACATACAATGCGACGCGAAATCGTGATCACCAACAACGGGGGTTGGCGCACCATGAGCTTCGGCGAGGACGGGCCCGCGCAGCGGGCCGAGGCGGCTGAACAGGGCTCAACGGCCATGCGGTTGAACCAGCTTCCCGCGGACGGCCCCGCCTCGAGTCCCGGCGGCACGTCGAAGCTCGTGTCGACGCCGGCCGAGAAGAACGCCGCCGCCGGCACCATCGACAACGAGCTGCTGACAAGTACCAAAAAGGCGGGCAACCACGCGGACGAGGCCAACACCGGCGCGGTCGGCGCCCTCAGCGGGTGGGCGACCGCAGGGGCACTCAAAAAGTTGCAGACCACTTGGGACGGGCAGGTGAAGACGCTCCTGGGCCGCCTGAGCAAGGAGCGTGACGGCCTCAGGGGAGCTGTCGGCACCCTCTCTGGGACCGACACAGCGCGCCGCGCCGAGATCTACGGCGTCAAGACGCCGTCGGCGTTCGACGGTTACCAGTGAGCCAGTGCGGGGCACCGCCGGTCACAGCCATCGCAGGACTCTGAAGCGCCCCAGGGGAAATGAGCATGCTGACATATCGCGAAGTCATGACCACCGACTTCGGGAAGCTCTCCTCCGCCGCCGACATGTGGAAGTCGATGGCCGAGGAATTCGGGAAGGTCGAGAAGCGCTACCGGGACGGTGTGCAGAAAATAACGCTCGGTGATGTCTGGCAGGGGGAGAGCGCCGACGCGGCGTCACTGAACTTCGCGGCCACCCGGTACGAGTACCAGGCCGCCCAGACGCAGGCAAAAGCGACGTCGACACTGCTGCGCAACGCGCACGACCAGTTCGTCGAGTTGAAGAAGCGACTGGAGACCGCGCGCGCCGACGCCATCAAGGCGGGCATGAGGGTCTCGGAGCAGGGCAATGTCGCCTTCGACTACGAGCGTGCCACCGAGAGCGAGCGCGACGCGCTCCGCCACGACCCGGACTACGCCAAGAGCGTCCGGGACAGCGAACAGTCCTGGGCCGAGTCCGTCAAGGCCTGCGTGAAGGCCGTCGACGACGCGGACAAGGACTTCCAGAAGGACCTCGAAGCCGTGGCCAAGGACAGTGGCGGCGGCAAGAACGACGGCACGGCGGGCGGCTTCAACGGCAACGCCGACGGCGTCGCGAAGGCGGACGACCAGCAGAAGCGGGAGCGCATGGAGCTCGCTTCGCTGGGGATGCGGGACAACGAGACGATCGACGACTACATCGCACGTCTCCAGAAGGAGGCCGTGGAGAAGGGGACCGGCAGCAAGCGGCTCGCGGAACTGTTCGCCGCGGTTCAGAACGGCACGGTCACCGCAGGCGCTTTCGTGGCCGCGGGCGTCGGGACCGCGGGCACCGCCTGGAAACTGTTCAGCTACCTGAAGTCGGGCAAAGACATCACCGCGGCCGGCACCACGCTCGCCAACTTCGTCAACCCCCGCATTGCCGGGGCCGCGCCCGGCAGCCTGTTGAGCAAGGTTCCTCCCGGCCTGGTCGGCGCCCTCACCGGGTCCGACGAAGCAGCCCAGTTCGGTACGTACCTGCGGAACGGTTCCTGGATCGTACCGACGGCTACCGAGGCCAATCTCGTGAGGGTCGCGCAGACCGGGGGACTCGCGAACGCCGCGTCGGCCGCCGGATGGCTCCGGGGCGCGGGTGTCGTCGGCGGCGTCGCGGCGACGGCCTACGGTGTGGCCAACTTGGCTACGTACGACGCCGATATGATCAAGGCCGATCCTTCGAAGTTCGCCACCGACCTCACGGGAACGGCGTTCAACGCGTCGATGACCGCACTGACCGTGGCGCCCAACCCAGTCACGGCCGGCCTGGCGATCGGCACGGGCGTGCTGTATGCCGGCGCTCTGGTCTGGGACAACCACGAGGCCATCGGCAAAGGGCTCGACACGGCCGGGGACTGGGTGGGCGACAAGGCGTCGGACATCGGTGACGGCATCGCGGACGGGGCGAAGAAGCTGGGCGGCGCCCTCAACCCGTTCGACTAGCGAGGGAAAGTCATGCACACGTCTATCAGCCCGTTCACGCTCGCGTCCTGGAAGGGGAAATCCCCGGCCGGGGGCAAGCAGTCCGGCTGGCAGGGCACGTCTCCGGAGTTCGGCGACATCCGGGTGGTGTACCCGGCGGGCCCTTATACGCGTGAAAAGATCGTCACCGCTGTGGAGGGTTCTCTGATTCCCGCGGCCACGTTCGAGACGCGTGGCATCCACACGGAGGTCGTGTTCATGCCGACCCTCAACCGAGCGACGCTGCGGGTGGGCGACGAGGTCGTGCGGATGAGCCGGAACCGGTGGGCGCAGACGCACCGGGGCCGCTCGCTGCGTATGACGTATCTGGGCGACGCGTACACGCTCACGGCGCTCAACCGCTGGGCGTACACGCTGTCCCGGCACCCCGGCGCCGAAGACCCCGGCGCCGTTGTCACCGTGCGTCAGTCGGGGCGCGGAAGCGGCAGAAAGGCAACCGTGCAGGCGGTGGGCCGGGTCCTGCCCGTCGATGTCTGTCTCGCGGCTCTTTTCTGCGGAGTCAACCGGTCCGTGCTCACAAAGCTCGGCGCCGTACGGGCGGGTTTCTCACGGATCATTACCTTCTGGCTCAATTTGCTGGGATGAGCGACTACCAAGTGAGTATGTATGCCTTCATTCGACATTTCCCGGTCCCGTTTCCGGCTGGCGGACGAGCACGTGATCGTGCTCTGCGCGTTGGCGACAGGGAGCGAGGTGCCCGACGAACTCGCGGCGGCCCAGAAGGAGTTGTTCGACTGCGGTCTGGTCGATGAGGACGGGAAGCTCTCCGCCGCGCTGCTGCCGCTGATGGAGACTGTCCTCACCCCCGGCGTGGTCATCTCGCTGGAGGCCGCCGGCCGGCAGGGCAAGCTGCACCACGGCATGCTCATCGGCACGGACCACGTCGTCGCGCACGAGGCGTGGCCGGGCGTGACCGAGGCGGAGTACTCCCTGCTCGAGCCGAGGACGCTGGTGTGGAAGCTCGCCGGCATGGTGAACCTCCAGAAGTCTCCGGCGGCGCCGGACACGGCTCCCTCCCTCGTCGAGACGACCATCGGCACCGTCGAGGCGGGTCTCGCCGTACTGGAGGGCGGGGGAGTCGTACGGTCCGCCGAGGACGAGCGCGCGGCGATCCGCCAGGCCCTCACGACGGGCGGCGGGCTCGGCGAGCCGGCGCAGGCGCTCGTCGCCGACCTGATCTCCGAGCTCCGGTCGAGCTGGCGCCTGACCTCGGCCTGGCGGACTCATCACGAGGGCAAGGAGGCTGCGGAGACGCGCGGCTTCGCCGTCTGGGACTGCGGCCCCCTCGGCTACTGGCTGCGGGAGTTGCCCGCCGAGCCGGTGGCCGAGGAGCGGATCACCCCGGCGAGCACGTTCAGGCTCGTCCGCGTGGAGGCCAGGACGATCTGGACGCGGATCACCGGCCTCCTGCCCGACCAGGGCGAACTCCGCCAGGCTGTGGCACAACAGCCGCACCGGGGCTGAGCGCGCAGGCGTGTTCGAGGTATGGCCGCACCACCCGGCCGGGCCGGCCGGGGTGTCAGCCCTTCGTCAGGCGGCGGCGCCGCCTCCACGCGCCCGTCAGCTGGGCCGCTATGTAGCACGTCGCGATCGTCGACAGTGACGCGCGGAACCAGCCGATGTCCGGGGACCACCAGGCGTAGGCCATCACCGGGACGAACAGCAGCAGTGCCGCGACGCGCAGGGCCCACCAGCGGGGGCGGCGTGGCCGGGGCGGGCGGCCCGTCGGGTCGCCCGAGAGGGTGTCGACTATGCCCGCGAAGAAGCCGCGCCGGGCCAGGACCCGGGCGTCGGCGAGGGTCGTGAGGACTTCGTCGCGGGTGCCGAAACCCGCCGGGAGCGGCGGCAGTCCGAGCGCGGCCAGCAGGGCGGACTGGCGGCGGGCGGGGTCGTCCGAGCCGCGCAGGAGGCCGGCGACCGGGCGGGCGTCGGCAAGGCCGTACACCGTCGCCAGGGTGCCGGCCGTCGCCGTGACGGCCGCGTGGTCGGGGACCGGCGCCGCCGGGTCCCAGTCGTGGTCGGCGACCTTCTCGCCCTGCTGGAACAGGGTGAAGCCGTACCGGTCGCCGGTCCGGCGCAGGACGAGCGCGGGCCACGGTTCGCCGGTGGTGAAGTTGTCGGCGGCGGCCGTCAGCCGGTCCTCGCCGAGGAGAGTGGCGCGGACGCCGGGCTCGGGATCGGCGGCGAGTTCGACGTACGAGGACCGCCCCGGCGCCGGGGCTATGCGCAGCGGGACGCCGCACATCAGCGCGGCGTCGGCGACGGTGTGCGGCGGGGCCGCGACCAGCGCCAGACAGTGCGGGGCGCCCGGGGCGGGCTCGTGCCGGTCGGGCGGCGCCGGCGGCCCCGGGGGTCTGGGCCGCGAGAAGAACGGCATCCGAGCCGCCACATGCATCCGTACGCCCGCCCGGAATTCCAGGAACTCCTGGCGCGCGTCCCCGAGATACGCCCACGGGTACTCCGTCGCGTGCACCCCCACCGCCCGGAACTGCTCCAGCGCCTCCCCGTGCCGGTCCGCCAGCACCAGCATCAGCGCCAGATGGTTGCGGACCCCCGCCACCTCCGGATCGCCCTGCGGATACGCGTCCGACAGCTCCAGTGCCCGCTTCAGCGCGGCGTGTATCCGCGACCGGTCGATCCGGTCGCCCTCCGCCGGGGTGCCGTCGGCCACCACGTCGTACTCGACGGCCGCCAGCAGCGGCAGCGCGTGCAGCTTCGAGCCCGGCAGGGCGTGCTCCGCCGCGCGCTCGGCGAAGTCGAACATCTCCGTGTGCGAGCCGTACCACTTGTCGCACAGGTACTGGAGCGCCGAGAGATGGCAGCCGTAGTGGTGCGGCGCGCGGGCGGCCGCCTCCGCCCAGTACGAGTCGAAGACCTCGCGCGGCGCCTGGCTGCCCCGCGCGTGGGTGAGCGCGACCTGCCACGGCACCGGGTCGGTGGGGTTCAGCTCCGCCGCGGCCCCGATCACCGGGACCGCGTCGTCGAGCAGCGCGAAGAACGCCTGGAACTGGTCGCGCGAGACGCTGCTCGCCCGCGCGCTCGTCCGTATCTCCCACGCCTGCCGCACGCAGTGCTCGGCCTTGACCAGTACGGCGTCCGGATCGGACGGCGACTCGGCGAGCCAGGCGTCCAGCCAGCCGGGGCTGTGCAGCGCGCTCTCGGCCAGCCGTGGCACGTACCCGCCGCGCCGCTCCCACTCGGCGCCGACGCGGGTCGCGGCGAGCAGATCCCTGGCGGGCCCGTGGTCGCCCGCGTACGCCGCGGTGAGCGCGGCGCGCAGTTCCGGCGCGGGCGGGTCCAGGACGACCGCCGCGTCCGGGGGCAGATGGGCGCCGACGGCGGCCCCGTGGCGGAGCATCCGCGGCAGGGTGATCAAGGTGCGCAGCGTCGCGGTCATCGTCACGGTCATCCATTGAAAGCGGTCGGAGGTGGCCGCCACCAGAGGCTTTCGGTGACAAAGCCGTATCGCATGGAGTAGCCGCGTCCGCCGGTCGCCCCAGGTGGGACCGGGTGGGCCGAGCCGGCCGGGTGTCGCGCGCGAGCGCTGCCGGGGCGGCGGTACCGGCCGCCGTAGGCTGCCCGACATGTGCGGAATCGTGGGTTACGTAGGCGGACAGTCGGCGCTCGATGTGGTCATCGCCGGTCTCAAGCGGCTCGAATACCGCGGCTACGACTCGGCCGGTGTCGCGGTCCTCGCCGACGGCGGGCTGGCCTCGGTCAAGAAGGCGGGCAAGCTCGTCAATCTGGAGAAGGCGCTGGTGGAGGGCCCGTTGCCGAGCGGCAACACCGGCATCGGCCACACCAGATGGGCCACGCACGGCGGCCCGACCGACGCCAACGCCCACCCGCACGCCGACAACGCGGGCCGCGTCGCCGTCGTGCACAACGGCATCATCGAGAACTTCGCCGAGCTCCGCGCCGAGCTGACCGCCCGCGGCCACGACCTCGCCTCCGAGACGGACACGGAGGTCGTGGCGCACCTGCTCGCGGAGGCGTTCTCCTCGTGCGGCGAACTGGCCGAGTCGATGCGGCAGGTGTGCGGGCGGCTGGAGGGCGCGTTCACCCTGGTCGCCGTGCACGCGGACGAGCCGGACGTCGTCGTGGGCGCCCGCCGCAACTCGCCGCTCGTGGTGGGCGTCGGCGACGGCGAGTCGTTCCTCGCCTCCGACGTCGCGGCCTTCATCGCCCACACCCGCTCCGCGATCGAACTGGGCCAGGACCAGGTGGTGGAGCTGCGCCGCGACGGTGTGACGGTCACCGACTTCGGCGGCGCGCCGGCCGACGTGCGCGCCTACCACGTCGACTGGGACGCGTCGGCCGCCGAGAAGGGCGGCTACGACTACTTCATGCTCAAGGAGATCGCCGAGCAGCCCAAGGCCGTCTCCGACACCCTCCTCGGCCGTATCGACGCCGAGGGCTCGCTGACGCTGGACGAGGTGCGGATCCCCTCCCGTGTGCTGCGCGCGGCCGACAAGGTCGTCGTCGTGGCGTGCGGGACCGCCTTCCACGCCGGGCTGATCGCGAAGTACGCCATCGAGCACTGGACGCGGATCCCGTGCGAGGTGGAGCTGGCGAGCGAGTTCCGCTACCGCGATCCGATCCTGAACACCCGCACCCTCGTCATCGCGATCTCCCAGTCCGGCGAGACGATGGACACGCTGATGGCGCTGCGGCACGCGCGCGACCAGGGCGCCACGGTCCTCGCGATCTGCAACACCAACGGTTCGACCATTCCGCGTGAGTCGGACGCCGTGCTCTACACGCACGCGGGCCCGGAGGTCGCGGTCGCCTCCACGAAGGCGTTCCTGACGCAGCTCGTGGCCTGTTATCTGGTCGCGCTGTATCTGGGGCAGTTGCGCGGCACCAAGTACGGCGACGAGATCCGCGCCGTGATCCGCGACCTGTCGCGGATCTCGCACGAGGTGGAGCGGGTGCTGGAGACGATGGAGCCGGTACGGGAGCTGGCGCGCTCCCTCGCCGACAAGAAGACGGTGCTCTTCCTGGGGCGGCACGTCGGCCACCCGGTGGCGCTGGAGGGCGCGCTGAAGCTGAAGGAGCTGGCGTACATGCACGCCGAGGGCTTCGCGGCCGGCGAGCTGAAGCACGGGCCGATCGCGCTGATCGAGGAGGACCTGCCGGTGGTGGTCGTCGTACCCTCTCCGCGCGGGCGTTCGGTGCTGCACGACAAGATCGTGTCGAACATCCAGGAGATCCGGGCGCGGGGCGCGCGGACGATCGTGATCGCGGAGGAGGGGGACGAGGCGGTGGTGCCGTACGCGGACCATCTCATCCGTGTCCCGGTGACGCCGACGCTCCTTCAGCCGCTGGTCTCGACCGTGCCGTTGCAGGTCTTCGCGTGCGAACTGGCGACGGCGCGCGGCAACGAGGTGGACCAGCCGAGGAATCTGGCGAAGTCCGTGACCGTGGAGTGAGCCACGGCGAGTGAGAGATGGGGCAGTGCAGTGATCATCGGGGTGGGGATCGACGTCGCGGAGATCGAACGTTTCGCGGCGTCGCTGGAGCGCACACCGGCCATGGCCGACCGGCTCTTCTGCGAGCGGGAGTTGCTGCTGCCGAGCGGCGAACGGCGCGGAATCGCCTCACTGGCCGCCCGTTTCGCGGCCAAGGAGGCCCTGGCGAAGGCGCTGGGCGCGCCGGGCGGGCTGCACTGGACGGACGCCGAGGTGTACGTCGAGGAGAGCGGGCAGCCGCGCCTGCGGGTACGGGGGACGGTGGCGGCGCGGGCGGCGGAACTGGGCGTACGGGCCTGGCACGTGTCGCTCAGCCATGACGCGGGGATCGCGTCGGCCGTGGTGATCGCGGAGGGGTGACGCCGCGTCCGGTGCGGCAGACTCGTTCCATGCGTACTGCCTACAGCGTTCAGACCGTACGGACCGCCGAGCGGGAGCTGATGGACCGGCTCCCCGACGGCGTACTGATGCAGCGCGCGGCGACCGGACTGGCCGCCGCGTGCGCTGATCTGCTGCGGCGGAGAGGGCGGGTGTACGGGGCGCGGGTCGTGCTGCTCGTCGGGAGCGGCGACAACGGCGGCGACGC
>NZ_JAAPBF010000282.1 GCF_022695985.1 Streptomyces sp. NP-1717 | reverse complement strand
ACAGCTCGACGGCGAACTGCCCGGCCGGCACCGGCGCCGACTTGGACTGCGGGATCCGCACCGTACTGGCGAAGATCGCCGCGCCACGGGCGACGACCGTCGTGGGGTCGAGACTCACGTCGAGTTCGATGCCGAGGCCGTGACGCGGGTCGGCCAGCCGTTCCCGGAGCCCGGGAGAGAGCGTGACGCCGCCGACGAGCAGCAGCCGGTCGATGTCGTCCGGACCGAGCGCCGCCTCGGCGAGCGCGTCGCGGCACAGGTTGATCGCCCGGACGTAGAAGGGCTCGGCGATCGCGTCCAGTTCCCCGCGGGTCAGCGTGTGTTCGAGGGTGAGCGGGTTGCCGTCGGCGTCGTTGAGCTCGATCAGCAGGTCGACCTGGTCGCGCCGGGAGAGATGGATCTTCGCGTCCTCGGCCGCGCGCTTCAGCTTGGCGAAGTTGGCGCGCCACCGCGGGTTGTCCCTGCGCATGTCCGTCAGGCCCAGCTCGGCGGCCGCGGCGGGCACCAGCAGCCGTTCGATCAGCGCCCAGTCGATCAGCTTGCCGCCGAGGTAGGGGTCTCCCGCGTGGTTGAGCACCCGGAGGTCGCCGTCGCGCTTGCTGACCAGAGCGGCGTCGAAGGTGCCGCCGCCGAAGTCGAACACCATCCAGTACGCACGGTCGGTCGCGTCCTGGAATCCGTAGGCGAAGGCCGCCGCCGTCGGCTCCTGCACCAGCGGGCACGCGGAGGTGAATCCGGCGAGCTCGGCGGCCTCCATGGTGGCCTTGTTCTGGTTCAGCGCGAAGGCCGCGGGGACGGTGATCACCGCGGACTCGGGCGGGGTGCCGCAGTGGTGCGCGGCGTCCGCGCGCAGCGAGCGCAGAACCTCCGCCGACAGCTGCGGCGGGCTGAGGGAGACTCCGGCGGTGGCGAAGGTCTTCCGCGAGTCGGCGAGGCCCATCTCCAGCTTGAACTCGGCCGTGGCGTTCGCCGGATCGTGCTCCACGCGGTCGCGCGCGGCGCGGCCGACGTGGACCCTGCCCTCCTTGGGCAGCCACACCGCCGAGGGTGTGATGTCCCAGCCGTCGTTGTTCTTGATGACGGAGACGGTGCCGCCCTCGACGACGGCGATGGCGCTGTTGGTCGTACCCAGGTCGATACCGAAGTCGACGGTGTCACGCATGATCGGTCCTCTCGTGGTCCGAGCTGGACGGTGTTTCGCGGGCGGGAGCGGGAGCATGGGCGGGAGCGGGGACGGCGTCCTCCGGCTCCGGCGCGGTTTCCGGTACGGGGCCGGTTACGCGTTCCGGCGCGGAGCCCGCCGTCGGAACGGATGCCGGTGCCGCCGCCGGGGCCGGGGCCGGGGCCGGAGGGCAGCCGACGATCACCTGGCCCATCTGGATACGACGGCCGTGCAGATAGATCGTCGGCCTGATGGTCTCCAGGACCGTCTCGGCCGTCAGCGACGGATCCTCCTCGAAGGTCAGCGCCTCCAGCGACCGGCCGGTGTGGAACGCGTCGCCCTCGTGCTCCTGTACGAGCAGACCGGCGTCGTCCAGCGCCTCGCGGCACGACCGCAGATAGCGCCCGGTCTGCCGGGAGCGCGAGGACGCCGCCTCGCCCTGCCGGGTGAGCCTGCGCTGGGCACGCCACAGATTCGTGGCGGCGTCCGCGAGCGCCTTCTCGTCCAACGGGTCCTCGGCGGACGGTGGTTGACCGGCGGTCTCCACCGCCGTCTCCACGGCCTCGGCCGGCGCGGCGACCGCCGCCGCCACCGACGCCAGCAGCCGCTCCAGCTCCTCGCGCGACGGTTCGTCCCACGGCAGCGGCGCGATCCGGAAGGCGCGGTGGTGCCGGCGCTGCCGGAGATCCTCCCGCAGCCGGGACAGCCGCCCGCTCACATCATCACCCCCCGGCGCCACAGCGTGAGCTTGGACAGATACCGGTCGCGCAGGTACGGCGACAAGTTGACGGCCTCCTCCATGAGGTCGGCTGCGCGGTCGAGTTCCCCCGGCGAGCGGGCCAGTGCGAGTGCTTCTTCGGCCAGCCGCCGCGCGCGTTCCGTGGGCGGTCCGACAGGACGTCTGGTGGCGGCGGGCCCGGGCGGCTCCCCCGCGGGCCGCGAGGCCCCGGACGTACCGGAGCCGGGGACACCGGCCCCCGCACCGGCCATCGCCTCCGCACGCTCGCGCAGCGCGTCGGCGAGGAACTGGGCCGTGGCCGGCCTGTTCCGCGGGTCGAGTTCGAGGGTGGCCAGCACGATGCGGTCCAGGTCCGCGTCGACCTCGTCGTTGTAGCTGCTCGGCGGGAGCAGCGACCGGTTGAACCGCCCGAAGGAGAACGACGAGAACTCCTCGCCGCCCTGATGGAACGGGAAGCGGTTGGTGAGCAGCAGATACGCGATCACGCCGACCGACCACACGTCGCTGGCGCACGAATAGCCCTGGTTACGCATCACCTCGGGCGCCATGAAGGCGTACGTCCCCTGGGCGCTGGCCAGATGAGTGAACGGGTCGGCGCGCTTGGCCAGCCCGAAGTCGCTGACCCGTACCCGCATGCCCGTTCCGTCGTAGCCGATCAGGACGTTGGCCAGGGTCACGTCCCGGTGCACGATCGGCGGGTCCTGGTCGTGGGCGACGGCGAGACCGCTCGCGATCTGTGTCATCACCTCGGCGACCAGGTCCCTGGGCACCATCGACTTGTGCGCGGCGGCGAGCCGTTCGAGGCTGCCGCCCGCGACGTACTCCATCGTGAAGAAGCCCCGCAGCCCCTCCGGTGTGCGGACGGTGTTCGCGTCGAAGAGGCGGACGATGTTCGGGTGCCCGAGGGTCGACAGCAAGCGCGCCTCGTCGAGCATCCGGCGCGTCTCCTCCAGGGACGCGACGCGCTTGAACAGCTTCATCGCCTGCCAGCCGAGGTATTTGTGGCGTACCCGGTGGACCTCGGCGAACGCCCCCTCGCCCAGCGGGCGGTCGATCACGAGGGTGTCGCTGACCCGGTCACCACTGACGAGCAGTGTCATAGCCCTGACGCCCCCTGTTGCCCCGTACTCCCCCCACCCGCCAGCACGTTGAGCCGGTAGCCGATCCCCGTCACCGTCTCCAGGATCTTCGGGTTCGACGGATCCGCCTCGACGCAGCGGCGTACGGCCCGTACGACGCCCGCGATGTCGGCCCTGCTGTACGAGCGGTGCGGGGCCCATTCCTCGTGCGCGCCCCACAACGCCGTGATGAGCTCGGCGTGTTCGCAGGCGACGGCCGCGCCGCTGGTGCTGCGGCCCGCCATGTAGCGCAGCAACTGGTGGCCCTGCGGGCGCAGTCCGGTGATCAGGGTCTCCTCGCCGTCCTCGTTGCGGTACGCCCTGGCGGCGACCCAGTCGTAGCGCAGGCACGGTCCGGTGTGCCGTACGTCCGACGGGGAACCGAACGGCGCGGGCCGGGTGGTGTGCGGGTCGAGGAAGGTCAACTCCCAGTACACCGGCTCCCCTTCGGGGTCCATGTCGCCGAGGATCAGCAGGGTGTCCCCGTGCTGTATGCGTTTGCGCGCCTGGAGCCGTTCGATGGTGTCGCCGTGCCTCAGCAGCGTTCCGTTGACGCTCGCGTTGTCCGTCACCGACCACATGCCGTCGGCGAAGTCGAGCGTGCAGTGCAGCCTGCCGACCCAGCGCTGCGGATCGGGTCCGAGTCCGACGTCGGGTGCCCGCTCCGGTACGGCGCGGCCGATGGTCACCGACACGCCCGCCAGTTCGAAGACGGCCTGTGCCTTCTCCGGCGAACTGACCCGCAGAGCCGCCCCCTTGACCCCCACCACCCGTTTCTCCTCCATGGTCATCATCGGTAGCCGTGCGTCGGACGGGCTTGTTCCGTCGGACCGGCGTGTCATCGCAGCCCGCCGGTGAATGTGCTGTCGCCCGTGTAGGACAGGGCGCACATCGCGTATATCGGGCTGTCCTTGGCGTTCCACGTCCACCAGTCCTGAGCGGGATAGGTGACGTTCAGGACCATGGTGCGGTTATAGCCTTTCGTCTCCTCCTCGCACGCCGCCTTCGCCCGCACGTAGACGGCGTCGTTGCCAGGCCACTCACCGGTGCCGTCGGGGTAGAGAACGGGATAGCCCACGATCTCGGCCCAATGCTGCTCCTCACAGGGCACGATGGGGATGCCGACCGACTCCAGGGACAGATCCTTCTTGGTCTGGACGCACGAACCCACGGGTGCGTTCTCCTCGATGCGCTGGCCGAACGTGCCCATCAGAGCCGGTTCGGTCGAGACCGGTACGTCAAGCCGCACCTGGTCGTCCCCCGTCATGTAACGGTCGTCCGGCCAGTGCGCCACACACGTCGTGTACTCGTCCAGCAGGGGCCCCTTGGGGTCCCAGGCGCTCTCGGGGGGCACCGTGTAGGTCACCTTGAGCCCCTTCCCCTCCGAACCGAGGCGCGCCAGGGCGAGTTCGCACCGGAACCGGGCGAGCGCGGTCGCCTGTTGGGCTCCCGGATACTTCCCCGTCAGATACCTGGACGCGGTGTCCGCCAGCAGTTCGTAGGCCACCACCTCACCCCAGTGCGCTTCGTCGCACGGGACGACGTCCACCGCGCGCTCGCCGGGCCGCCAGTCCGACTTGCTCCCGATGCACCTGCCCGGCCGGTCGTTGTCCTCGACGTTCTCCGCCGAGATGACGGCCGTCCCGCCCTGCTGCCGGTAGCTGTCGCTGCCGCCGCCCTCGTCGTCGAAGGCCCCCGCGATCCTCGCCACGAGGAGGCCCAGGAGGACGAGCGCCAGCACGGCCCAGGCGAGCACCCGTCCACGCCCGGGGCGCGGTCCGGACGTCCCCGGCCGCGCGCCCTGGAGACCGGCCAGCATGCGGTCGATCTCCTCGGACCCCGGGCCTCCGGCCAACTGACGCTTCACGTTCAGCAGCAGGGTCCTGGCGAGGCCGATACGTCCGGCGGCGACCAACTGGTCGACCTGCGAACGGATCTGGTTGAACGTCGTCATCATGTCGCGCAGGCCGTCGCGGTTGGTCCTGACCGTCTGCTGGGTGACCGGGTCCGTCGCCAGTTCGGCCGCCGTACGGAACCATTTCGACGCGTTCAGGTTGGCGGCCGGACCGAGCCCGTCCGTGGCGGCGGTGGCGCAGTTGTTGAGCAGCACCGCGACATCGTTGCGGGCGCTCGCGGTGCGCCGGTGCCGGGCGTGCGGGACGAGCGACTCCAGCAGTGCCAGTGCGGGCAGGGCGTGGTCGTACACCTCGGCCGCGGCGCCGTCCCAGTTCCCCCCGTCCAACTGGGACGACGCCCGTTTCGCGGTCGCGCGCAGCGACTCGTAGTGAGGCGCGGCGGCCTCTTCCAGCTGGTCGTCGACCATGCCGGCCGGTACGAGTGGCCAGTCGCGCGCCAGTTTGGCGAGCCGGAGGCGGTCGGCGGGCGCCGGTGCCGCCGCGGCCAGCTCGATGAGCGGTTTGACGAGGGTGCCCGGCATCGCGTCGCGGAAGGTGTCGATCACCGACTCGTCGAGCTGCCGGTCGTCGAGTACGTCGATACGGTGCCGCACGTGGTCCCAGAAGGCGGCGCGCCTGAGCACCTGGCCCCAGAGCCGGGCGGCGTTGGACCAGAGCCGGACGGCTTCGTCGAGGTGGGGTCCGGCGGACACCGCGTCGTTCTCTACCTCCAGGTCGAGCGCGGCGCTGTGGGCGCGGACGGCGGCGTCGTGGTCGTGGTGCAGGGTCTTCGGGCACGGGCACGTGGACGCCGTTGCCGACGCCGTTGCCGTCCTGGAAGGTGTCGTCGCGGCCCTCGCGCTCGCGCCGTTCGTGGAAGCGTCGGCGGCCCCGTCCCACAGCCAGAACAACTCGTCGACCAGCCGGCGGCGCGGATCGCCGAGTATGCGGTCGAAGGCGCCACGGACGTCGTCGAGCCGGACGGGGAGCGAGTGCCCGAGGTCGACGTCGGCGCCGAGTTCCAGCGCGGGCGTGATGCGCTGCTGACGCTGCCGCACGGCCCGCCGGTCGGCGTCCGTGGGCAGGCCGGTGATACGGAAGGCGTTACGCCGGTACATCTGCGGACCTGCCGCCTCCAGCAGTCCGGCTGTCGTCTCGTCGATCACAGCACGCTCCGAATCGACCATGTCGAGGTTCGTCTCTGTGGAAAGTATGGCGATCCGGCGTGCCCCGCTCCATGGCAACTGAATGGAATTCATATGGGCAACGCCCCCTGCACCGGGGCCTGTTGTCCGGTGATCCGGGGCAGGTGACAGGGGTGGGACGGATGGTGGAGAAGATGCGGAGGTTGCGGTGCGGACGGCTACCGTCCGGTTCCCCGGACGCGCGTGTCCGGGTGGTGCGCGCCGGCTGACGCGGGGCGTCGCGAACGGACGCGGACGGACATGGACGGACGTGGACGGACGTGGACGCGCGGCGAAGCCGAAACCGCCCTACGGGCCGAAGCCGTCGTACGGATTGACGCACGGCCGTACTGTGTGAGGGGTCGGTGGCCGGGCCCGATAAGTTCCCGGGTCTTTCATGTGAGCTGGATCACACCAACTCCTTGTCCTCGCATAGCGCGTGAACATCCGATGTATGCCCATCAGGTGGGCTTTCCCGACCGCCCTGTCACGCTGGCACCATGGCGGCCATGGGAGCCGGACCCGCACTCCGCCTCGCACGCGCCGCGGTCTTCGCCGCCGTGTGTGTCGTGGTGTCCGGGCTCGGCCACGCCCTGTCGTCCGGTGGCCCGTTGCCACCCCGCGTCCTCGCCCTCACCTTCCCGCCGGTGTGCGCGGCCGGCTGGTGGCTGTCCCGGAAGGAACGCGGCGGCGCGATGATCGTCGGCGCGAGCGCCGCCGGACAACTGCTGCTGCACGCCGTGTTCGGCGGACTGCACCCCCGCCCGCCCGGCGCCCACGCCGGACACGGCGGCCACGGGGGCGGCGGGCGCGGGGGCGACGGTGCACCCGGCGACAGCGGCGAGATCCCGCACGTGGCCTTCGGTGAACTCCTCGGCGCGGAGGGGCTGTCCGGGCTGCTGGACAGCTCCGGTCTCGCCTCCGGCATGCTCGTCGCCCACCTGCTCGCCGGTCTCGTGTGCGGCTGGTGGCTGTGGCGCGGTGACCGCGCCTTCGTACGGCTGGTGGGCGTACTCACGCTGTTCGCCTGCGGGTTCGCGTACGGCCTGGCGTACGCGCGGCTCCGGTTCGCCCACGAGGTGCTGAGCGGCGGGGCGCCCGCCCACCTCCGGGTGCTCGCACCCCCGGTGCCGTACCGGCCGATCCGGCCCCCGGCCCAACTCCCGGCCCCGCACGTCGTGTCGAGGCGCGGGCCGCCACTCCTTCCGTCCTGAGCGCTGTCCCCACTCCACACACTCCACCGCTCCGATTCCACGGGCCCGGCGGCCCGGACGCGAAGGACATCCCGTGATACCTGCTGCCCGGCACACACCTGTGCCCACGCGCGTACCCCCAGCACACATACCCCCCACCCGCATACATCCGACGACCGGCCACCGCGCCCGCGTCACCGACCCGTTCCCTGAGTCAGTCAATGACTCATTCAGTGACTCGTTCAGCGATCCGTTCAGTGACTCCGCCGGACGGTCCGCCGACGACTCCGAGATCACCGCGTGGGCCCTGGCCGCCGGTCTCGGTGACCGGAGAGCCGCCGAACTGTTCGTACGGGCGACGTACGACGACGTACGCCGGTTCGTCGCGCACCTCAGCGCCGACGTGCGCGGCGCCGACGACCTCACCCAGGAGACCTATCTGCGGGCGCTGGCGAGCCTCGCGCGGTTCGCCGGGCGCTCCTGCGCGCGGGTGTGGCTGCTGGCGATCGCGCGCCGTGTGGTCGTGGACCGTTACCGGCGTGCGGCCGTACGGCCCCGGATCGCCGACACCGCGGACTGGGTGACCGTCGCGGACCGGGCCCAGCCGCGGCATCTCCCGGGCTTCGAGGAGTCGGTGGCGCTCGCGGACGCGCTGGCCGCGATGGATCCGGGGCGCCGGCAGGCGTTCGTGCTGACCCGGCTCATCGGGCTCTCGTACGCGGAGGCCGCCGACGCGCTGGGCTGCCCGGTCGGGACGATACGGTCGCGCGTCGCGCGCGCCCGGCGCGATCTCGCGGCGGTGTGGCAGCCGGAGGGCGGCGAGTCGGCGGTCACGGCCGTCCCCGTGTGA